>CALLQH010000035.1 GCA_938014945.1 uncultured bacterium | reverse complement strand
GCGCCATCCGCGCGTTCTTCAACGTCTGCCGCCACCGCGGCAGCCGCATCTGCCTGGAGCCCAGGGGCAGCGTGAGGACCCTGACCTGCCCCTACCACGCCTGGGTCTGGGACCTGGAAGGCAAGCTCAAGCACGCGCGCATGATGCCCGAGGGCTTCGATCCGGAGGCCTGGCCGCTGCATGCCTGCCAGGTGCGGGTGTGGAACGGGCTGATCTTCATCAACCTCGCCGAGGAAGGCGATCCCGAAGTGGTGGATTTCACCGCCATGGCGCGCGAGGTCGGGCCCTATCTCGACTGGGCGAAACTCGAGACCACCCAGATCGCCCACATCGAGGTCTATCCGACCGACGCCAACTGGAAGCTCGCCGTGGAGAACTTCCACGAGTGTTACCACTGCGCTCCGGCCCATCCCGAGTACACCGTGGTCAATGCCTACGTGAACGACGGCGCACGCGATCCCGCTGCCCGCCAGAAGGTGGTGAGCGAGTGGCGCGACAAGTGGACCGCCAAGGGCCATGCCGTTGCCATGTTCAACGCCGACTACGTCAACGACACGCGGCAGCCGTGGAGCGTGTTCCGCCAGCCGATCCGGGACGGCTTCCACACGCTCTCGCAGGACGGCAGCTACGTGGCGCCCCTGCTCGATCCCGAGCGCGAACCCGACGACGGCGAGGCCCTGATCAGTTTCGGCCCGCTGTTCTACATCTACCTCTGCGACGATCACGCCACGCTCTTCCGCTTCACCCCGGTCTCGACCCAGTTCACCGAAGTGCGCGTGAGCTGGGTGGTGCGCGGCGACGCCGAGGAGGGCCGCGACTATGAGATCGATAAGCTCAAGTGGATGTGGGACGTCACGACGATCGAGGACACCAAGATCATCAACGACAACCAGAAGGGCGTGAATTCGCGCCGCTACCAGCCCGGACCCTATTCCACCCACGAGGGCTGGACCCGCAGCTTCATCGACTGGTACCTCAGCCGCGTCGCCTGAACCGGTTTGCAGGTCTGCGGGAACCGATTCGGTGCCCCGCAGCCGCATCCGGGTTGTTTCCGCCCCGCTTCCGAGGGGCGGACTGTCATGATTCCGGCATTGTTTTTCGCGTTCTGTCCCCAGCACCGGTGCCGCCCGCGCGGGCGGCACCGCCCATCGGACGATCTGCCGGGAAGCCGCGGCAGGCCTCATGTTTCTGTCACAAATTTGTCTAGACCTCTAGATCGAGAGGTCTGCCGTCCCGCAGCGGGACAGACGGCGCCGCCCCGCGGTGTCACCGAACTGTCATCTAACAGTCGTATATCGTTTATGCCCCGTACGTAGCGTCGCCCCGCAATCGCTCCGGACGGTCCGGCGCGAGAGACATTTCAATCTCCCGGAGGGGACATGCAGTTCAACCTCAAGAGCCTCGCTCTGGCCGGCGTCGCCCTCGCGATGGCCACCGGTGCCGCGCAGGCCCGTGATCAGATCCGGATCGTCGGCTCCTCGACGGTCTTCCCGTTTTCCACCGCCGTGGCCGAGCAGTTCGGCCAGACCAGCGGCTTTGCCACCCCGGTTGTCGAGTCGACCGGTTCGGGCGGCGGCCTGAAGCTCTTCTGCTCGGGCGCCGGCGAGGACACTCCCGACATCACCAACGCCTCGCGCCGCATCAAGGAGTCCGAGGTCGAGACCTGCGCCGAGAACGGCGTCACCGAGATCATCGAGGTCAAGATCGGCTTTGACGGCATCGTGCTGGCCAACAGCCGCAACGAGCCGCAGATGTCGATCACCATCCCGCAGCTCTGGCAGGCCCTGGCCGCCGAAGTGCCCGATGCCGACGGCAACCTGGTCGCCAACCCCTACCAGAACTGGTCCGAGATCGACCCCAACCTGCCCAACTACGCGATCCGCGTGATGGGCCCGCCCCCGACCTCCGGCACGCGCGACGCCTTCGTCGAGCTGGTCATGGACGGCGGCTGCAAGTCCTTCGACAGCGTCGCCGCCCTGAAGGACAGCGACAAGGACAAGTACGAGGAAGTCTGCCAGTCGATCCGTGAGGACGGCGCCTTCGTCGAAGCCGGCGAGAACGACAACCTGATCGTCCAGAAGCTGGAAGCCGACAAGGAAGCCTTCGGTATCTTCGGCTTCAGCTTCCTCGACCAGAACGTCGACAAGCTGCAGGGTTCGGCCATCGACGGCGTCGACCCGACCTTCGAGAACATCTCCTCGGGCGACTACCCCGTCAGCCGCTCGCTCTACTTCTACGTCAAGAAGGCCCACATCGGTGTGGTTCCCGGTATCCAGGAGTTCATCGAAGCCTTCACCAGCGAGGATGCCTGGGGCCCCTACGGCTACCTGGCCGACAAGGGCCTGATCCCGCTGCCTGACGCGGACCGTGAAGACGCCCGCGAGAATGCCCGCGGCGGCATGCTGCTCAGCATGTAACCGACCCCGGCGGGGTCCGGCCAGCAGGCCGGGCCCCGCTTCCTTTTCCGCTTCCAGCCTTCTTTCTGCCCGCCTCGCCGCCGCCCGATCGGAACTCCCCGTGAACCTCACCATCGCCACCTTCGTTCTCCTCGGCCTGGCAGCGACCGGCTACCTGATGGGCCGCCGGCGCGCCGTCCGGGTGACAGGCGGCAACACGGCGCTGCTCCATTCCCGCCCGGTCTATCACGGCTGGTATGTCGCCCTGGCCTGCGGCCTGCCCGCGATCGCCCTGTGGCTGGCCGCCATCGTCATCGGCGACACGCTGATCGACGGTGCGGTGATCGCCAGCCTGCCCCAGGACCTGCAGCAGGCCTCCACCCCGGTGCTCAACCGCTTCCTGACCGACGCCCACACCCTGTCCCTGGGCGGCACGCCGACCATCGAGATCACGCCCGCCCTGGAGCAGGCCGCCGCGGACTACGCCCGGCTGGACGCCCTGCGCGGCTGGATCGGCTTCGTCGGCGCCTTTGCCGTGGGCCTTGTCGCCTTCGGCTTCAGCTATCGCCGGATCGCCGTCACCACGCGCACCCGTCAGCCGGTCGAGCGCGTGCTGATGATCGTGCTGCTGATCGCCGCGGCGATCTCGATCCTGACCACCGTCGGCATCGTCTTTTCGGTGCTCTTCGAATCCCTGCGCTTCTTCCACAAGGTGCCGTTGTTCGAATTCCTCTTCGGCCTGCAGTGGAGCCCGCAGATCGCCCTGCGCACCGACCAGGTCGGCTCCTCGGGCGCCTTCGGCATCTTGCCCCTGCTGGTCGGCACGGCCATGGTCACGGTCATCGCCATGCTGGTCGCCGGACCCATCGGCCTGCTCTCGGCGGTCTATCTGGCCGAGTACGCCAAGCCCCGGGTGCGCGCCTTCGCCAAGCCGATGCTGGAGATCCTGGCCGGTATCCCGACCGTGGTTTACGGCTTCTTCGCCGCCCTGGTCGTCGCCCCCTGGCTGCGCGACGCCGGCGCCACCATCGGCCTGGACGTCGCATCCGAAAGCGCGCTGGCCGCCGGTTTCGTCATGGGCATCATGATCATCCCCTTCGTCTCCTCGCTGACCGATGACGCGCTGGCCGCCGTGCCCAAGGCGCTGCGCGACGCCTCCTACGGCCTGGGCGCGACCCAGCAGGAAACCATCACCCGCGTCATCCTGCCCAGCGCGCTGCCGGGCATCGTCGCAGGCCTGCTGCTGGCCGTGAGCCGCGCCATCGGCGAGACCATGATCGTGGTCATGGCCGCGGGCCTGGCCGCCAACCTGACCGCCAATCCCCTGGAAGCCGTCACCACGGTGACGGTGCAGATCGTCACCCTGCTGGTGGGCGATCAGGAGTTCGACAGCGCCAAGACGCTGGCCGCCTTCGCCCTTGGCCTCGTCCTCTTCATCATCACGCTCGGCCTCAACGTCATCGCGCTGCGGGTCGTGCAGAAGTACCGCGAGAAGTATGACTGAGATGACAGCAAATCCGCCTGCCGCCATCCACAGCGGCAAGGCCGCCCAGGCCCGCCTGCGGCGCCGCTACGGCGCCGAGCGCCGCTTCCGCTTGATCTGCATGGGCACGCTGGCAATCGCCGCCGTGTTCCTGGTGATCCTGATCGGCAGCATCGTGCTGCGCGGCTGGAGCGGCTTCCTGGCCACGGAGATGGAACTCACCGTCACCCTGGATCCGGCCCAGATCGACGCCGCCAATCCCGCCCAGGGCAACTACCGCACGATCGTGGTCGACGCCCTGCAGAGGGAGTTCCCGGACGTCACCAGCCGCAGCGACATCCGCGCGCTGCTCGGCATGGTCTCCAACGGCGCCTTCGTGAAGCTGCAGAACATGGTGACCGCCGATCCCTCCCTGATCGGCCAGACCATCGACATCTGGGTGCCCGCGGCCAGCGACATCGACATGCTGAACAAGGGCTACATCGAGCGCGACGCGCCCGAGGAGCTGCGCCGCGTCGATGACCAGACGCTCGCCTGGATCGACACCTTCGAGGCCGACGGCCGCATGAAGACGGTGTTCAACTGGACCTTCTTCACCACCGGCGACTCGCGCGAGCCGGAGCTTGCCGGCATTGCCGGCGCGGCGCTGGGCAGCTTCTGGATGCTGCTCGTCACCTTCCTCGTCTCCTTCCCCACGGGTGTCGCCGCGGCGGTCTATCTGGAGGAGTTCGCCCCGAAGAAGCGCTGGGTCGACATCATCGAGGTCAACATCAACAACCTCGCGGCCGTGCCCTCGATCGTCTTCGGCCTGCTGGGTCTCGCCGTCTTCCTCAACCTGATGCATCTGCCGCGCTCGGCGCCTCTGGTCGGCGGCCTGACCCTGGCGCTGATGACCCTGCCGACGATCATCATCACGACGCGCGCCGCGCTGAAGGGCGTGCCGCCCTCGATCCGCGAGGCGGCCTACGGCATCGGCGCCTCGCCGGTGCAGGCGATCGCCCACCATGTCCTGCCTCTGGCCCTGCCGCGCCTGCTGACCGGCGCCATCATCGGCATGGCCCAGGCCCTGGGCGAGACGGCGCCGCTGCTGATGATCGGCATGGTCGCCTTCATCGTCGACCTGCCCCACGGGCCGATGGACGCCGCCACGGCGCTGCCGGTGCAGATCTTCCTTTGGGCCGACAGCCCCGAACGCGGCTTCGTCGAGAAGACCTCGGCCGCGATCATGGTGCTGCTCGGCTTCCTCATCTTCATGAACGGCATCGCCGTGTTTCTCAGACAGAGGTTCGAAGTCCGATGGTAACGTCCCAGGAAAACCCGCACGCCGCCGCCCAGGCCGACGCCGTCACCATCGGTGTCGACCGGCTGCCCCGGATCGACGGCCACATGAAGCTGCAGGCCCGCGACCTGAAGCTCTGGTACACCGAGAAGCAGGCGCTGCAGGGCATCAACATCGACATCCCCGAGCGCCAGGTGACGGCCTTCATCGGCCCGTCGGGCTGCGGCAAAACGACCTTCCTGAAGTGCCTGAACCGTATGAACGACACCATCGAGGGCGTGCGTATCGAGGGCACCGCCACGCTCGACGGCGCCGACATCTACGACCGCTCGGTCGATGTCGTGCAGCTGCGCGCCCGCGTCGGCATGGTCTTCCAGAAGCCGAACCCGTTCCCGAAGTCGATCTACGACAACGTCGCCTACGGCC
>CALLQH010000034.1 GCA_938014945.1 uncultured bacterium | reverse complement strand
GACGGGCCTTTCCATCGCCTTCGACCTGCCGACGCAGACCGGCTACGACGCCGATGAGGCGATCGCGCGCGGCGAGGTGGGCCGCGTCGGTGTGCCGGTCAGCCATCTGGGCGACATGGAGACCCTGTTCGAGGGCATCCCGCTCGAACAGATGAACACCTCCATGACCATCAACGCCACGGCGGCATGGCTTTACGCCCTCTACATCGCGCTCGCCGACAAGCGCGGCGTCGACCGCAAGGCGCTGTCGGGCACGATCCAGAACGACATCGTGAAGGAATACCTGTCGCGGGGCACCTACATCTTCCCGCCGCGCGCCTCTCTGGGGCTGACGCGCGACACCATCGTCTTTTCGGTGGCGCAGACGCCCAAGTGGAACCCGATCAACGTCTGCCCCTATCACCTGCAGGAAGCCGGTGCGACGCCGGTGCAGGAGATCGCCTTTTCGCTCGCCAACGCGATCCAGATTCTCGACGACGTGAAGGCTTCCGGCACGGTGAGCCCCGAGGGTTTCGCCGATGTCGTGGGGCGCATCAGCTTCTTCGTCAACGCCGGCATCCGCTTCGTCACCGAGATGTGCAAGATGCGCGCGTTTACCGAGCTCTGGGACGAGATCTGCGAATCGCGCTACGGCGTCGATGACCCCAAGATGCGCCGCTTCCGCTATGGCGTGCAGGTCAACTCGCTGGGCCTGACCGAGCAGCAGCCCGAGAACAACGTCTACCGCATCCTGCTGGAGATGCTCGCCGTCACCCTGTCGAAGGGCGCGCGCGCACGCGCGGTGCAGCTTCCTGCCTGGAACGAGGCCCTGGGCCTGCCCCGCCCCTGGGACCAGCAGTGGAGCCTGCGCCTGCAGCAGATCGTCGCCATGGAGACCGACCTGCTGGAATTCGGCGACATCTTCGAGGGTTCGACCGAGATCGCGGCCAAGGTCGCCGAGCTCAAGACCGCCGCAAAGGCCGAGATGGAGCGCATCGAGACCATGGGCGGCGCGGCCGTCGCCGTGGAGACCGGCTACATGAAACAGGCGCTGGTCACCTCCAACAGCGCGCGGGTCTCGGCCATCGAATCGGGCGAGATGCCGGTGATCGGCGTCAACCGCTTCACCGAATCGGCGCCCTCGCCGCTCACCGCCGGCACCGACGGCGGCTTCATGACCGTGGAGGCGGGTGCCGAGGCCGAGCAGATCGCCAACATCACCGCCTGGCGCGCCGCGCGCGACAACGACGCCGCGCAGGCCGCCATCGCCGCCCTCAAGGCCGCCGCCGCGGCGGGCGAGAACATCATGGAGCCCTCCATCGCCTGCGCCCATGCCGGCGTCACCACGGGCGAATGGGGCCGCGCCCTGCGCGAGGTCTTCGGCGAATACCGCGCGCCCACGGGCCTTGCCGCCGCCAGCGCCCCGGCGCCCGCGGAAGCCATGGCCGCAGCCCGCGAGCACGTCGCCAAGGCCAGCGCCGCGCTGGGCCGCCCGCTGAAGCTGCTGGTCGGCAAGCCGGGCCTCGACGGCCACAGCAACGGCGCCGAGCAGATCGCCCTGCGCGCCCGCGACTGCGGCATCGAGGTCGTCTATCAGGGCATCCGCCTCAGCCCTGAGCAGATCGCCGCCTCCGCGCTGGAGGAGAGCGTCCATGTCGTCGGCCTCTCGATCCTCTCGGGCGCTCACATCCGCCTCGTCGGCGAGGTCCGCCGCCTGATGGACGCCGAAGGCTGCGGCGACATTCCCATCGTCGTCGGCGGCATCATCCCCGCAGAGGACATCGCCGCGCTCAAGGCCGCCGGCGTCGCCCGCGTCTACACGCCCAAGGATTTCGAGATCACCGGCATCATCCGCGACATCGCGGATGTGGCGGCCGAGGGATTCAACCGCGCCGCGTAGGATGCTCGGCCAATGCCAGCAGAACAGGCGCGCAAACAGAGGTTTTTTCGGAGAAAAGCGGCTGCCGGCCCTGATTCTGTGACCTGCGTCACGTTGCTTTCACCGAATCGCCACCATGTTCCAAGGCAACGGGGCCGTTCCCCCGCGTTGGGACAGCATCATGACGATCAACAGTGCTCTTCAGCAGAACCTCGACAAGGTCCAGGCCGCCGCACGCGACGTGGAGCGGCTGGAAGAGCGCGCGGGCGCCCTGCGCGAAGCGATGCTGCAGCTTCTGGTGCAGCCGGCGTCCCTGCCCGAGACACCAACCGGCACTGTTGTCCGCTTCGGCTGAGACGCTCCTGTCTCAGGTTCCGGCGTAGCGCGGCCCACCCGGTCGCCGGGCGATGAGTGTCGCCCCCTCCAGCATCACGCATCCCGCCAGATAGGCCGACATGCCGCCGATGTCGTGCGGCGGGCTGATCGTGTTGACGTCGAAGGCGACGACATCGAGGCCCGCCAGGCTCTGCAGCATGGCCAGCCCCTCGCCGGCCGTGATGCCGCCCCAGGTCGGCGTGCAGACGCCGGGCGCGCAGCTCGGATCGAAGACATCCATGTCCCAGCACAGATAGACCTTGCGCCCGGCCAGCCGCTCCATGGCGTGGCGCATGGTCGCCAGCAGACCCTCGCGGCGCATGTCGGCATCGGGGATCAGTTCGTAACCCAGTCCCCGGGTGTGCTCGAAGACGCCGCCCATGTAGGTCGGCCCGCGGGCGCCGATGTGGAGGGTGTGGGCGGCATCGATCAGGCCTTCCTCGGCGGCGAGCGTGAAGGTCGTCGCCGTCGTGATCCGCTCCTGCCCGGTGACGGGATAACTGTCGGTGTGGGCGTCGATATGAAGGACGCAGAGATCGGGGATGACGCGCTTCCAGGCGCGCAGCTGCGGCAGGGTAACCGTGCCGTCGCCGCCCATGGTGAGCGTGGCCACGCCGCGGCTGGCGAGCCGGTACACCGCTTCCTCCATCGTCTCGAAGGAGGGCTCGGGGCGGCCGGGTGAACAGACGGCATCGCCGCAGTCGATGGCGCCGAGTTCGGCAAAGGGATTGAAGTCGGCATGGGGCGGCTGGAAGGGGCGCACCAGGCCGGACTGCTCGCGGATCGCCGCAGGCCCCTGGCGCGATCCCACCCGCGTGGGATGGACGCCGCAATCGAAGGGCATGCCGAGCACGGCGAGCTTCGCGCCCTCCAGCGTGTAGCGCACCGGCAGACCCATGAAGCCGCCGGTCTGGCGATAGACCGCCGGGTCGAAAATGCTCTCGCTCACGTTCCTCTCCCGTCGCTGTCCCTGCTAGGCTTCATCCATGTGCGGACGTTTCACCCTCAAGGGTCCCCCCAACCAGATCGCGCAGTTGCTGGGCCTGGCCACCGTGCCCAACCTTGCGCCGCGCTACAACATCGCGCCGACCCAGGACGTGCTCGCGCTGCGCCCGGAGGCCGACGGCGACCGGCATCTGGCGTGGCTGCGCTGGGGCCTGATTCCGTTCTGGGCCAAGGACGCGGGCATCGGCGCAAAGATGATCAACGCGCGCGCCGACACGATCGCCGAGAAGCCCGCCTTCCGGCAGGCCTTCCGCAGCCGCCGTTGCGTCATCGCCGCCGACGGCTTCTACGAGTGGAAGACGATCGCCAAGGGCA
>CALLQH010000033.1 GCA_938014945.1 uncultured bacterium | reverse complement strand
TTACTCCGCGGGCTTGCCAAAGAGGATGCTGTCGGGATTGCGGGCCAGGTAGTCCGTGAGGGTGCGGATCGAGTTCGCCGTTGCGCCGATGTCGCGCACCGCCACCGAGACGTCATTCAGGGTGTTCAGCGTGGCGCGGGAAAGCTCGGAATCCGGCGCGATGACCCCTTCAGCCTCGCTCAGGGCCCCGTTGAGCGTGTCCAGGGCGTTCTGCAGCACGGTGGACGTCCGCTCGAAGCTCGCCACAGCGAGCTTGGCCTGTTCGGCCATGACGCTGATCTGCGCATTGGTGTCGGTGGCGAGCGTGCCGACGTCCGTCACGGTCTGGTTGGTGTTCCGGACCAGGCCGAGGGACTGGGCCTGGGCGAGAATCTCGTCCATGCGGGCAAGAACCGAGGCGGTGTCGTCCTGGATCACCCCGATCATCTCGTTGGCCCTGTCGGAGGTCGTTCCGAAGCTGTCGATGGTCGTCATGAGATGCTGGGCGAGCTCGTCCAGGGGCAGCTTCTGGATCTTCGCCAGGGTGTCGGCGATCTGGGCCTTGTAGACGTCGAAGTCGGATTCCACCGTGGGAATCTCGTGCCCGCCTTCCACCGTACTGAGCAGCACGGCCGGCGTATCGGGCCGAACGACCAGGGAGACGATCTTCTGCCCGGTCAGGATGCTGCCGGTGTTGAGCTGCGCGCGCAGACCCTTGTCCACGAATTGCTGGAAGTACTCGCCCGGCGCCTGGGGCGCCGCGACACCCGCGCCCAGGGAAATCGCTGATGGGTCGATATTGCCCCTGACGACGATCTGGATCGAAAGATCGGCCTGCACGATGGCGGTGACGGAGGTGACGGTGCCAAGCTGCACGCCGCTGAACTCGATCGACGAGCCGGTGGAAAGACCCTCGACCGAATCCGGGAAGACCATCACCACCGGTATCTTGGGCGCGAACATGCTGGCCGAGCCGAAGAAGATGACGCCGGCGATAAGCAGGGCGATGGCGCCGACGACGAAACCGCCGACGACGGTGGGATTGGCTTTGGTCATGCTGGGCCTCCTTGCGGCACCGGCGAAACGTCCTCGCCCTCGCCGCGGCGCAGGAACTTCTGAACCTTCGGGTCGGGGCAGTGGTCAAGCAGGTCGTGGGGGTCGCCCTGGGCGATCATCGTCTTGGTGTCGGCATCCAGGAAGACGGAGTTGTTGCCGATGGCGAAGATGCTGGCGAGTTCGTGGGTGACGATGACGATGGTGGCGCCGAGGCTTTCGCGCAGCTCCAGGATCAGATCGTCGAGCAGGCGCGAACTGATCGGGTCGAGGCCGGCGGAAGGCTCGTCGAAGAAGAGGATTTCCGGGTCCAGCGCCATGGCGCGGGCAAGACCCGCGCGCTTCTGCATGCCGCCGCTGATTTCGGAAGGGTAGTAGTCCTCGAAACCGGCCAGGCCGACCAGCGCCAGCTTGAGCGAGGCGAGGTCGCGGATCTCGCGCGGGGAAAGGCTGGTGTATTCGCCCAGCGGCAGGCCGATGTTTTCGGCCAGGGTCATGGAGCTCCACAGGCCGCCGGTCTGATAGAGCACGCCGATGTTGCGCATGATGCCGGCGCGCTGCGCGGGCTGGGACTGCACCAGGCTGGTCGCGCCATAGAGGATGTCGCCCTTGGCCGGTTCGTTGAGGCCGATCAGGTGGCGCAGCAGGGTGCTCTTGCCGCAGCCCGAGCCGCCCATGACGATGAAGATGTCGCCGCGGCGGATCTCGAAATTGAGATCGCGCTGGATGAGGAATGTGCCGAAGGCCATCGTCAGGTTCGAGATGGTGATGGCGGCGGGGGCGCTTTCCGGCTGCATCCTCACACCCCCAGCAGCATGTAGACGACGGTGAGCGCGGTATCGGAAACGATGATGAAGATGATGCCGGTGACCACGGCCGAGGTTGCGGCATCGCCCACGGCCTGCGCGCTGCGGCCGCAGTTCATGCCGCGCATGCAGCCGGCGACCGCGATCAGCACGCCGAAGATTGCCGCCTTGAACAGGCCGCCGGCGAAATCGCCAAGGCCGACGGACGATTGCGTGCGGTCGAGGTATTCCAGCGGGCCGATGCCCATGACCCCGACGCCGACCAGGGCGCCGCCCAGCATGCCGACCAGGTTGGCGTAGATCGTCAGCATCGGCACCATGACGATGAGCGCGATCATGCGCGGCAGCACCAGAAAGCGCATGGGGTCGATGCCGAAGGTCTTGAAGGCGTCGATCTCCTGGTTGACCTGCATGGTGCCAAGCTGTGCGGCGAATGCCGCGCCCGTGCGTCCGGCCATGACGATGCCGGTCATCATGCCGGCCATCTCGCGCGCCATGGCCAGGCTCACCAGATCGGCAACGAACACCTGGGCGCCGAAGGCGGTCAGCTGCACGGCTCCGACAAAGGCCAGGATCATGCCCACAAGCAGGCTGATCAGCGTCACGATGGGCAGCGCCTGGGCGCCGCAGGCCTGCATCAGGGCCAGCAGGTCGCGGTAGCGGAAGCCGGGGCGTCCCCGGAACATGCCCGAGGCCGCGCGCGCACTGTCGGTCAGGAAGGAGACGAGCTGGCCCGCGCTGCTGATGCCCTTCAGCGATTCCCGGCCGACGGCGGTGAGGAAGCTGTCGCGGTCGACGCTGCGCCGCGCTCCGGCGCGTTCGGGCACGGCGGTCGCCAGGCCCAGAAGGCGGCGCGCGCCCTCGGGCATGCCTTTGGTGTCGAAGGCGATCGAGCGCTGGGCGCAGAGGCCCGCCAGCTTGGAGAGGTAGGCAAGGAGGCCGCTGTCCCAGGCCTCCAGTGCGCTACCGTCAACCAGAAGGCTGTGCTTGCCCGCCAGGGTGCTGTCGGCCTCGCCGGCATCCGGCAGGCTGTCGGCAAGGCGCCAGTTTCCCCCCAGAACGGCGACCAGCACACCGTCGTTGGCGGTCTGCCAGTCCAGGGTCCATGAACCAGCCTGCCGGGCCGCCTGGGCGCGCGTTTGCTTCACGGCTGCTCCCGATGGGGAGCCGGTGGTCTGTGGCCGCGCGTGGCGCGGTGGTCAGAAGCGGTATGCGAGCCCAAATTCGGGACCTGAATAGGTGAGGTCGAGGTTGAGGTAATCGGCACCCGAGCCGGTTTCATACTTGAAGTGATAGGACCGGTAGGCGGCGAAGAGATCAAGGCCGTTCTCGAAGCGATAGCCCACCGTGCCGATCAGCTGATAGGTCTGCTGGGAACCCACGCCGAAGCCGCCGAAATCGGCCCAGCCGCTGATGAACCAGTTGTCGTAGGGGACATAGGTGGCGCGCAGGCCGATCACCGGATCGACCCAGTCCACGGTTCTGTCGGAACTGGCAGTGGCGCTGCGGCGCAGGCCGGCGACGCTCAGGCCCAGCTCACTCTCCAGCCAGTTGTAGCGGCCGCCGCCAAGGACATCGAGGTTGAAGACGCGCTTGTCGGAGTTCGCATTGATCGTGCTGTCGATGATCGTATAGGTCGCATAGCCGGCGGCGACGACCTGCTTGAAGCTCATGTCGAGATTGGCCTGGACGAAACCGCGGTTCGACACGCGCGAACCGTCGGCGCGAAGGTCGAGATAGTCGGCATCGACCACGAAGGAGAACTTGTCGCGGTGGATTTCGCCAAAGGCCATGGCGGCCATGTCGAGATTGTCCCAGATCTGGTCGAAGCTGACGTCGGCCTCCGACGAGACGCCGCGCACGCCGACATCGCCTGTCACGCCGGGCATGAAGCCATAGACGCCAACCTGGTAGGTCCACTCCTGATCGCCCGAAGGTGCGCCGGTGCCGTAGCCCTGAGCCATGGCGCCGCCGATGGCGACGGTGGAAAGCGCCGCCCCCAGGAAGGTCTTGCGAAGGAGAGAACGGAACATACGACGAAAGACCATGGGTGCGAGCTCCCGGTAGCCCAGATGAAGGTGGCACTCTGCGCGAGGAAAGGTCCAACGATAGGATCGAGACCGGCAACCGCACCTGTCATTTGACGCAGTGCAAACCCGGATCCCGCGAACGACCCAACGCGAGTCCACTCTCCAGACAGGTTGCAGCCTACCCTAAATCCACAAGAATGCAGTGTATTCGCTGCCGCTGGCCGGCGCAGAAAAACCAAGATGTCATCGAATGGCACATATATAATGGAATTCTTCGGCAGTTTCGGGCGATTTCGCGCCGCTGCCGTTTCGTTAAAATCCGGTTGCATGCCGCTGGGGGGCGGTTCGGGCTAGGGGAAGGTCTGCGGTTCAAGGGTCATGCGCAAGAATCCATTGCTGGCGGCACGGGGACTGCGCGCGATCCCGGCGTTGCTTGATGAACTCGGGGTGCCTCCGCAAAACCTGCTGCTGCGATCCGGGTTCCGGGCCAATCCGCAGGATTGGGACGATCTGATCGTCACCCAGAGCCAGATGCTTCATCTGCTGCAGTCTGCGGCCGATGCCGCAGGCGATGCCCACCTCCCGGCGCGCATCGGCGGCCGCCTGATGGCCAGCCTGCAGGTCGTGGCCGAGGCCATGAGCCATGCCCGCAACCTCGCGGAAGCGGTGCGTGCCGGCAACCGGGCGCTGAAGTTGTGGCGCCAGGGTGTCGATTTCCGCATTGCGACGGCGGCGGGTTATGCCGCGATCAGCCAGCATCTCGATGATGTGCCCGCCAGCCAGGTGGAGATTCTGGGCGAGATGGCGCTGTCGACGGTCTGTTCGCTGGTGCGCAACCAGATCAATCCGGCATGGACGCCGGTCGCCGTCGTTTTGCCCCGAAGCCGGGCTCGCTTCCATCAGGGCCTGGAAGACATCTTCCAGGCGCCGATCTTCTACCGGGCCGGTGCACCGCGTGTCGTCTTCGACGCCGCCCTGCTGACACGACCCTTCCGCGCGCCGCCACGCTACCTGCCGGACCCGTCGGCCCTTTCCGTCAATCTCCTGCGCGATGACGACCAGCTTGTCGAGCAGCTGCAGCTGGTGGTCGACGGCATGCTCGCCCTGGGTGATCTCTCGATCGAGGGCGCCGCGGACACGCTGGGGCTGCCGGTGCGCACCATGCAGGCGCAGCTGGCCGGCATGGGCAACAGCTTCTCCGACCTGGTGGAAGAGCGCCGACGGCTGCTGGCGGCACGCTACCTTGGCGCCAGCGACATGCGAGTCGGCGAGATCGCCATGCTGCTGGGCTACAACGACGCCTCGAACTTCACGCGCGCCTTCCGTCGCTGGCACAGCGGCCTCTCGCCCAGCGAATTCCGGCGCAACACCCTGATGGGCGGCTGAGCCGTCCGGCATCACCCGGCCGGCTTTCGCCGCAGGTTGCGCCAAATGACAGGACGGCCCTGCGCAAGAGTTCTCTATTCAACACTGACCATCACCGGTTGATGGTCTGTATGGCCGTTTCCTCGGCAACGAGTGTACGGTTTGCAGACTCGCCGGTGCGAGAGGTCGGGTCATGGCCCTTCCGGCCGTGAAACTTTTGAACGATTTCGGGGGAAACACTCATGCGAGCAAGCTTGTTGGCCGTCGCTCTCTGTTGGGCGGTCGCGCTTTGCCTCTCCGTCGCGCCTGCCGGCGCCGAGGATGTCATCGGTTCACCCAGTGGCACCGCCACGATCGAGGGCAACCAGCTGCCCGCTCCGCCGATGGCGTTCGGCGGCAAGATCGAGGACGATGCGCTCCACTCCACGCCGTGGTGGGCGCCGCGTATCGTGCCCCCGCAGGACGCCCCGAATGTTCTGCTCATCATCACCGATGATGCCGGTTTCGCCGTGCCCAGCACGTTCGGCGGGGTGATCCCGACCGATACGATGGACCGCCTTGCCGCGGAAGGCCTGAGCTACACGAACATCCATTCGACCGCGCTGTGTTCTCCGACGCGAGCCGCCCTGATCACGGGCCGCAATCATCATTCGGTCGGTTTCGGCGTGATCTCCGAACAGTCGACCGGTTACCCCGGCTACAACAGCATCATCGCCGAGGACAAGGCGACGATCGGGCGGATTCTGCTCGACAACGGCTACAGCACCGCCTGGTTCGGCAAGGACCACAACACGCCGGCGTTCGCGGCCAGCCAGGCCGGCCCCTTCGATCAGTGGCCGACCGGCATGGGCTTTGAGTATTTCTACGGCTTCGTCGGCGGCGACGCGAACCAGTGGCAGCCCAACCTGTTCCGTAACACGACCCAGATCTATCCGTTCGAAGGCCAGGAGGGCACCTGGAACCTCGTGACCGCGATGGCCGACGACGCCATCGACTGGATCGAGGACCTGAACCAGATCGATCCCAGCAAGCCCTTCTTCGTGAAGTATGCCCCCGGCGCCACCCATGCGCCGCACCACCCCACCCAGGAGTGGATCGACAAGATCGAGGCGATGCATCTGTTCGATGACGGCTACGAGGCGCTGCGCCAGACGATCTTCGAGAACCAGAAGAAGATGGGTCTCGTGCCCGAGGACGCAACGCTGACGCCCTGGCCTGCCGACAGCGTCAAGCCCTGGGACGAACTCACCGATACCGAGAAGAAACTCTTCATCCGTCAGGTGGAGGTGTTCGCCGCCTATGCCGCCTATTCCGATCATGAGATCGGCCGGGTGATCCAGGCGATCGACGATATCGGCAAGCTTGAGAACACGCTGATCATCTACATCAACGGCGACAACGGCACGAGCGCCGAAGGCGGTCCGCTGGGCACGCCCAACGAGGTCGCCTTCTTCAACGGCCTCAACGAGATTCCGGCCGAGACCCAGATGAACTGGTACGATGTCTGGGGCAGCGAGGCGACCTACAACCACATGTCCGCCGGCTGGTCCTGGGCCTTCAACACGCCCTTCGACTGGTACAAGCAGAACGCCTCTCGCCTGGGCGGCATCCGGCAGAACATGGTGGTGTCCTGGCCCGCGAAAATCACCGATGCCGGCGGCATGCGCGACCAGTTCATGCATGTCATCGACGTGGTGCCGACGATCCTGGAGGTCACCGGCATCCCGGCGCCGGAGATGGTGGACGGAATCCTGCAGTCGCCGATCGAGGGCACGAGCTTTGCCTACACCTTCGATGCGGCCAATGCGGATGTGCCTTCCCAGCACACGACGCAGTACTTCGAGATGATGGGGCAATGGGCGATCTACCACGAGGGCTGGATGCTCAGCACCAAGGTGGACCGTGCTCCCTGGCAGGCCTTCGGCCCGGCCAATCCCGATCCGCTCAACAACCAGGTGCTCCAGCTCTACGATCTGAACACCGACATGAACCAGACGCACGACATCGCCGATCAGTATCCTGATCGGGTGGCGGAGCTGAAGGCGCTCTTCATCGAGGAAGCCAAGAAGTATCAGGTCTTCCCGATGGATGCCTCGGTCGCGGCCCGCATTGCGGCGCCACGCCCGAACATCACCGCAGGCCGGGATGAGTTCGTCTATACCCATGCCATGGTCGGCCTGCCGCAGGGTTCCTCGCCGTTCCTGCTCAACGCCTCCTACACGATCACGGCCGAGATCGACGTGCCGGAAGGCGGCGCCGAAGGCATGATCCTGACGTCGGGCGGCCGCTTCGGCGGCTATGGCTTCTACCTGAAGGACGGCAAGCCGGTCTTCCTGTGGAACATGGTCGACCTGGAGCGGATCAAGTGGGAAGGGACCGAGGCGTTGAGCCCGGGCAAGCATGTCGTGGAGTTCGAGTTCCAGTACGACGGCGAAGGCCTCGGCACGCTCGCCTACAACAGCTTCAGCGGTGTCGGTAAAGGCGGCACGGGAACGCTTCGCGTCGACGGCAAGGATGTCGACAGCCAGACGATGAAGCAGACCCTGCCGATGATCCTGCAGTGGGACGAAAGCTTCGATATCGGGTCGGACACGCTCACCGGCGTGAACGATGCCGATTACATGCCGCCGTTCGCCCTGACGGCGACCCTCGACAAGCTGACGATCAAGGTCGACCGCCCCGAACTGACCGACGAGCAGAAGGCGGCGCTCGAGGCCGCCATGATCAAGGCCAGCGACTAGCCGACATGGCGACCCGCGCCGGGTTCCGGCGCGGGCCGCCGATGGCGGCAAGGAAACGGGGTCCGCTTCGGGCCCATCCAGCCTGGTGCGCCGGGTGTGGGGCGACAGCAAAGCCCCCGCCCGGCGCATCGCGTTGAAGGCACCGAAGACAGGCGGCCCGTTCTTTCAGCGGGTCGTCTGGTGTCCCGGCGCAGTGGCCAAGCGCGGGAGGTCCCGCTCAGGCTGTCTGGCGCGCGGTTTCTTCCAGCGGTGCGAGCGGCGTCTTGCCGGCGACGGCATCGGCGATCTTTTCGGCCATCATGATGACCGGGGCGTTCAGATTGGCCGTGACGTTCGACGGCATGATCGAGGCGTCGACCACGCGCAGGCCCTCCACGTCGTGCACCCGGCCCTGATCGTCGGTGACGGAGGTCTCGTCCGTGCCCATGCGGCAGGTCGAGCAGGGATGATACTCGGTCGAACCGATGCTGCGGATCCAGGCGAGGATTTCCTCGTCGGTCTTGGCCTGGGGCCCCGGGGTGAGTTCCGTGCCGCGCAGTTCGTCCCATGCCTTCTGGTGGACCATCTCGCGCGTCTTCCTGACGCCGTCGATCATCTGGCGCCGGTCTTCCTCGGCCTCCAGATAGTTGAAG
Source organism: uncultured bacterium (assembly GCA_938014945.1). Lineage (GTDB taxonomy): Bacteria > Pseudomonadota > Alphaproteobacteria > SP197 > SP197 > CALGGB01. The sequence continues at coordinate 5,886 of CALLQH010000033.1, read as the reverse complement.
CGGATCGCGGGATGATCGTTCGGGCTGGCCGTCGACAGGCGCACGCGGCCCTGGCTGGCCGGGCGCATGATGCCCATGGAGAACATGAAGCCCTCGGCGAAGTTGCTCTGGTCGGAGCCCATGTTGGCGCAGAGCGGATAGAACTCGTGCTGAATGTTGGCGAAGGCGATGTCGTCGGAGCTTTTGAAGAAGCAGCCGGTTTCACAGAAGTTGGTCGTGCCCAGGCCCTTCTTGAACAGCAGCCATTCCAGGCCCGTGCGCCAGCGCCCGATCTGGGTCAGCTTGCGCGCCACCGAGACGGGCTTGGCCGTGGCGTACTGGATCGGCACGATCAGGTGATCCTCCATGTAGCGGCCGACCGCGGGAACGTGGGCGACGATGGGGATGTCGTGCTCGGAGAGGTGCTGGGCATCGCCCACGCCCGACAGCAGCAGGGTCTGGGGCGAGTTGATGGTGCCGCCGCACAGGATGACCTCGCGTTCGGCATCGGCGCGTGTGACTGTGCCGTTGCGCATGTACTCGATCGCCACGGCGCGTTTGCCGTCGAAGACGATGCGATGGACGTGGGCGTGGGTCTCCAGGGTCAGGTTGGCGCGCGACAGGGCGGGGCGCAGATAACCGGCCGCCGTGCTCCAGCGCCGGCCGTTGCGCGTGAAACGCTGGGCGACGTGGAAGCCCTCGTGCTGGCGGCCGTTCTGATCCTCGGTGCGCTGGTAGCCGGCCTGGGGACCGCTGGCGAGAAAGGCCTGATCGAGAGGGTTGGTCGCCGGGCAGGTCTCGATGTGCTGGGGGCCGCTGCCTCCGCGCCACGGGTTCTCGCCCTGGTCGAAGGTCTCCATCTTGCGGAAGTAGGGCAGGACATGGGCATAGGACCAGTTGGGCAGGCCGTTCGCGGCCCAGCCGTCGTAGTCGCGGGGATTGCCGCGGTTGGCGACCATGCCGTTGACCGATGACGAGCCGCCCAGCACGCGCCCGCGCACTTCCTGGATCGAGCGGTCGTCCAGATGAGGCTCGGCCTCGGTCATGTAGCCCCAGGTGATCTTGGGGTCGCGCGCGGCGATGGCGGCCGAGGCCGGCATGTGGATGAACATGCTGGAGTCCTGGCCGCCGGCTTCCAGCAGCAGCACGCGCGTGCCGGCGTTTTCGGTCAGCCGGTTTGCCATGACGCAACCGGCCGAACCGGCCCCGATCACGATGTAGTCGTAACTCTTGCCCGCCATGGCGCGCTCCCCCTGAAGACCGCCCGACTATAGGTGCGCCCGCAGAGGGCTGCCAGTCCGGCCTGCGCCGTTCAGCCCCATATCACCCCAGGGCGAAGTACTTCGGATCGCCCAGGCTGGCGGTCTTCAGCATCTTCGTTTCGGCGGTCGCCTCACCGCCCTCGGGCGAGGCCGGCATGACGTCGGCGTAGCGGTCCTCGAGCACGACATGGGGGTCCTGCCCCTCGACCCAGCCCAGGAAATAGCCGTGCAGCTTGTAGCCGATCAGGTGCTGGACCTGCTCGGGCAGGTGGCGCGCCACATCGGGAGGCACGGCCAGATACTGATTCTCCTCCTGGCGCAGCCAGCCCAGGCTGTAGCCGCAGATCATGCCGGTGCGCCAGTCGTCGGCCGAGACGTTGGCGCCGCCGCCGTGCCAGACCGAACCCAGGTAGATCATCACCGAGCCGCGCGGCATGACGGCATGCACGATCTCGTCGCTGTCGCGCACGATGCGCTCGTCGTCCCAGTTGTGGCTGCCCAGGATGACGTTGGTCGCGCCGTTCTCGACCGTGAAGTCGGTCAGCGCCCACATGGTGTTGCACAGCGCCTGAGGCCCGGGATGGGCGAACGGCAGCAGGGTGTCGTCGCGGTGCAGGAACTGGCCCTTCTCGCCCGGGCCGATGGCGACCGCCTGGGTGACATGCAGCTGGTAACGCTGGCAGCGGGGAGCAAGCAACTGGTCCATCACGGCCAGGACCTGCGGGTTGATCGCCACCTTCTCGGCAAAGGTGGGGGACTTGGCGACCAGGGCGGCGGTGCGCTTGGTCTTGTAGCCCCAGAACTCGCCCTCGCCGAGATAAGCCCGGCCCAGGTAGGGAGAGAGCTCCGCATCGATGCGGTCCATGGTGTCGCTGTCGAGCACGCGCTCGTAGATCACGGCGCCGTCGCGCTCCAGGATTTCCATGGCCGAATCGGCCGAGGTGTCCGGACTGATGCTGACGATGCCTGCCATGGGATGCTCCTTGCGTGGGTCATTGCTGTGGTCCCAAGTCCGGCACGACAGGTCGCGAGCGTCAAGTCATTGCGCCAACCTTGTTGCCGAAGCTGTCGGCTGCGCATACAAGCGAGGAGTTCCTTCCGGAGGCTGGTGCAGGCGTGTGGGGCCACGACTGCCGCATCGGCCGGGGTTCCGGGATGCGCCGCTTTTTCACCATCCGCTTCGGTGGCCGCCCTTCCATGCCCAGAACGATTGCCTGCCGCCGCGTCTTGCGGAGTGTCCCATGACGGCCGAGGCCGAACCCGTCCACGCCAATCCCGACCGGCCGAGCGCGCGCCAGATCCTGGGCGCCAACAGCGGACTGGCGCTGGCCATGGTGATGTGGGGCGGCGCCTTCCCGGTGATCGAGGAATTGCTCGTGTCCTGGGACGTGGTGCTCAACACCTGTCTGCGCATGGGCTGCGGCGCGGCAGTGCTGATGATCGTGTTCCTGATCACCGAACGCGGCCGCATCCTCAAGGGGCCGGTGCCCTGGGGCAAGGTGTTCATCCTTGGTACCCTGGGATTCGGCGTCAATTCGCTGGTCTTCACCGCAGGGGTCGCCGACGCGGGTGGGGCCAACGCCGCCATGGTGGCGGCGCTGTCGCCGATCATCGGCGCCATTGCCGGGCGTCTGATCAACGGCGAGGCGCTGCGGCGCTCGACCATGATCGCCGCGGCGATCGCCATCGCCGGCTGTCTGGTGGTCGTCTTCGCGCGCATGCAGGAGGTCGGCGAGTTCCGTGGCGGCGCCATCCTGGTGCTGATCGCGATCAGCCTGTGGACCTGGTACTCCGTGCAGGCCCAGCGCTGGCTGGCGGGTTGGAGCCAGGTGCGCATCGCCGCCTTCACCGCCACCGCGGGCGTCTTCACGATGCTGGGCTTTGCCGGCATCGGCCTTGCCCTGGGCCTGGTCGGCACGCGCACCGATTTCTCGGTGCCTTCGCTGGTGATGATCGCCTATCTCGCGACCACTTCGAACGGCGCGGCGCTGGTGCTGTGGTCGAACGGCGTGAAGGTGCTGGGCGTCTCGGTCGCCACGCTCTTCTCGAACACCATTCCGGTGATCGCCGTCATCATCAGCTTCGTGATCTTCGACCGGCCGCCCCTGCCGCTGGAACTGGTCGGCGGCGCCATCGTCATCGTCGGCGTGCTCTACGGCCAGATCTCGCGGATGCGGACCACAGCCTAGAGCAGGAGGCCGACGAGCAGGGTGAGCGGCGTCAGGATATCCCACCAGAAGATCGGCCCGGCATTGTTGATCGCGAAGTTGCGGCTTTCGATCATCTCGCGGACATGGCCCCAGGCCGCCCCCCAGAGGAAGGCTGCCGCAACGATGAACACCGCCCAGCCCGCCGGTGCGCCGAGAAACGCCGCAGCGATTGCGGCGAGACCGATGCCGAGGTTGGCGACGCCGACCTCGAACTGGAAGGGGCTGGTCTGCCAGCCGATCGAGCGGGCGACCGGCTCTGCGGCAAAGACGTGCCCGACAAAGGCCCAAAGGCTGTGCAGGCCGAGGCTCGCCAGCAGCATCCACTGGGCAAGCGGCGTCTGGCCCTGGCCGGCGCCCGGGACCGCGATGCCGGCGATGCCGAGCACCAGCGCCAGAACGTAGAGGGCGATGGGAATGAAGGCCATGGCCGGGTGCATGCCGGTTCTCCTCGCGGTGGGCATTGACGGGCAGCAGATGCTCAGTGTGCCATTGCCTGCTTGCCGACGCCGCGCATTTTACAACGGGAGTGGGGTGCAATCATGAGCCTAGCCACGGATGAGAGCGCCGGCCTGCTGGCGGGGGTGCGTGTCGTCGATGTCACCCACATGCTGGCCGGTCCGTACTGCACATGGGTTCTGGCCGCTCTGGGCGCCGAAGTGATCAAGGTGGAGCGCCCGGGCGGCGGCGATTTCACCCGCGGCCTGGCTCCCTTCCACGAGGGAGAGAGCGTCTATTTCATGAGCGTCAACCGCGGCAAGCAGAGCCTGACGCTGGACCTCAAGGATCCGCGCGGCAGGCAAGCCTTCCTGAAGCTGGCCGCGACCTGCGACATCCTGGTGGAGAACAATCGCGCGGGCGCCATGGACCGCCTGGGCCTGGGCTGGGACGATCTGCATGCCCACAATCCGCGGCTGATCTACGCCTCCATTTCCGGCTTCGGCCAGGATGGCCCTTACCGCAACCGCCCGGCCTTCGACGCCATCGCCCAGGCGCTGTCGGGCATGATGAGCATCACCGGCGAGGAGGGCGGCCCGCCCTGCCGGGTCGGCGCCTCGATCGGCGACATCGGGGCGAGCCTGTTCGGCGCGGTCGGCATCCTGGCGGCGCTGCAGAAACGGCAGAGCACGGGCAAGGGCACGCGGATCGACGTCGCCATGCTCGACTGCCAGCTTGCGCTGATGGAAAACGCCGTGGCGCGATACGCCACCCTGGGGCTGGAGCCGCGTGCGCTGGGCAGCCGCCATCCCCTGGTCGTGCCCTTCCAGGCCTTTCCGACCGCCGACCGGCCGATTGCCGTTTGCGTCGATACCGATGCCCAGTGGCAGCGGCTCTGCGCCGTGCTCGGTACGCCGGAGCTGCTCGGCGATCCGCGCTTTGCCGAAGGCAACGCGCGCAGCGCCCATCATGGCGATCTGGAGCCGCTGCTGATAACCGCCTTTGCGCGCCATGGCCGCGAGCACTGGCTGGCGGTGCTGGAAGCGGCCGATGTGCCCGCGGGCCCGATCAACTCGGTCGCCGAGGCGCTGGACGATCCGCAGGTGCGCCATCGGGGCATGGTGCGTGAGGTGCCGGAGGGGTCGGGGCGCCGCTTCGTCGGACTGCCGATCCAGACCGCGGCCGGTGCTGCAGAACGCCCTGCGCCGCTGCTGGGCGAACAGGCCGAGGAGGTCCTCGCCGGCCTGGGCTACGACGCCGACGCCATTGCGGCGATGCGGCGCGACGGCGTCATCTGAGGCCTGTTCAGTCCGCCTTGCGCGGGATGGCGATGCCGCGGCCCGATTCTGCGGGGCGCTCCAGCGTGCCGTGCAGGGCCATGACCTCGGCCAGACGCGCCTGGATCGCGTCCGGGAAGGGTGCGGGCCTGCGCGTCGTCATGTCGATGTGAATCTCGATGATCTCGTTCTTGGCCGCAATGTAGTTGTCTCGCGTCTGGATCAGGGTGTGAAAGATCACGACCTTGTTGTGATCGTGGTCGATCAGCTGGGATTCCACCATCAGGGGATCGCCCAGCATCACCTCGCGGCGGAACCAGCTGCCCTCCTGCAGGGCAAAGATGCTGCCGTTGCCCGGCCTCAGGGTTTCCTGGTTGATGCCCAGATAGCGATAGAACAGCCGCGCGGCCAGGTCGAAGGCCTTGGTGTAGGAGCGAATGCCCATGTGGCCGTTGTGATCGACCCATTCGGGCAGAACTTCGGTGCGGAACTCCGCAAAGGGTGCGGCCTCGCTCATCGCAATTCCGTTGGCTGGCAGGTTCGTGACGGGCGGCAGGCGGATTACTGGCTGCCCTGCTGCAGGCTGGCGATCAGGCCGTCCATGCCGCTGCGCTGAATGACAGAGCTGAACTCGTCGCGCTGGGTCTTGAGCATCGAGAGGCCCTCGACCACGACGTCGATCACCTTGAAGGAACCGCCTTCGGGCCGGCAGCGGAAATCGAC
>CALLQH010000032.1 GCA_938014945.1 uncultured bacterium | reverse complement strand
TCGAGGGCGAAACCATCATCGGCGAGGCCACGGCCGGCGTGGCGATCGAGCGCCGTGTGGCCAACATCGACGAGCCCTTCGACTTCGACATCGCCGAACTGATCCTGCGCAAGGAAGCCGGGCATGGTTGAACGATACGGCCTGGCCGAGCGGCCGGTGTTCGTCGGCGGCCTCTTCAAGTCGGGCACTAGTCTGACGCGCGTGCTGCTCGGCCAGCATCCCAACCTTTTCGCCAGCTTCGAGACCTACTGGTTCGAGCCGGAAGTCAGCGAGCACTGGGATCGGCCTGAAGGTAAGCGGCTTGCCTTTCTGCTGGAATTCTACGGCGTCGATGACCGCCTTTACGAAACCTTCAAGGCAGAGAAGCGCGCCAACCCGAACCGCGAGTTTGTCGACATCGTGCTGGAACATGCCCGGCTTGCATCGGGGAAACCGCGCTGGGTGGAAAAGACCCCTGGCAATGTTTCGCACATCGCGCGCATCCACCAGACTTGGAAGGATGCGCGTTTCGTGCTGTGCACGCGGGACTTCCGCGACACCTTCGCCAGCTGGAAAGCCCGGCGCGGCAATGCACTGGAGGAGTTTCTCACCGCCTGTCACCGTGCCTATGACCCGCTGGTCGACCGCCTGGGCGGAGATGATCCGGCATTCACCATGATCGACTACAGCGAGCTGATCGAGGATACGGAAAGTGCGATGCGACGCGTTCTTTCCTATATCGGCGAAGCTTGGGATCCGCGATGTGCCGAGATCGATCTCGACAGCACGCGCGCCGAGCGCTCCCTCGTCCATCAGGTCACCGGGCGCGACAACCTGACCCTGCAGTCGCTCGCCAAACCCATCTTCAGGAGTTCGCTCGGCCAGTGGCGTGAGATCATCACAGCTGACGAAGCCGCCACGATCGAGCGCGAGTTTGCGGGGATCTACGCCGTCATGGGTGAGCGCTGGCATCAGACATGAGCCGCCTGACCATCGTCACCTACCACTACGTGCGCGACCTGGCGACAAGCCCGTTTCCCCGGCTCGCCGCACTCGATGCGGCGCGTTTCGAACGCCAGCTCGACCATATCGCCGCGCACTACGCCGTGGTTGGTCTGCCCCAGGTCATGGCGGCAATGTCGGGTGTCGCGTCGCTGCCGCAGGATGCCTGCCTGCTGACCTTCGACGACGGCTACCGTGACCATGCCACGGTCGCCGCCCCGGCGCTGGCGCGGCGCGGCATGACCGGCGTCTTCTATCCGGCTGCCGCGGCGGTTGCGGAACGCCGGTTGCTCGAGGTCAACAAGATCCAGTTCGTCCTGGCTGTCTGCGCGGACCGGATCAGCCTGCGCCAAGAACTCGATCGCCTGATCGAAGAACATCGCGACGAGGCAACCCCCTCGCTGGCGGAACTTGAAGCAGAATGGCATCACCCCGGACGCTGGGACGATGCGGAGACCATGTATGTCAAACGTGTGCTGCAGCAGGGAGTGCAGCCCGGCCTGCGTGATATGCTGACCGACTGCCTGTTTCAGCGACACGTCAGCGCCGACGAAGCGGCGTTCGCAGATACGCTCTATCTCGATCACGCCGACATGACATCGATGATGGATGCGGGGATGACATTCGGCAGCCACGGCACGCGGCACATGCGCCTGCCTTTGCTCGATGACGCGACGCTGGAGGACGACCTCACCCACGCCCTGGACTTCCTGCAGGCTGCAGGCGTCGATTGCGCCTCGGGCTGGTCGCTGTGTTATCCCCATGGTGCACAGGACGCTCGGGTGCGTGAAACCGCACGCCGTCTGGGCTGCACCATGGCGGTCACCATCGCTCCGGGCGTGGCGGACCTGGACTCCGATGATCCTCTGGCCCTGCCGCGCCGCGACACCAACGAGCTTCCCGCATGAGCATCGACCTCTCCCACACCACCTGCGCCATCACCGGCGGCGGCGGGTTGATCGGATCGTTCCTGGTGGACGATCTGGTCGCGCGCGGCGCCGGGGTGATCGTGGTCGACGATTTCTCCAAGGGCCGGCGCGCCAATCTTGCCCATCACGGCGCGGCCATCACCATCCGCGAGGCCGACCTGGAGCAGCCCGGCAGTGCGCTCGCCGCGCTGGAGGGCGCCGATGTCGTGTTTCATCTCGCAAGCCGCGCCTATGGCGTGGGCCATGGCGCCGGGCGGCACATGGAGATCCTGGCGCACAACGAGGCGATCACGAACAACGTGCTGGGTGCCGTGGCGCGCCTGGCGCCGCGCCATCTGCTGGTCACCTCTTCGTCCTGCGTCCACCGCGACGACGGCCCCGACACCGTGGGCGAACTGCCGCTGTTCGACGGCGAGCCGGAGCGGGCCAACCTGGGCTACGGCTGGGCCAAGCGTTTCCTGGAGCAGAAGGCGCTGCTGCTGGCGGCCCAGAGCGGCATCGGCCTCACCATCGTGCGGCCCTTCAACATCTACGGCGAGCGTTACGCCTGGGTCGGCGAATCCAGCCAGGCGATCCCGATGCTGACCCACAAGGTGATGTCGGGAGCCGATCCCGTGGTCATCTGGGGCTCGGGCGAGCAGCGCCGCACCTATCTGCACGCCAGCGACTGCGCAGCGATCATGGCGGGGCTGGTGGCCGCGGGCTGGACCGACGGGCCGGTCAACATCGGCCTTGCCGAGACGGTGAGCGTGCGCGAGCTGGTCACCATGCTCTGCCGCCTGGCGGGCCGTTCGCCCGAACTGGTCTGCGACACCACCAGACCCGAGGGCCGCTTCGTCAAGAGCAGCGATCCGACGCGCCTGTTTCACGCCCTGCCGGACTTCGCACCGAAGGTCTCGCTTGAAGAGGGTTTGGGGCGCATGATCGCCTGGTACCGCAGCGAATTTTCATGACCGATCAGCACCAGCATGTGCCCGCAGGGGCAAGAGATCGGCTCGGCCGCGGTGCCGCCGCGATCCAGCTCATGTCGAAGGGCGACTTCGACCATCGCCTGGACGAAATGGCCGCCGGCCGTGCGCCGCGCGATTTCTTCTATGGCTTCCTGGGCCTGGTGGAGAAGGGCTACGACGCCCGTTTCCAGCGCACCGACCGGCCCTATCCCGGCATCCGCGGCGCCATCAGCACCGGGCGCGAGCGTCTGTGGGCACGCATGACCGGTTTCTCCGAGCGCGACGCCGTGCTCGAGGAGCGTGCGGCCCACTGGTTCCGCTCCCAGGTCATGGTGTCGTTCACCGACCACTTCAGCCTGACCATGGGCCGCACGCTGAAGCCCATCCTGGTGCGGCCCTTCACCATCGGCCTGTTCCACGGCCTCTCCGACATCGAGGCGCGGCTGCCCTGGTTCGGCCGGCATATCGGCTACAGCCGCATCTGGCGCTCGCTCGCCGGCCTCGACCACATCGGCTTCTTCGGCCCCGCCGACCGCGAACAGGCAATCGCGCGTTACGGTCTTGATCCCGCGCGCACCAGCATCTTTCCCTTCGGTATCGATACGGAGTTCTGGAAACCGGGCGAGGAGGCCCCGCCCGAGAAACCCTTCGTGCTGTCGGTGGGATCGGACCCCAGCCGCGATTTCGCCACCCTGGTCGCCGCACCCGTGCGCGCGCCGGTCCACATCGTCACGCGCCTGCCTGTGGAGGTGCCTGCCGATCGCTCCAACGTGACAGTGATGGCCGGCCACTACTTCAACAGTCCGCTCGACGATGTCGGCCTGCGCCGGCTCTACCGCCAGGCCTCCGTCGTCGTCGTCACCCTGAAGGATGTCTTCCAGCCCACCGGCTACAGCGTCTGTCTGCAGGCCATGGCCTGCGGCCGCCCGGTGGTGCTGTCCGACATCCGCGGCCTGTGGTCGCCGGGGCTTTATGTCGACGGCGAACACGCCCGCCTGGTGCCGCCCGCCGATCCCCAGGCCATGGCCGCGGCAATCAACCACCTGCTCGAGAATCCCGAGCAGGCCCGACAGATGGGAGAGAACGCGCGCGCCGTGACGCTGCAGCATCACCGGCTGGAGATCATGGACGCGGCACTCGAGGATCTCGTCTGCCTGGCCCCGGGCATCGAGCGCCGTTGAAGGTTTCTCCATGAAGGTTGCGATCGGCTACCACGTCCAGGACGGCCCCTGGGGCGGCGGCAACCGTTTTGCCAAGGCGCTGACCAAGGCGCTGGAGGCGCGCGGCGACAAGGTCGTCTTCGACCTCGCCGACCCCGACATCGACATCATCGTGCTGACCGATCCGCGCAGCCGCAGCCCGCAGGTGAGCTTCGCCGCCGGGGCGATCCTGCGTTACCGCAGGCGCAACCCTAACGCCATCGTCGTCCACCGCATCAACGAATGCGACGAGCGCAAGGGCACGAAGAATATGAACCGCCGCCTGCGCCTGGCGAACTATGCCGCCGACCACACGGTCTTCATCGCAAGCTGGCTGAAGGACCTGGACCTGTGGCGCCACGGCGAATGGTCCGTGGTGCTCAACGGCGGCGATCCGGACCTTTTCCGCGCCGAGGCCAACGTGCCCTGGGACCGCAAGGGGCCGCTGAAGCTCGTCACCCACCACTGGGGCGGCAACCGGCTGAAGGGCTTCGACGTCTACGAGGAGATCGACCGCCTGATCGCCACGCCGACCTGGAAAAACCGTCTGGCCTTCACCTATGTCGGCAACATTCCGAAAGACGTGCATTTCAAGGCGACCCGTATCGTCGCCCCGCTCGACGGCGAGGAGCTGGCCGCCGAACTCGCCAGCCACCACGTCTACATCACCGCCTCGATGAACGAGCCGGCGGGCATGCACCACATCGAGGGGGCGCTGACCGGGCTGCCGCTGCTCTACCGGGAATCGGGCGCCCTGCCGGAATACTGCCGGGGCTTCGGTGAATCCTTCAGCGACCCGCAGAACTTCCACCATGCGCTCGGCCGCATGATGCAGCACTACGAGGAACACAAGGCGGCGATGGCGGGTTACCGGCACATGACCGGGCGCATGGCCGCAAGTTACCTCGACCTCTTCGACGAGTTGCTGGCGCGCCGCGAGGAGATCATCGCCGCCCGCAGGGGCCGCCGCGACCTCATGGCCGAGATCGCCAACCGTCTGCCCTGGTGAGCGGCATAACCCCAACCGAAAACGAACATGTGCGGCCTGGCCGGCATCGTTGACTGGAACGGCCGCACCGCGCCCGAAACAGCGCGGGCGGGCGTGCAGGGCATGTGCGAGCGGCTGGCCCACCGCGGGCCCGACGACGCGGGCCTGTGGAGCGACGGTATCGCCACTCTGGGCCACCGCCGCCTTTCCATCATTGACCTCAGCGCCGCGGGCCATCAGCCGATGTTCTCGCCCGACGGCCGTTTCGCCATCGTCTACAACGGCGAGATCTACAACCACCTGGAGATGGCGGCCGAACTGGCGCAAGCGGGCTTTCACCCGCGCGGCCATTCCGACACCGAAATCCTGCTCGGCGCCATCGCGACCTTCGGCCTGGCGGGTGCGCTGGAGCGGGCCGCCGGCATGTTCGCCATCGCCCTGTGGGACCAGGAGCGGCGCGAACTTTCCCTGGTGCGCGACCGCCTGGGCAAGAAGCCGCTCTACTGGACGAGTGTCGGCGGGCGTCTTGCCTTCGCCTCCGAACTCACTGCCCTGATGACGCTGGAAACCACGCCACGGCGCATCGACGAGGATGCCCTGGTGCTCTACCTGCGCCACGGCGCCGTGCCCGCGCCGCGCACCATGCTGCAGGGCGTGCACAAGCTGGAACCGGGAACGGCGCTGGTCTTCTCCGCCCACGACCGGGCCGAGGAGCAGCGCTACTGGGAGCTGCGCGAGATCGCCATCGACGGCGCCGAGGATCCCTTCGAGGGCGATGCGGCCGAAGCCGACGAGGCGCTCGAAGCCCTGCTGCGCACCGCCGTGGGGGAGCGCATGATCGCCGACGTGCCGCTCGGGATTTTCGTTTCGGGCGGCATCGATTCCTCGCTGATCGCCGCGCTGATGGCGCAGCAGAGCGACCGCCCGGTGAAGAGCTTCACCATCGCCTTCGATGAGGCAGGCTGGGACGAGGGGCCCCATGCCCGTGCCGTCGCCGATCATCTGGGCCTGGACCACCGCGAGCTGCGGGTCGACCCCGCCGGCGTGCCGGAAATGGCCGAGACCGTGGCCGGCCACTTCGACGAACCCTTTGCGGATGCCTCCATGATCCCGACATTCCTCGTCAGCCGCATGGCGCGCGAGGAGGTGACCGTGGCGATCGGCGGCGACGGCGGCGACGAACTCTTTGCCGGTTACTCCCGTTATCCCTGGGTGCTCGACACCTGGTCGCGGCTGCGCCCCTGGCCGCGCACCGTGCGCAGCCTGGGTGCCGCGGTCCTGCGGCGTGCCCCGGTCGGCGGCGACCTGGGACGCAAGCTGCATCATTACGGCGCCATGGTGGACGCCACGGGCAGCGACGATCTCTACCGGCGCACGATCAGCGCCTGCAGGCAGCCGGCCCGCATCGCGCGGCGGGGCAGGGAGCCGCGCGGTCTTATCTGGGACGCGACCCTGGCCGGCGACCTTGCCGATCCGCTGGCGCGCATGCAGGTGATGGACGGCGCGGGCTTCCTGCCTGACGACATCCTGACCAAGGTCGACCGGGCCTCCATGGCCGTCTCGCTGGAGGTGCGGGCGCCGCTGCTCGATCACCGCATCGCGGAATTCGCCTTCCGCCTGCCGCGGGCGATGCTGATGGCGGACGGCACCGGCAAGCTGCCCCTGCGTCGCCTGCTCGACCGTCATGTGCCGCGCGCGCTGACCCACCGGCCCAAGCAGGGTTTCTCCCCGCCGGTGGGCGACTGGCTGCGCGGGCCGCTGAAGGACTGGACCGCGCATCTGCTCGATCCGGTGCGCCTCGATCAGACGGGCCTGCTATCGGGCGCGGCGGTGAAGACGCTGTGGGACCAGCACCAGTCGGGCGGCTGGCATCACGCCAACGCGCTGTGGGCCATCGCCATGTTCGAACACTGGCGGCAGGCGCACCTTGGCTAGGATGCTAGAGCGCGCGTCCGAGCGGGTAGTTCTCTTCCGTGTGGAGGTAGTAGGCGCCTTCGGCCGCCGCAGCCTCTGCGGGCTTGCGACAGATGAAGGCGGCGCGGTTCTGCGCCAGGCTCATCGACTGCTGCCGGTGGCAGGGCGAATGTTCGATGTCGGCGAAACCCGCCATCTCGAGCCAGGCGGCGATGGCGCTGCGCGAGGGCAGGTGGGTGACGTTGCTCGAGACATGGTTGGCCTGATGGACGTGCTTGGGCACGTTGTGCCAGATCTCGACGCAGGGCTGGTTGCGCGTCGCCGCGCGGCGTGCGGTCGCCGTCTCCAGAACCAGCAGGCCGTCGGGCGCCAGCCAGTCGTAGAGGCGCACGATCATGCGCAGCTGTTCGGGGTTGTGGTAGAGCACACCCGTGCACCAGATGACGTCGAAGGGCAGCACGTCCTCCAGCACCCTGTCGTACATGATGTTGCCGTAGCGCAGCTCGACACGGTCGAGGATGCCGCGCTTGGTCAGCGCGGTTTCGAGCACCTCCTTGGCATGGGGAAGGTCGGCGAGGATCAGCCGCTGCGGGTTGAGCGTCAGCAGGGGCTCCGTATCGATGCCGTCGCGCGGTCCCACTTCCAGGACCCGGCCCACCGGACGCCCGCCCAGGCGCGCCTTGAGATGTTCGAAGAGGTGGATGCGGTAGTCACGCTTATCGCCGCGCAGACGGCGCAGCACGCGCCCCGGCAGATCGAGACAGCGGTAGATGAACATCACGGTCGTTCTCCAGCCCGAAAGAACCTGTGGCGCCCCTTAGCATCGCCGCTGCCGAAGATACAGGTTTCACGGACGGGGCGGATGCCATGACACGGGAGATTTCAGGCGACGGCCACATGGCGCCTCTGGACCGGGTGCGCTGGCTGGTGCGCAACGCCTGCCGCAACATTGCCGGGGCCTTTGCCGCCGTGCCGCTGGAGAAGGGCGAGCCCGACGCCGCCGCACGGGCGCAGGCGAAGGGCTGGCGGGGTTCGCCGTCGCGCCTGGTTTCCGATGCGGTGCTGCGCCGCGAGCTTTCGCGCCTGTTCGGCGGGCGCGCCATCGCCATCCTCGACATCGGCTGCGGCAGCGGCGGCGCGCGCCGCCACTTCGTCGACGCCGGTCTCACCGGCACCTATCTCGGCATCGACATCGAGGACCGCTTCGACCGCCAGGCAAATTTCGCCGGTTTCGAAAGCCGCTTCGAGGAGGGCGATGCCCATGCCGCCGGCCTGCCGCCGGCCGACCTCGTCTTTTCCTTCTCCGCGCTCGAACACATCCCCGACGACACACGCCTCATCGCGCGCCTGCGCGGCGTGCTGCGGCCGGGCGGGGCGCAGGTCCATGTCGTGCCGGGCGGCTGGGCGATCCTGCCCTACCTGTGGCACGGCTGGCGGCATTATCCCCGCCGCGCGCTCGCCGAGCGTTTCGACCTGTCGCATTGCCGCATCATCGCCATCGGCGGCCCTGCCGCCCTGCTGCTCCACACGTCGATGATCGCGGTGCCCGAGATCCTGCTGCGCTTCAGCCTGCGCGACCGGGTGCCCGGCCTCTACGGCCGCCTCGTTGCGCTGAGCCTCAAGATCGATGCCGTGCTGCCGGGGATGGCGACCAACTACGTGGTGATCGAACGTGCGCCCGGAGAAACATCGTGACCGGCCTCGCGCGCAAGGCGGGCGTTGAGTCCGGCGACCGGCAGATGGGCCAGATCGAGCAGGCGGCGGCGCGGCGAATCCCGCCAGCGCATGTCGCGCTGCAGGGCCTTGGGCCGGTCGCTGTCGAGATAGGCGAAGCTGCCGAACAGGATGTGCTGGCCGCTCATGCCCCCACCCGCACCGCCGAGTGCGGCCAGGCGCGCGAGGGCCGCCTCGCCTTCGTCGCACAGGGCGTCGTAGCCGATCCGCGCCCAGGGCATGGCGCCGGCGTGAAGCGCCTGTTCCATCTCCCGGTTGCGGCGGGCCCAGCGCGCCAGATAGATCAGGCTCTGCGGCATGGCGCGGCGCAGGCGTCCGCGCAGGGGCCGGGCCGCGATCTGTTCGGCCCACAGGCGTTCGCCGTCCATGGTCGCCATGCGGCCGAGCGTGCTGTCGAGATAACTGCGCACGTCCTTGACCAGATGGACCGCCGCGACGCGATGTGCCGCGACCGCCTGGAGCGCCTGCAGGATATCGAGCGACTTCGAGGCATCCACCAGCAGGCTATCGCCCAGGTGTCCGTCCATGACGGTATCGAGCAGGCGGTAACGCTCGATGAGGGAAAGGCCTGCGAGCTCGCCGCGCCGCGCCGCCACCGGAGCCCAGACCGGGCAGTCCTGCGCATCGGCGCCGCAGGTGCAGGGGCGGGGCATCTCCGTGGGCCGGGCGAGCAGGGCCAGGGTGCGCTCGACCTCGCCCAGGGCGATCACGCCGGGTTGGGTGCCGAGGTTCCAGGCCAGCGGCGTCGAGCCGCTGCGCTCCAGCGAGAGGATGTAGAGATAACGCGCCACGGTTCCCATCCGGCCAGGGCCAGCAAGGTCCCTCTGTGCCGCCCGCACCGGGCGGCGTCAACACGGGGCCGCACCGGGTGGACTTCGCCCCGGCCATCGGCGAGGGTGCGCGCCACCGACACCCCGCAGCCACGGCCATGACACGCACCGCCCTCATCTTCGGCATCAGCGGCCAGGACGGCGCCTATCTCGCCCGTTTCCTGCTGGAAAAGGGGTATGCCGTCCACGGCACCTCGCGCGACGCCAGCCAGAACAGCTTCGCCAACCTCGCAAGCCTCGGCCTGCGCGAGCGGGTGCGCCTGCATTCGGCGACGCCGACCGATTTCCACAGCGTCTTCCAGGTGATCCGCCGCGTCGCCCCCGACGAGATCTACAACCTTTCGGGCCAGAGCTCCGTCGGCCTCTCCTTCGAGGAGCCGGCCGAGACGCTGCAGAGCATCATCATGGGCATGCTCAACATCCTGGAAAGCGCGCGCGTGGTGGGTGCGCCGATGCGGCTCTACCACGCCTGTTCGTCCGACTGCTTCGGCAACACCGGCGAGACACCCGCGACCGAGGAGACCGCCTTCCGCCCGCGCAGCCCCTATGGCGTCGCCAAGGCGGCGGCCTTCTGGGAAGTCGCCAACTACCGCGAGAGCTACGGCCTGTTCGCCGTCTCCGGCATCAACTTCAACCACGAGTCGCCGCTGCGTCACGCCCGCTTCGTGACGCGCAAGATCGTCGCGGCGGCCTGCCGCATCGCCGATGGCTCGGGCGAACGCCTCAAGCTCGGCAACATCGACGTCGCGCGCGACTGGGGCTGGGCGCCCGAATATGTCGAGGCGATGTGGCGCATGCTGCAGCACGACACGCCGGAGGACTTCATCGTGGCGACCGGGCAGACCCGCCGCCTGGAGGATTTCGTCGCCGCCGCCTTTGCCGCGGTCGGTCTCGACTGGCGCGAGCATGTCGACAGCGACCCCACCCTGCTGCGCCCCGCCGACCTTTCGGTCTCGGCGGGCGATCCGTCCAAGGCCGCGCGGCTTCTCGGCTGGCGCGCGACGACGATGATGGATGAGGTCGTCGCCGCCATGGTCGCAGCCGAGCGCAGTTCCGGCCCGTCGTGATCTCCGCCGCCAAGCAGCTCCTGCGTCCGGCGCGTTACGCCGGCACCGCCCTTGCCGCGCGCACGAAGGTGGCGCTGGGGCTGGCGCACCAGGACGCGGCACCCGTGCAGTTCGTCATCGAGGAGCAGGACTGGGCGATCCGCCGCGTGGGCACCGGCGTGCGCGACGGCATCGAGCGGCGCCATCCCGGCCAGGTCTCGCTCTGCCTCAATGCCGCCGCCGCATCGCGGCGCGTGGTGCATCACGGTTCGCAATACGCCTGGATCGCCTGGGCGCCCTTCCTTTCCCGCTCGAACCGTTATGCCGTCTCCTTCTTCCACGGCAAGCCCGAGGACGGCCCGGACATCGCCCGCCACATCGACCAGTTCCTGGCGAGCGTGCCGCGGCTCGACCGCATCGTTGCCTCCAACAGCCTGCTGATGGAGCGGCTTTCCGGCTGGGGCGTGCCCGCGGACAAGCTGGTGCGCATTCCCATCGGCACGGACACGACCCTCTTCCAGCCGCCGACGGAAGAGCAGAGGCGCGCGGCGCGGGCGCGCTTCGGCGTGCCGGAGGGCGCCGTCGCCATCGGCAGCTTCCAGAAGGACGGCGTCGGCTGGGGCGACGGCATGGAACCCAAGCCGATCAAGGGACCAGATCTCTTTGTCGCCGCAGTCGCACGCATCGCGCGCGAACAGCCCGTCTTCGTGCTGCTGACGGGCCCCGCGCGCGGCTACGTGAAGAGCGAGCTGGAGAAGCGGGACATCCCCTTCGGCCACCACTATCTCGCCGACTATGCCGAACTGACCGGGGCCTATCACGCGCTCGACCTCTACCTCGTCACTTCGCGCGAGGAGGGCGGGCCGATGGCGCTGATGGAAAGCATGGCGAGCCATGTGCCCGTCGTCTCCACGCCCGTGGGCATGGCCCCCGACCTGATCGAGGATGGCGTCACCGGCTGGCTGGCCGACATCGACGATGCCGCGATCGCCGAAACGGCGCTGGCCGCGCTCGCCCGGCCGGAGCCCCAGGCAGTGCTGGCCGCGGCGCGCGAGAAGGTCGCGATCTGCGACTGGCAGGTCGTTGCCGACAGCCACTGGTCGGAGGTCTACGTACCCCTGATGGCGACGCTCTGACCATGGCGGGCAAACACGATCCCTTCCTGAAACGCCTGGCGCGCAGCGCCTACCGCAGGGCGCTGGGCCTGCAGGTTTCGCTGCGCGCCCGCGCCCGGCCCGGCGAGCCGCGCGTGTTTTATGGCGGCGCACGGGCCGGTTCGGGCGGCGGCCCGCTGGTCAAGGTCGCGCGCCTGCAGGAGGCCTTCCCCGAGGACACCCGCGCCTACAATCTCGTCTATCTGCTCTCCAACGCGCCCTACCTGCCGCCCTCGGCGCTGGCCACGCTCAAGGCGCGCGGTGTGCCGATGGTGCTGAACCAGAACGGCACCTTCTATCCCGCATGGTTCGAGGGCGACTGGCAGGCCAAGAATGCGGAGATGGCGGCGGCCTACCACGCCGCCGACCACGTCTTCTGGCAGAGCGCCTTCTGCCGCCGTTTCGCCGACCGGCACCTGGGGCCGCGCCAGGGTGCCGGCGAAATCCTCTTCAACGCCGTCGACACGAAGCGCTTCTGCCCGGCGCCGCGCCCGGATCGCCCGGTGACCTTTCTGGTGGCGGGAAAGATCGAACATCATCTCTACAACCGCGTCGGCGATGCGGTGATGGCGCTGGCCGCCCTGCGCAAGGGCGGCATCAACGCGCGCCTCGTGGTGGCGGGAAGCCTCGACGACGAAAGCGCGCGGCGCGCCGAGGCCGACATCGCCCGTTTCGGGCTCGACACCGAGGTCGACCTGCTGGGCCCCTACAGCCAGGCCAAGGCGCCGGAGATCTACCGGCGCGGCGACGTCTACCTGATGACCAAGCCCAACGATCCCTGCCCCAACACCGTACTCGAGGCCATGGCCTGTGGCCTGCCGGTGGTCTATTCGGCGACCGGCGGCGTGCCGGAACTGGCGGGCGAGACCGGCTGGCCGCTCAAGGTCGAGGAATCGACCCAGAAGATGGTCTGGCCGCTCGCCGGGCCGCTGACCGACGCCATGGCCGCCGCCGCCGTGCGTTTTGCCGAGCAGGGCGAGGCGGCGCGCCAGCGCGCACTTGCCCGTTTCGACATCGCGCCCTGGATCGCACGCCACCGCGCGGTCTTCGAGGAACTGCTGGCCCGAGGAGAGAGCCGATGAAGAAACTCGCCCTGGCCGCCGCCCGCGTGGTCGCCCTGCTGATGAGCGTCTTTCCCTGGAAGCTGCGCCATGCCCAGCTCTTTGCCGCGCTGGTGCTGGAATCGCGCATCGGCAAACCCGAGGCCAGCCTGCGCCGCCTCTACCAGCTCCACGACGACCTGGAGCGCATCATCGCCGAACGCGCCATGGCCTATGGCAAGGGCGTGCATCCCAAACACGGCCTGACGCGTTACCACGACTTCTTCGTCGAGCGCATCGGCGCGGACGAGCGTGTGCTCGACATCGGCTGCGGCTATGGTGCCGTCGCCCGCGCCATCGCGCGCGCGCGTCCGGGCGCCACCGTCATCGGCATCGACATCGAGGCGCCGCTGATCGAACAGGCGAAAGCCGCCGACAATCCGGCCAACCTCTCCTTCGTCCTGGGCGATGCCACGAAGACCCTGCCCGACGGGCCGTGGACCACGGTGGTGCTCTCCAACATCCTGGAGCATCTGGAGGATCGTGTCGGTTTCCTCAAGGCCCTGCTTGCCGCACAGCAGCCGCAGACCGTGCTGATCCGCGTGCCGGCCTTCGAGCGCAGCTGGCATGTGCCCATGCGCAAGGAGCTGGGCATGTTCTACTTCAACGACCGCACCCATTTCATCGAACACACCGAGGCGGAGTTCCGCGAGGAGATCGCCGCTGCGGGCCTCACGATCACCGAGTTCCGCACGGTCTGGGGCGAGATCTGGGCGGCCTGCCGCATGGCCCCGGCCTGACCATGGCGATCACCGTCTCGATCATCCTGCCCTGCTGGAACGCGCACGCCTTCCTGAGCGAGGCGGTCGAGAGCGCACGGGCGCAGACCTGGCCCGACAAGGAGGTCATCGTCATCGACGACGGCTCCACCGCGCCCGAGACGCTCGCCGCGCTGAAGGCCCTGCCCGAGGACGTGCGCGTCGTGCACCAGGAGAACCGGGGTCTGGCCGGTGCGCGCAATCGGGGCTTTAAGGAAGCGCGCGGCAGCTTCGTGCTGCCGCTCGACTGCGACGACTGGATCGAGCCCGACTTCATCGCCAAGGCCATGGCCGCCACCGGGGGCGACGAAAACACCTTCGCGTTTGCCTGGATCGCGGCCTTCGGCGAATACGAGGCGGTGCTGGAGAAGCAGTGGAACCTCGCCGACCAGCTCGTCGCCAACCAGCTTCCCTACTGCCTGCTGCTGCCCAAGGCCCTGTGGGCGCGCATCGGCGGCTATGACGAGACCATGCGCCTTGGCTACGAGGACTGGGACTTCAACATCCGCCTGGGTCTCGCCGGCGCGCAGGCCGTGGTCGTGCCCGAGCCGCTGTTCCATTACCGGGTCGCCGCCACCGGCATGCTGATGTCGGTCGCCCACCAGCGCCACGGCATGTTGTGGCGGACGATCCAGAAGAAACACCCGGACGACTACAGCCTGACGGGATACCTCGCCCACATGCGGGAATGGTCGGGCAGGCCCGGCCGTTTCCCGGCATGGAAACGCATCGCATTCTGGGCGGCGCACCGGGTGCTGCCCGATGCCTGGTTCGCGGCGCTCTTCCGCCGCGTCATCCGCGGCAGCCATCTGCGCCGCGCCGCGGCCGCGGGGTGATAGGATGACGCCCATGAAGGAAACCGTCTGACATGTGCGGCATCGTCGGCCTCATCGACCTCGACCGCATCGATCTCGGCAACGTCGCCTCGCGCATGAAACGCGCGATCGCGCGCCTGCGTCCGCGCGGCCCCGACGACCAGGGCACCTGGTACGACGCCCATGCGGCACTCGGCCACACGCGTCTGGCCATCGTCGACTTGAGCGCCGCGGGCCACCAGCCCATGACCCAGGGCGACCACACGCTCATCTACAACGGCGAGATCTACAACCACGCCGAACTGCGCCGCGAACTGGAAGCCGCGGGACACCGCTTCACCGGCGGCTCGGACACCGAGGTGCTGCTGAAGGGCTGGCTCGCCTGGGGCGAGGACCTGCTGTCGCGCATCGACGGCATGTTCGCCTTCGCCCTGTGGGACGGGACCAACAAGCGCCTCGTTCTGGCGCGCGACCGCTTCGGCAAGAAACCCCTGGTCTATGCGTTGAAGGGCCGCCGCATCGTCTTCGGCTCCGACCTCATCGCCATGGAGAAGCTCGAAGGCACCGACCACGCCGTCGATCCCGCCGCCCTGCGCCTCTACTTCTCCCTGCGTTTCCTGCCCGAGCCCTGGTCGATCGCCCAGGGGGTGGAGCGCCTGGCGCCCGGCCACATCGCCGTCTTCGATGCCGGCGGCATGACGGTGCGTTCCTGGTCGAAGCCCGAGGCCCTGCCCATCTACGCCAGCGAGGCCGAGGCGGGCCGCGCGCTCGTCGAGCGTTTCGACCGCGCCGTCGCCCTGCGCCTGGTCGCCGACGTGCCGGTCGGCGCCTATCTCTCCGGCGGCGTCGATTCCGCGCTGGTCGTTGCATCCATGATGCGCAGCGCCAGCGATGTGCGAACCTTCACGGTCGGCTTTGCCGACGTGCCCTCCTACTACGACGAACGCGAGGCCGCGGCCGGTATCGCGAACCGGTTGGGCACGCGCCACACCGAGATCGAGGTGTCGTCGGACGATGCGCTGGCCGCCATCGAGCCGCTGTTCGACGGCCTCGACGAACCCTTCGCCGACAGTTCGGCGCTGCCCTCCTTCCTGCTGGCGCGCGAGACGCGGCGTCATGTCACCGTGGCGCTATCGGGCGACGGCGGCGACGAGGTGTTCGGCGGCTACCGCCTCTACCAGGGCGAGTTCTATGCCGACAGCTATCGCAAGGTGCCCGGCCTGCTGCGCCGGGCGCTCATCGAACCGGCAGCGCGCCTGCTGCCCGACGACAAGGGGCGCGGCTGGACCGAGAAGGCGCGCCGCGTGCGCCGCTTCGTCGACCATGCCGGCAAGCCCGGCAACGAACGCCGCGCGGGCCTTGCCCGCCTGCTTTCGGAAAAGGAACTCGACGCCCTGCTCGTCGATCCCGCCGACAGCGCACCGACCGTGGAGCAGGTCTTCGCCTCGGCGCGTCCGTCCGGCCCCGATCCCGTGACGGCCATGCTGATCGGCGACCAGAAGACCATCCTGCCCGCCGACATGCTGGCCAAGGTCGACCGCACCTCCATGGCCAACAGCCTGGAGGTCCGCTCGCCCTTCCTCGACCCCGCCGTGGTCGACTGCGCCAACGCCATGCCCGGCGCCTTCAAGCTGAAGCGCGGCCAGGGCAAGGCGATCCTGGCCGAGGCCTTCGCCGGGCGCCTGCCCGAGGAGGTCTTCCATCGCCCCAAGAAGGGCTTCGAACTGCCCATCGACCGCTGGCTGACCGGCCCGCTCGACGACATGACCCGGCGCGCCATCGACGCCGGCCGCCTGCGCGACCGCGGCCTGATCCGCCCGGAACTGCCCCAGCGCTGGTACGACGACCTGAAGAACGGCCGCCGCGACACCTCCTGGCAGCTCTGGAGCCTGGTCGCCTTCCAGGCCTGGTCCGAACGCCGCGACATGGGCTGGCCGGCAACGTGAGCCGCCGATGAAGATCTGCCAGCTCTGCGCCGTCGACTTCACGATGGCGCGGCTGTTGCTGCCCCTGCTGGTGGCGCTGCAGGAACGCGGCCACGAGGTGGTGGCGGTGTGTTCGCCCGGGCCGTTGCTGGAGCGGGTCGAGGCCGCGGGCATCCGCTGCCGGACGGTCAATATCGAGCGCAGCATGAACCCGCTGGCGGCATGGCGCTCCTCGCGCGCCCTGGCCCGCGTGATGCGCGAGGAACGCTTCGACATCGTCCACGTCCACACGCCGGTCGCGAGCCTGGTGGGACGGCTGGCGGCATGGCGCAGCCATGTGCCGCTGATCGCCTACACCGCCCACGGCTTCTACTTCCACGAACACATGGCCTGGTGGAAACGAACGGCCTTCGTCGCGCTGGAATGGCTGGCCGGGCGCGCCACCGACCTGCTGATGACCCAGTCGCAGGAGGATGCCGAGTTCGCCCGCCGCACCGGCCTGGTGGCCGGCACCATCGCGGCCATCGGCAACGGCGTCGATCCCGCGCTGTTCCATCCCCGCGGCGAAACCGAACGCCGCGCAAAGCGCGCCGCGCTCGCCACGCCGGAGGATGCGCCGGTGATCCTGATGGTGGGGCGTTTGGTTGCCGAGAAGGGTTATCCCGAGCTGTTCGCCGCCATGAAGCAGGTCGACGCCCATCTCTGGGTCGCGGGCGCACGTCTGCAGAGCGATCACGCCCGCCCGGTCGATGCCGCGCTCTCCGGCGATCCCGAACTGGCCCATCGCGTGCACCTGCTGGGCGAACGCGACGACGTGCCCGAGCTGATGGCCGCGGCCGACCTCTTCACCCTGCCGTCGCACCGCGAAGGCATGCCGCGTTCCATCATTGAGGCCATGATGACGGGCCTGCCCGTCGTCGCCACCGACATCCGCGGCAGCCGCGAGGAAGTGGTGGACGGCGAGACCGGCCTGCTGGTCCCGGTCGCCGACGCAGAGGCACTGGCCGGGGCGCTCAACCGCCTGATCGGCGATCCCGCCGCCCGGTCCGCCATGGGTGCGGCGGGCCGCGTGCGCGCCCTCGACCTCTACGACGAAAACAAGGTCATCACCCGCCAGCTCGACCTGCTGGGGGCGTAACACAACGTTGCCCTTCCGCTAGCGGGAGGGGTCAGGGCAGGAAGAGCACGTGGCGCAGGCTGCGCGAGCGCCGTGTCGCTTGCTTCATTGCGCACTCACACGGGCGTCTCGCCCTCCACCACGGCGCGGCGCATGACGCGGCGCTGGCCGGCGTAGTCGTTGTGGGCGTAGTGCAGGCAGCAGCGGTTGTCCCAGACGACCACCGTGCCGGGGCGCCAGCGCACGCGGCAGGTGAATTCCGGGATGCCGCCGTGGGCCGCCAGGGCATCGAGCAGCGACTGGCTTTCGGCGGCGCTCCAGCCGTCGAAACGGGCGGCGAAGCCGGCATTCACATACAGCGCCTTCCTGCCCGTCACCGGATGGGTGCGCGCGACGGGATGGCTGCTTTCGAGCCCCTCGTGCTCGGCGGGCACGACGACGGGCGTGGTGGTGACATCGCCCGAGCCGGTGCTGCGGGAATGGTCGCCGAAACCCTTGGAGGTGGCGTGGATCAGGCGCAGGCCGTCGAGCCCCGTTCGCACCTCCTCCGGCAGCGTGTCCCAGGCGAGGTACTGGTTGGCGTAGCTGGTGTCGCCGCCGGCGGGCGGACCCTCGATGCATTGCAGCACGGTATAGGCGGGCGGGCGCGGGAAGGTGCTGGAGTCGGTATGCCAGCCGCCGCCGAAGTTGTGGATGTCGGCCGGCCCGCTGACCAGCTCGGTGAGTTCGGGGAAACCCGCCATGGGGCGCGCATAGGGCCAGGGGTTCACGGGGCCGAGGCGGCGCGCGAAGGCGATCTGCCGGGCAGGCTCCAGCGCCTGATCGGGAAAGACCAGCACCAGATGATCGGCCAGCGCATCGGCCAGCTCCGCCATGGCCGTATCGTCGGGCGCGGCAAGGTCGATGCCGGTCACCTCCGCGCCGAGCGCGCCCGACAACGGCGCGACGCGGCAGGAGCGGTAGGCGCGCGGGGCAAGCTGGGGCGGATGCAGCAGGGCCCGCTGCATGTCGTAGGCCGCCGGATGGGCCAGCACCGGAAGCGCGCGGCGGGCCATCAGTAGGGCCGCTCGCCCTCCACCACGATGCGGCGCATGTGGCGGCGGTGGCCGGCATAGTCGCTGTGGGCATAGTGCATGCAGCAGCGGTTGTCCCAGATCGCCAGCGAACCGGGCTGCCAGCGCAGGCGGCAGGTGAACTCCGGCGTGATCGCATGGGCCCACAGCTTTCTAAGCAGCGGCAGGCTTTCCTCCTGGGTCTTGCCTTCGAAACGCGCGGTGAAGCTGTCGCAGGTGTAGAGCGCCTTCCTGCCCGTCACCGGATGGGTGCGCGCCAGGGGGTGGACGTTCTCGTGGTTCAGCGCCGGGTCCCAGGTGACCCTGGTCGTGGCGTTGGCCAGCACCTCGGCCTCCTGCGATCCCGTGCCGTAGCCCAGTTCGGCCGAGGCCACGGTGCGTACGTTCTCAAGCTCGGCCCTGAGCGCCGGTTCGAGGCTTTCCCAGGCGAGGTACTGGTTGGAGAAGCCCGTGTCGCCGCCCACCGGCGGGCATTCCACGCAATAGAGCATGGTGTACTTGGGCGGCTTCTCGAAGTTGCAGGAGTCCGAATGCCAGGTGCCGCCGAAGGCATACTTGTCGCCGGGCTCCTGGATCAGTTCGGTGATCTCGGGGTAGCCCTCCATCTGTTTGGCGAAGGGCCAGGGAAAGGGCTTGCCCAGACGGTTGGCGAAGGCGATCTGCTGGGCCGGTTCCAGCGACTGGCCGCGGATCATCAGCGCGAGGTGATCGGTGAGCGCCTGCTCCAGTTCGGCAATCGCGTCGTCGGAAGCCGTGGCAAGGTCGATGCCCTCGACATCCGCACCCATGGCTCCGGTGATCGGCGTGACCGCGAAATGCCGGTAGGGCCGCGGCGCGAACTGCGGCGGATGGCATATCGCGGACTGGTAGGTGAAGGTCGAGACATAGCCTGCCATGGCGAGGCCCCCCAAGAGCGGTCCTGGGGGAATGCTAGACCTGCGCCTGGCCTTGCGCGAGGGCGATTTGACGCTTGTCCAGCTTTTCGCCCGGGGCGATGCGCCCTAGCGTTTTTCCTTGGGGCCGCGCAGCAGCACCAGGCGCAGCACATCGGGCATGGCGATGCGCTCGGGCGGCACCACCTCGGAGAGGCGTTCGAAGGCCTTCTGGCCGTCCTTGAGCACCGCCAGCACCCAGCGGTCGGCTTGCGGCGGGCTTGCCGGATCGACCGCAGCGACCCCGCGCACCTCGTGGCTTTCGGCAAGCGGGTTCCAGACCCCGACCACGGTGATGCCGGTCGAGAGCGAAGCGAGGATGCCGACCTCCAGCATCTCGTCGTCGCCGACCAGGATGATGCGCGCCACACCCTGTTCGGCGAGATCGCCGTAGAGCCGCTCGAAACTGGAAAGGCCGCGGCGCAGGGCGCCGAAGCTGTCGCGCAGGTACTGCGCCGTCAGCCGGCTCTTTTCGGCGAAGCCCTGGGGCGTGAGGTAGTACTTGTAACGGCGCGGCGGCATCTGGTGGATCTTGATGAGGCCGGTGCGCACGCAGCGCTTGATGTAGGCGTTGACCATGCCCAGGGCGACGCCGAGTTCGTCGGCCAGGTCGCGCTGGCTGACCTCCTCGTTCGCCTCGATCCTGTCGAGGATCTGCCGGATGGCCTGATCTTCGGTGGCTTCGCGCCGGGTCGTCACGGCCGCAACACCTTCTCCACCGGGCGGCACCGCGCTGCCCGTGTCTCCGTTGTTCATGTTTCGAACACGGGTGTCAAGCCTGCAGGGCTTCACGCCTTCTCGACATCCCCGGCCGCGACCTGGACGCGCAGGGTGCGGCCCATCAGCGAAAGCAGGATGGCGACCCGGTCCTTGTCGTCGATATCGAGGAAGATGCCCTCCAGATCGGCGAGCGGCCCCTCGGCGATGCGCACCGTATCGCCGCTTTTCAGCGACAGCGCCGGGGAGACCGGCACCAGCCCTTCCTCGTCGACGCGGGCCTTGAGGTGTTCGATCACCGCATCGTCGAGCGGTGTGGGCGGATCGCCGCCGACCAGGTGCTGCACGCCCGCGGTGCCGAGCACGCTGCGCCAGCGTTCGGCATCGAGATCGAGGTGCACGAAGAGATAACGGGGAAACAGCGGGCGCAGGACGTGATCCGTGCGCCGGGCATGGCGGCGTTGCTTGCGGTACTCCGGCAGCCAGGCCTCGAACCCCTGATGCAGCAGATGCTCGCGCGCCCGCGCCTCGGCCATGGGCCGGGTGTGGGCGAC
>CALLQH010000031.1 GCA_938014945.1 uncultured bacterium | reverse complement strand
AGAAGTTCGCCCGGGTCAATCCTGCGATCACCACCTCGGTCGTCGACGCCAGCGGCAAGTCCTGGGGTGGCCGGGTCACTTTCGCCATGGTCCCGACGCTGTCGCGCAGCACCAACCTCAACGCCATGCCGGCGCTCGATCTGCTGGTCATCGATGAGGCGCATCATGTGACGGCCGACAGCTATCGCCGCATCATCGACCAGGCGCTGAAGCGCAATCCCTCCTGCCGCGTCTTCGGCGTTACCGCCACGCCCAATCGCGGGGACCGCAAGGGGCTGCGCGAGGTCTTCTCCAATGTGTCAGACCAGATCCGCATCGGCGAGCTGATCCGCTCCGGCCATCTGGTGCCACCGCGTACCTTCGTCATCGATGTCGGCGTCAGGGATGAGCTTGCCAGGGTCAGGAAGACTGCCAGCGATTTCGACATGAGCGAAGTCGAGCGCATCATGAACCGCACGCCGGTCACCGATGCCGTCATCCGGAACTGGCGGGAGAAGGCCGCCGATCGGCAGACCGTGGTGTTCTGCTCGACCGTCGACCACGCACGCGGCGTGACCGACGCGTTCAACGCCGCCGGCATTGCCGCGGCTCTCGTTCATGGCGAGATGGGCGACGCTGAGCGCAAGACGGCGCTTTCCGCCTATGCCGCCGGTGACATTCAGGTCGTCGTCAATGTCGCCGTGCTGACCGAAGGCTGGGACCACCCGCCAACCTCCTGCGTCGTGCTGCTGCGCCCGTCCTCCTACAAGTCGACCATGATCCAGATGGTCGGGCGGGGCTTGCGCACCGTCGATCCGAACGAGCACCCCGGTATCGTCAAGACCGACTGCGTGGTGCTGGACTTCGGCACCTCCAGCCTGATGCACGGCTCGCTCGAGCAGGAGGTCGACCTTGCCGGACACGAGGCGTCCGGCGATGCACCGACCAGGACCTGCCCGCAATGCGAGGCTGATATTCCGCTCGGTTGCCATGAATGCCCGCTTTGCGGCTTCATCTTCGAGAGCATCGACGGCGGCGGCGACATTCCGCTCGGCGATTTCGTGATGTCGGAAATCGACCTGTTGAAACGCTCCAGCTTCCGCTGGTGCGACCTGTTCGGTGACGATGCCGCACTGATGGCCAACGGGTTCTCCGCATGGGCCGGCGTCTTCTTCCTCAACGGCCGCTGGTATGGCGTAGGCGCCGCAAAAGGGGTCGCGCCGCGTCTGCTGGCCATCGGCGAGCGCATGGTCGGCCTCGCCGCTGCTGACGATTGGCTGAACGAGCACGAGTCCGACGAAAGCGCCCACAAGACCCGACGCTGGTTGTCGCAACCGCCGACGGACCGGCAGCTTGCATACCTCCCGGCCGACTACCGACACGATTTCGGGCTGACCCGCTATCAGGCCTCGGCACTGCTCTCCTTCCAGTTCAACCGTGCCGCCATACGCAGCCTGGTCTTCGGCGCGGACGAGCATGATCTGGCGAGGGCGGCATGATGGTTGACCCGACCTTGGCCGAGCAGGCGGCGATCCGCAGCACCATGAAACCTGTCGCCGAGATCATGGAGGAGATCGGCTGGCCGACCCGGTTTGCCGACCTCTCCGAACAGCAGGTGCTCACCCTGATCGAGGTTACCGTCACCGGCTATCAGGATGCGCTACGTGAATACCGAGCCGCCAATCGCGACACCGATCCCGAGGTGCCGTTCTGATGCTGGACTTCAACCACAAGCAAAAACCTGGTGAACGGATCACCGCCCTGATCGATGCCGCCCTCGAGGATGAGCACGCCGCCACGCCGCAGCGCGATTACCTTGGCGGCTCGCGCCTCGGGCACGCCTGCGAGCGCGCCCTTCAGTTCGAGTTCACCTCGACACCGAAGGACGAAGGTGCAGGCTTTTCCGGTCAGGCGCTGCGCATCTTCGCCATCGGCCATGCACTCGAAGATCTGGCCATCCAGTGGCTGCGGGCTGCCGGCTTCGATCTCTACACCCGCAAGGGCCACCGGCCCGATGGTGGCCAGTTCGGTTTTTCGGCTGCGGGCGGACGCATCCGCGGCCATGTCGATGGCATCATTGCCACCGGGCCCGAGGGCTTCGGTCTGGCCGTTCCCGCGCTCTGGGAATGCAAGACCATGAACACAAAGAACTGGCGTGCCTGCGTCAAGGACGGTGTGACGAAATCGAAGCCCGTCTACGCCGCCCAGATCGCCCTCTACCAGGCTTACATGGAAGGCACGGTCCCCGGCATCTCGGCTGCGCCCGCGTTGTTCACCGCCATCAACAAGGACACGGCCGAGCTTCATCACGAACTGGTCCCCTTCGATGCCGCTCTGGCACAGCGCATGTCCGACCGTGGCGTGCGCATCCTGCAGGCGACCGACGCCGGCGAACTGCTGCCCCGAATTGCTGCCAATCGCGACTTCTTCGAATGCCGCTTCTGCCCGTGGGCCAGCCGCTGCTGGGAGTTGCCAGCATGAGCGACGACGACATGCCTGATTCCATCAAACAGCCCGCCACCGGTGAGATCGTCCACTTCAATCCCTGGCGCGACTTCAACGATGCGCCGGCGCAAGTCGACGTGTTCGGCGACGAGCCGGACCCCGAACAGATCGCGCAGTTCATGGACGTGGTCTTCGGTTATTGCGAAGGCCTGATCCCGGTGCGCAGCTTCATCGACAAGGGTCAGGGGTTCGATGGCCGCCCACACAACATCTGGATCGACGCCGATCACACGGTTGCCGACAAGATGGCGACCTTTGCCAACTGGGCCAGCCACGAGGGGGCCGCCGTCTATGTCATCCCCGGCACCGTTGCCGCCAAGGGACAGGCCAAGGCCGCCGATATCCTGCAGATGCAGACGGTGGTGGTCGACATCGACACTGGCGACATTGCCGCCAGGCGCGCCCATCTCGAACGTCATCTTGGAACCCCCACCATGGTGGTGGAAAGCGGCGGCGTAACGCCGGAAGGCCAGCACAAGGCTCATGTCTGGTGGAAGCTGACCGAACCGGCTGAGGGCGAAGACATCGCGCGCATTTGCCGTCTGCGCGGCGATATTGCCGCCAAGGTCGGTGGCGATACGCACTTCCGCTCGGCCCATCAGCCGATCCGCGTCGCAGGCTCGGTCTATTACAAGAACGGTCTCAAGACGCGGGTCCAGATTGTCGAGCTGAACGCGACCATCGAGCGCGATCTCGAAGAGTTCATCGAGGCGGTAACCGACATGCCTCCTGCGCCCGGCATCTCGCTCCAGCCGGACTTTTCCACGTCTGGCAAGCCCGCGGTCGCCGATGTGCTGGTGACACCGGTGCGCGAAGGCGCGCAGGATGACTGGTCACGCTTCGAGGGGGCATCGGCGGCCATCGGCCACTACATTCGCATGGTGCATGACGGCCGCCTCTCGAAGGATGAAGGCTGGCAGGCGATCTGCGAGTACAACGCCGCCATGCTGCGCCCAGCCTGGCCGGTGGAGCGGCTGAAGCGCGAATCCGAGCGGCTCTGGGCCATCCATGTCGAAAAGCATGGGCCTCCGCTGATCCGCCTCGACAGCGCGGCGCCCGCGCCGAACGAGCTCCCCACCTTCACCCTTGGCGCGCTGCTCGACGACACCAGCCCCATGCCGGCCGATATCATCGCGCCACGCGTGCTGACGCCAGGCGGCCTGCTCGTGCTCGGCGGGGCGCCGAAGGTCGGCAAGAGCGACCTCTTGATCACCTGGCTCGTGCACATGGCGGCGGGCGTGCCCTTCCTCGGCTTCACTCCGCCACGACCGCTGCGGATCTTCTATTTGCAGGCCGAGATCCAGTACCATTACCTGCGGGAGCGCGTGCAGCAGATTGGCCTGCCGCCCGACATGCTTGCCGCCGCGCACGACAATCTTGTCACCACACCAAAGCTGCAGATGCTGCTCGATGCCGAGGGCAGCGTCCGTGTTGCCGCAGCGATCCGGCGCGCATTTCCGGTCGAACCCGTCGACATCATCTGTATCGACCCGATCCGCAACATCTTCGACGGCGGCCCGGATGGCGGCGGCGAGAATGACAACGCCGCCATGATGTTCTTCCTGAAGGAGCGGGTCGAGGTCCTGCGCGACCACATCAATCCCGACTGCGGCGTCATCCTCGTCCACCACACGAAGAAACTGTCGAAGCACCAGGTGAAGGACGATCCCTTCCTGGCACTCTCCGGCGCCAGCGCCCTGCGAGGCTTTTACACCACCGGCCTCATTCTGCACCGGCCTGACGAGGAGATTTCCCAGCGCCGCCTCGAGATCGAGCTCCGGAACGGCCCGGCTCTGCCTGCCAAGCTCGTCGACAAAGTGGGCGGCCGATGGGTCGAGATCAACCCGATGAACGAGCGCCTGGTCCGTGCGGAAGTCGGCGCCAGGCATGATGCCGAGCGCGTGCGCAAGGGCGATGTGATCCTGCAACTCCTCTTCGATGAGGCGGAAAACGGGCACCTCTACACAGCGCTGCAATTCGCCGAGGCCTTCGAGAACAAGGCTGGGCTCGGCGGGAAGGACACGATCCGTGAGCGGATCAGCGTGCTTGCGACCAAGGGCTTCGTAAAATTCGTCCGTGATGGCGCACCGTTCGGCCTGCCCATTTCCAGATCGAAGTTCGGCTACCTCTGCGTCGAAGGCATGAGGTTCCCGACCGGCGAAGACAAGGCCGATGGCGAGACGGGCGAGATCGTGCCCGTTCTGATCCCAGTGCTGCCGAGCACCTACAAATGTCCGCAAAGCGGCGCGGCGCTCCCAGTCGAGAACCCGACCGTATGGGTCTATCCGGAGGATGCCGAATGATCATCTGGCACGATGTCATGCCTTGCGCAGCGCTGCGCAGCTTCAAGTTGGGGAAGTTGGGAAATCTGGTTCCAACTACCTGCGCTGTGGCACGTTCGGCCTTGCAGGATCGCGCGCCAGCAAGTTGGGAAGGCCTTTCCCAAATACCTGCGATCCTGCGCGCACCGTTACGCTGTAGCTCGCAGTTTCAAGTTGGGAAGGACGAGTATCTCCCTGACGCCCACAACTTGAATTTCACAAGTTATCACAAGTGGTTAGCCATCAGATCAAGTTGTGGGGGTGAAACCCACCCCCTTTGGGGGTGGGGGAGAACCGCGCCGAGCGGGTTCTCCCACTCCCACCCCCAGGGGGTTCGCGCGCGTGGCCAGTGTCGCCCCGAATATCCCGATCCGACGACGGCGGCCCCGTACCGCCAAGCACCAGACCGCCGTCGTCTTCCACCAAGGCAGCCAATCCCGAAGGAGACCACACATGGCTGAATCGACTCTGCGCATTGCACGGCCCAGCGCAATCCCCGTGCCGCCCGTCGCGATGACACACCACCGCCCCATCCTCGCGCTCGACCTCGGCACCTCGACCGGCTGGGCGATCCGCGGCCATGAC
>CALLQH010000030.1 GCA_938014945.1 uncultured bacterium | reverse complement strand
GAGGATTTCCCGGCCTTCATCGTCAACCGCATCCTGCTGCCGATGATCAACGAGGCGGTCTATGCCCTCTACGAGGGCGTGGGCAACGTCGAGTCGATCGATACGGCGATGAAGCTGGGCGCCAACCACCCGATGGGCCCGCTGGAGCTTGCCGATTTCATCGGCCTCGACATCTGCCTGTCGGTCATGCAGGTGCTTTACGACGGTCTCGCCGACAGCAAGTACCGGCCCTGCCCGCTGCTCGCCAAGTACGTCGAGGCGGGCTGGCTGGGCCGCAAGACCGGCAAGGGTTTCTACGACTACGCCGGCGACGAGCCCGTTCCCACCCGATAGACCGCGCGGCGGCGCAACACCGCCCGCCATGAAGCGTTCCAGATAGGTCGCGCACGCGAGTGTGCGGCCGAAGGGAGCGTGTCCATGGCGTTTGCCGCCCACATCTTTGCCCTGCTGACGATTGCGGCAACCCTGCTGCCGCTGGTGCCGGCCCGTTCGCGCTGGCTGCGCAGCGGTGATTTCCCGCGCCTGCAGATCGCCGTCCTGCTGCTGGTCGCCATCGCCGGGCTGATCCTGACAGGGCCTGCCACGCGCGCCGGTATCATCCTCATCGCCCTGTGTCTCATCTGCCTGGCGATCCAGGCGCGCTACATCGTGCCTTACACGCGTCTGGTGCGGGTCGAATCGGCGGGCGCGCGGAACTGTCCGGAGCGGCGTCGTGTGCGGGTGATGGTGTCCAATGTGCTGATGGACAACCGCGACGACAAGGCACTGCTCGCCGAGGTCCGCCGCCACGATCCCGATATCTTCCTTGCCCTGGAGACCGACCAGTGGTGGGTGGACCGCATCGAGACCCTGTCCGACAGCTTGCCCCATGTCGCCGCGCGCCCGCTCGACAACTACTACGGCATGGTTCTGCGTTCCCGCTTCGCGCTCTCCGAGGTCCGCTTCCGCACCCTGGTACAGGAAGGCGTGCCGTCCCTGAAGGTGACCGTCCGTTTCCCCGACGGCCGGCCCTTTGTCTTCTACGGCGTGCATCCGCCGCCGCCGCCGCTGCAGGACACGCTGCAGCGCGACGCCGAACTGCTGATCGTCGGCCGTCAGGCGAGCAATGCCGGGCTGCCCGCGCTGGTCGCAGGCGACCTCAACGATGTCGGCTGGTCCTCGACCACGCGGCTGCTGCGGCGCACGACGAATCTGCTCGATCCGCGCATCGGGCGGGGCATGTTCGCCACCTTCAACGCCAATTCGCGCCTGATGCGCTGGCCGCTCGACCACATCTTTCATACGCCGGAGTTCGCACTGGTCGACCTGCATCGGGGCGGCCACGTCGGCTCGGACCATCTGCCGATCGTGGCCGATCTCTGCCTGATGTCCGCACCCGTGGCCGGCCACGATTCCATCGAGCAGCGGCCCGGCGACAGCGACACCGTGGCCCGGACCATCAACGACGGCCTGGGCGGCGACCGCAGCCATCCCACGCTCCTGGACCGCGGCTGATACCTTGGCGGTTCCGGTCGGTGCCGCCACCGCCTATGGTTCTCCCCACCGAGGGAAGGGGGCCAAGCCATGACCGATGAAAGCCTGCTTTATCTGCGCCGCGCCGATGTCGCCGGCCTGGGCATCACGACCCAGGACATCGTGGCGACGATCGAAGACCTGCTGCGCCAGGTGGAGGCGGGAAGCGCCTGGAACACGCCCAAGGCGCAGATTCTGCCCGGCGGCGGGCGGCTCTTCATGTCGATGCTGGCCGCAGGCAGCAGCCCCAGCCTGATGGCCGTGAAGTCCCTGGGCATGAACCCCGCCAATCCCCAGCACGGCCAGGAGACCATCGGCGCCCTGATCACCGTGTTCGACGGCGACACCGGATTGCCGCTGGCGGTGATGGACGGCGACTGGATCACCGGCGTGCGCACGGCGGGCCTTTCCGCCACGGCGGCCCATCACCTCGGCCGCAAGGATGCCGCCACCATCGCCTTTGTCGGCGCCGGTCTGCAGGCTCGCTGCCATCTCGAATCCTTCGCCCAGCTCTTCCCGCTGCGTCATGTCCGCGTCCTTGGGCGCGGCGCGGCCAACCGCGACCGCCTGCTGGAGATGGCGCGCGCCATGGGCCTGGAGGCGATTGCCTGCGGGGATGGCGACAGCGTGCTCGAGGGGGCCGATCTGGTCGTCTCCTCGGTGCCCCACACGGGCATCGCCGAACCGTTTCTCGACCCCGACCGGCTGATCCCGGGCAGCTTCGTTGCCATGACGGATCTGACGCGTCCCTGGAAGCGCGACGGCCTTGCCCGCCTCGACCGCATCGTCATCGACGACATCGCGCAGGAACGCGCCATGGCCGATCCCACGATCCCGCCCGAACTGATCGCGGGCGATCTCAAGGGACTGGCGACCGGGGCGATTGCCGGCCGCCGCGACGACCGTGAGCGTGTTGCCTTCGCGTTCCGCGGCCTGGCGCTGGGTGATCTCGCCCTGGCGGTGCTGTGTTATCAGCGCGCCCTGCAGCAGGGCGTGGGCAGCCGCCTGGAACGCTGAACGAGCCTAGCCTGCGGGCTTGCGCGGATAACGCAGCAGGAACCAGACGAAAAAGACGACCTGCACCACGGACCAGCCGCCGAAGGCGATGAGATAACCCTGGTCGCTGTAGCCGCCGTTGCCGTCGGGGAAGAGGTCGAGCACAAGCCCCGTGACGACCTGCAGGGCAAAGGCCAGCGAAAAGACGAAGAGGGCGAGCGAGGTGTTGACCCGCCCGGCCAGCGCCACCGGGAAACGCTGGGTGAGGCCGGCGTAGAACAGCGTCGCCCCGCCGCCGAAGAAGGCAAAGGCGAAGGTCAGCACCCAGGGCGGCAGGCCGCTGCCCAGCGCCAGCAGCACCTGCACGCCGATGAACAGAACGATGGCGGTACCCGCGACTGCGCCGACCGGCACACCGCGTCGGCCCAGCCGTTCGGTCAGGCCGCCGAGCAGGATGTAGCCCGTGGCGCCTCCCAGGCCGCCCAGGAGCAGGGCATGGGCGGCGCCATCGCCGTCCAGCCCCGGAATGTCGCGCAGCCAGGGTCCCAGCCACAGCGCCTGGATCGAAAGCCAGGCCGATTGCGCAGCCGCCAGCAGCGGCGCGATCGACCAGAAGACCGGCGCGGTGAAGATCGCCTTCAGTCCGGCAAGCTGGTCGGCCATGGTGCGCGGCTCGCCCTCGACATGCTTTTCGGGCACCACCAGGAAGATGACCACGGCGACGGCGAGGCTCACCGCCGCCAGGACATGAAAGACCTCGCGCCAGCCCAGGGCCGTCGCCAGCGCCTGGACAGGGGTCGAGGCGGTCATCACGCCCAGGCTGCCGCAGGCCATGACAAGGCCGTTGACCAGCGGCAGGCGGCCCTTCTCGAACCACAGGGCAAAGGCCTTGAACGAGGCGAGCAGGCAGCCCGAGACGCCGATGCCGATCACCGCCCGCGCCAGCGCCAGGGAAAGGGTGTCGGTGCCCAGGGAGAAGAGCAGGGCGCCGGCCGCGGTTACCGTCAGCAGCACGGTCTGGGTGCGGCGCGGCCCGTAGCGGTCGAGCGCCATGCCCAGAGGCAGCTGGACCAGGGCGAAGGCGAGGAAGAAGGCGCCGGTCACAAGCCCGAGCGAGGAGGCCGAGATGCCCAGATCGTCGCGCAGCATCGGCCCCAGCACCGCATTCACCGTACGGAAAAGCTGGGAAAGGAAGTAACCCAGGCCGAACGGCAGGAAGACCCTGACGGCCAGGAAGGCAAGGCTGGGTGTGACGGGTGGACGGGAGGGCGGGGACAAGGCGGACCGCGGCGAAACGAGGGAGAAACCTGTCTAGAGCGGATCACGATTGCACGGAACCGTTTCGTGGCGTGCGGATCGGCTTTCCGTTGTGAGGATCGAAGGTTTGTGCGCGCACCGCGCCGGATTGCCGAAACGCTGATCCGGCCGTTCCGCGAAAACGCTTGAGTGGTCCCGGTCTCTGGGTTCTGATTCCAGGGCGGGTCTCCGGCAGG
>CALLQH010000029.1 GCA_938014945.1 uncultured bacterium | reverse complement strand
AGGCGCGGTCGGCGAGCGCCAGCAGATCGGCATCCCCGGCAACAGCCTGGGCGAGCGCGGCATAGAGCGGAGATGTGGGGAGAGCCTCGCGCTCGGCGAAGATGCGGAAGGTATCAGCGAGCGCTGCGCTCACGCCGTGAAAACCACCGCCACCCCGCACGCGTCCTCGGGCGCGATGGTGACGGCGCGGGGTTCGCGGCGGAAAGGCACCTTCACCGCCGCCAGATGGCGCGCCGTGGCATCGACATCGGCGACCCGCAGGGTGATCACGCCGGGCGGCGTCTCGCCCTCCTCGTGCAGGTCGGGGAAGAGGCTGTCGTAGTCCTCCGGTCGCACCAGCAGGACGCTGGTGCCGCCGATGCGCAGGGTGAGCGTCTCGTCGGTGTGCGTCACCGCGCCGTGTCCCAGCAGGCGCTGGTAGGCCTCCGTCGTGGCCCTGGGATCGGCCACCGGCAGGGCGACGCTGACGAGGGCCGTCGCGCCATTGTCGTGCTCCAGCCACGCCGGGCGGCGCACCATCTCCGGACTCAGGTGACGGCACAGGAACATCGGCACCGCGGGGCTGGCGCCCTCTGGCAGGTGCAGGATGTGGAAGCGGGGCTCCAGCGTGCCCTCCTCGGCCTCCAGCAGGCGCGAGAGGTCCTTGGGGCCGTCGGCGGCGATGCCGCTGTCGGCGAGCGCTGCCTTGGCCGCCTGCGCATCACCGGTCGCAAGCGCGATGGCGGTGAGGCCCGTCGCCGTGCGGCGGCGGCCGCGCCGCGCCTCGTTCTCTGCATAGACCTTCGGGTCGGCGACGCCGATCAGCTCCAGGTAGCTGTCGGCAAACATCATGCAGTAGTTGCCCGTGCCCCACTGGGGGTGGCGGCCCCGCGGCGTCATGGTGAAGCCCAGGCGGTGCCAGGTGGTCCGCGCACGTTCCAGGTCGTCGACGTCGATCAGCAGGTGGTCGATGCCGGTGATGGCCGCCACCTCAGGCCCCCTCGTAGGCGACGAGACTGTGGACCGGAATGTCGAGCGCGGCGAGCTTGCGGGCGCCGCCGAGATCCGGCAGGTCGATGACGAAGGAGCAGCCCAGGATCTCCGCCCCGGCCTGGCGCAGCAGGCGGATCGCCGCGGTGGCGGTGCCGCCGGTGGCGATCAGGTCGTCGACCACCAGGATGCGCGCGCCCTTCTCCACAGCATCGACATGGATCTCCACCCGGTCGGTGCCGTACTCGAGCTCGTAATCCATGCCGATCGTAGCCCAAGGCAGCTTGCCCTTCTTGCGCACCGGCACGAAGCCGACCGAAAGCTGGTGCGCGATGGCCCCGCCCAGGATGAAGCCGCGCGCCTCGATGCCCGCGACCGCGTCGATCTTGGCCCCGGCCCAGGGCTGCACCATCTCGTCGACGGCGCGGCGGAAACCGCGGGCGTCTGCGAACAGCGTCGTGATGTCGCGGAAGACGATGCCCTTGTGGGGGAAGTCGGGAATGGCGCGGATGAGGCCGGCGATGTCGGTGCTGCTCATGCCCCCAGCACCCGCCCGGCGACCGCATCAAGCTTTGCGATCAGCGCCGGATCGCGCTTGTCGGGATGGGTGATCAGCGCATGGTCGAGGGCCCGGTCGCAGCCCTTGGGGCAGGCCTCCGGCCGCTTGCCCAGCCGGCGCGCGAGCGCGCCGACGAGCTGGCGGGCGTTTTCGGCGTTCGCCGTCAGCACGGCAATGATGGCATCGACCGTGACGTCGTCGTGATCGTCGTGCCAGCAGTCGTAGTCGGTCACCATGGAGACGGCCGCGTAACACATCTCCGCCTCGCGGGCCAAACGGCACTCGGCCATGGCGGTCATGCCGATCACCGAACAGCCCCAGGAGCGGTAGAGCTGGGATTCGGCATAGGTCGAGAACTGCGGCCCCTCCATCACCAGATAGGTGCCGCCGCGGGTGTGGGGAATGCCGGTCTCGCCGAGTGCGGCCATGACGTGATCGCCCAGGCGATCGCAGGTCGGGCGGGCGAGCGAGATATGGGCAACCAGGCCGTTGCCGAAGAAGCTCTTGGGCCGGTCGTGGGTGCGGTCGATGTACTGGTCGACCAGCACGAAATGGCCCGGCGGCAGCTCCTCCTTCAGGGAGCCGACCGCGCCGATGGAGACGATATCGGTGACGCCCAGGCGCTTGAGTGCATCGATGTTGGCGCGCGCGTTGATGCCGCTGGGGGCAATGGGGTGGCCGCGGCCGTGGCGCGGCAGGAAGACCAGCTTCTGGCCCGCCAGGGTGCCGCTCAGCAGTTCGTCGGAAGGATCGCCCCAGGGCGTTTCGACCCGCTGCCAGCGGGCATCCTTCAGACCATCGATGTCATAGACACCGCTGCCGCCAATGATGCCCAGAACGGTTTCAGCCATGGCGTGACCCTCCCCCGTTGAAACGCCAGCGCCCGGAAGCATGCTCCCGGGCGCTGGTAATCAGGCAGCCTCTTGAAGCCGTCGTCCTCAGTGGTCGACGTTGGCCCAGAGCTTGCGCTTGCAGACGTAGAACAGGCCGGTGAGCACGAGCAGGAACAGGATGACCTTCATGCCGGTGGCCTTGCGGTCCTCCAGCTTGGGCTCGGCGGCCCACATCAGGAAGGCCGAGACGTCCGTGCTCATCTGCTCGACCGTGGCCGCCGTGCCGTCGTGATATTCGACGGCGTCGTCGAACAGCGGCGGCGGCATGGCGATGAAGCCGCCGGCCATGTAGGGGTTGTGATAGAGGCCGGTGGGGTCGGGCTCGGGGTTCTCGCCATAACCCAGGCCGACCACGGCGTGGATGTAGTCGGGACCGTGCTCGCGGGACTTGGCGAGCAGCGACAGGTCGGGCGGCAGGGCGCCGCCGTTGGACGCGCGCGCGGCCTGATCGTTGGGGAACGGCGAGGGGAAGGCGTCGAACGGCTTGGCTTCCCGGGTGGTGGGATCGCCGTACTCGTCCGGGTCGCCCGCCACGGTGTAGTTCGCCGCGATCGCCTTGACCTCGTCCTCGGACAGCCCAATGGCCTGCAGGTCGCGGAAACGCACGTACTTCAGGCCGTGGCAGTTGGCGCAGACACCGCGGTAGACCTCCAGGCCGCGCAGCAGCTGGGCGCGGTCGTAGGTGCCGAAGATGCCGTTGAACGACCAGTGATGCTCGGGCGGAATCTCCTGCTCGCCGGCGGCCTGCGCGGTCGCGGGAACCAGGAATGCCAGGGCGGCAAGGGACAGA
The DNA here is from genome assembly GCA_938014945.1 of uncultured bacterium. Taxonomy (GTDB): domain Bacteria; phylum Pseudomonadota; class Alphaproteobacteria; order SP197; family SP197; genus CALGGB01. Next base: position 791 of record CALLQH010000029.1, on the reverse strand, counting down.
ATGAAACGCTTCATGGTTCCGCTCCTCAGGCCTTGAGAACCGGCTTGGCGATGCTGTCAGGCAAGGGCCTGGGTCGCTCGAACCAGCCGATCAGGGGCAGCAGGATCAGGAAGTGGAGGAAGTAGTAGGCCGTGGCCACCTGGCTCAGCGGAACCCAGAAACCCTCCGGCGGATTGGCGCCGCAGAAGCCCAAGACGATCAGGTCGATCATCAGCAGCCAGAAGAACCACTTGAAGACCGGCCGGAAGGTCGCCGAACGGATGCGCGAGGTGTCCAGCCAGGGCAGCAGGAACAGGATGAAGATGGAGGCGCCCATGGCCAGCACGCCGCCCAGCTTGTCCGGGATCGCGCGCAGGATCGCGTAGAACGGCAGGAAGTACCATTCGGGCACGATATGCGCCGGGGTCTTGAGCGGATCGGCCGGGATGTAGTTGTCCGGATGGCCCATGTAGTTGGGCGCATAGAACAGGAAGATCGCGAACAGGATCAGGAAGACACCGGCGCCGAACGCATCCTTGATCGTGTAGTAGGGATGGAACGGGATGAAGTCCTGCGGGCCCTTGTAGTCGATGCCCAGCGGGTTGTTCGACTTCTTGTGGTGCAGCGCCCAAAGATGCAGCACGACCACGCCCACGATCACGAAGGGCAGCAGGAAGTGCAGCGAGAAGAAACGGTTGAGCGTGGCGTTGCCGACCGCGAAACCGCCCCACAGCCACTGCACGATCGGCTCGCCGATCACGGGCAGTGCGGAGAACAGGTTCGTGATGACGGTGGCACCCCAGAAGCTCATC
>CALLQH010000028.1 GCA_938014945.1 uncultured bacterium | reverse complement strand
TTCCACTATGCCGAGGAAGCCGCCGTCACCTGGGCCGCCAAGGTGGTGGGCCGCCCGGTGAAGTGGACCAGCGACCGCTCGGAGGCCTTCATTTCCGACGCCCAGGGCCGCGATCACCACACCCATGCCGAACTGGCGCTCGACAAGGACGGCAAGTTCCTCGCCTTCCGTGTCTCCACGGTTGCGAACATGGGCGCCTATCTCTCGACCTTCTCGACCTCCATCCCGACCTATCTCTACGCCACCCTGCTGGCCGGGCTCTACGCCACGCCGGCAATCTATGCCGAGGTGAAGGCGGCCTTCACCAACACGGTGCCGGTCGATGCCTACCGCGGCGCCGGCCGTCCCGAGGCCTGTTTCATCGTCGAATCCATCGTCGACAAGGCCGCCCACGAGACCGGGCGCGATCCCGCCGCCCTGCGCAAGCTGAACCTGATCCCGGCTTCGGCCATGCCCTACCAGACGCCGGTCGCCCTGCAGTACGACTCCGGCGACTTCGTGAAGAACGTCGACGATGCGCTCAAGGCCATCGACTACGACGGCTTCCCGGCCCGCCGCGAAGCCTCCAGGAAGAAGGGCATGCTGCGCGGCATCGGCCTCTCCTCCTACATCGAGGCCTGCGGCATCGCCCCCTCGGCGGTCGCGGGGGCCCTCGGCGCCCGCGCCGGGCTTTATGAATCCGGCGAGGTCCGCGTCCATCCCACCGGCTCGGTCACGGTCTTCACGGGCAGCCACAGCCACGGCCAGGGCCACGAGACGACCTTCGCGCAGATCGTCTGCGAGCGTCTGGGCGTTGCCATCGAGAACGTCGAGGTGATCCACGGCGACACCGCCAAGATCCCCTTCGGCATGGGCACTTACGGCTCGCGCTCGCTGGCGGTAGGCGGCGTCGCCCTGCACAACTCGCTGGAAAAGGTCATCGCCAAGGGCCGCAAGATCGCCGCCCACATGATGGAGGCGGCCGAAGCGGACGTGGAGTTCAAGGACGGCAGCTTCCGGGTCGCGGGCACCGACAAGACGCTCGGCTTCGGCGACATCGCCCTGCAGGCCTACGTGCCCCACAACTTCCCGCATGACGAGCTGGAGCCGGGGCTGGACGAAACCTCGTTCTACGACCCCAAGAACTTCACCTATCCCAATGGCTGCCACATCTGCGAGGTCGAGATCGATCCCGAGACCGGCGTCACCCGCATCGAGCGTTTCGTCGCGGTCGACGACTTCGGCAACATCATCAATCCGATGATCGTCGAGGGCCAGGTCCACGGCGGCATCATGCAGGGTATCGGCCAGGCCCTGTGCGAGGACTGCATCTACGACGACCAGGGCCAGCTGCTCACCGGCAGCTACATGGACTACTGCATGCCCAAGGCCGACATGGTGCCCTCCTTCGAGGTCGCGACCAATGTCGTGCCCTGCACCCACAATGCGCTGGGCGTGAAGGGTGCGGGTGAAGCCGGGACCATCGGTGCCGCCGCCGCCGTCATCAACGCCATCCGCCACGCGACCGGCGTCGAGGACATCCAGATGCCCGCGACCTCGCAGCGCGTCTGGCAGGCGATCAACGCTTCCGCGACCCCAGCGGCCGCTTAAGGGAACCAGAGATGTACGCCTTCAAATATCACAAGCCTGCTTCCATCGCCGATGCTGCCAGCCTGTTCGCGGGCGCCGATGATGCGCGTTACCTCTCGGGCGGCCACACCCTGCTGCCCTCCATGAAGCTGCGGCTGGCCGGCCCCTCCGACATCGTCGATCTCTCCGCTATCGCCGAGCTGAAAGGCATCAAGGTCGAGGGCGACCGGGTCGTCATCGGCGCCGGCACGCGCCACAACGATGTCGCTCTCTCGGCCGAGGTCCGCGCGGCGATCCCGGCGCTGGCCGATCTGGCCGGCGGCATCGGCGACTTCCAGGTGAGGAACCGCGGCACCATCGGCGGCTCCATCGCCAACGCCGATCCCTCCGCCGACTATCCCGCCGCTGTCGTGGGTCTGGGCGCCACGGTCCACACCAACAAGCGCGAGATCGCCGGCGACGACTTCTTCACCGGCATGTTCGAGACCGCGCTCGAGGACGGCGAGATCGTCACCGCGGTCTCCTTCCACAGGCCGAAGCGTGCCGCCTACATGAAGTTCCCCAACCCGGCATCCCGCTACGCCGTGGTCGGCGTCATGGTGGCCGAGACCGCGTCGGGCATGCGCGTTGCCGTGACCGGGGCCGCCCCCAGCGTCTTCCGCGTCGCCGAGATGGAGCAGGCGCTCGCCGCGAACTTCGCGCCCGAGGCCATCGAAGGCATCACGGTGCCCGCCGATGACCTCAACAGCGACATGCACGCCGCCGCCGACTACCGCGCCCATCTGGTCACCGTCATGGCCAAACGCGCGGTTGCCAAGGCCGCGGGCTGAAGCCGCACCGCTTCCGGACATGCGCCGCGATACCAAGGCGGCGCAAAGGGCACTAGACTTTCCCGCGTGACCGAAACCGCCACGCCACCCCGCCGTTCGCGCGCAACGCGCGCCATGTTCGCCGCCTCCGTTCTGGTGGCGCTGCTGCTCGGCGCGGTTCTGGTGCTTTGGTTCGGTTTGCGCCTTGTCCTCGCCCAGTGGCTGCTCGACGACCTGCTCCATGCCGACGCGCCGCACGGCACCACGGCGGAGATTGCCGAACTCTCCACCGGCCACGCCGTGCTGATCGACATCACGGTACCCGGCCTGGGCCATATCGACCGCGCTACCGCCACCTTCAGCCTTTCGGGCCTGCTCGACGGCAGGGTCGAGGACATCAGCCTCGACCGCCCCGCCTTCGACATCGTCCTCGATGCCGAGGGCAGCCCCACCGGGCCCCTGGGCGACTGGATGGCCGCTTCTGCGTCCGGCGCGGACAAGACAGGCCTGCCGCTCGACCGGCTGGTCATCGACAACGCCAGCATCCACCTCGAAACACCGATGGGCTGGGCCAATGTCACTGCGGAAGGCCGGTACGACGTCGCGGGGCGCGACAGCGGGACGCTGACCTTCGAGGCGACGACGCGCCTGGGCGATATCGTGGGCGAGGCCGACCTCGCGGGCCTCGGCGGCAGCGCCGCCCGGCGCGCCCAGATCGTCTTTGCCTCGCAGCGCCTGGGCATTCCCGGCGCGGAGGCCGAAGCCATCGACGGCCGCGCCGACCTCACGCTGGGCGACAGCCTCTCCGCCCTGCTCTCCCTCCAGGCCGCGCGCACCGCGCTCGACGGCCATCCCCTGGGACCGCTCGTGCTCTCAGGCACCTGGCACGACCGCATAGCCTCCCTGGACATGGATGTCGGCGATAGCGACAGCGCGGCCACCGCCCGCCTCTCGGCCGGCTACGACAGCCAGGGCGAGCGCCCCTCCTGGTCGATTGCCGGGCTGCTGGCGATCGCTCAGGACCTGGAGCTTCCCCTGCCCTCGCCGCTGCGGTTCACCGCGCCGGCCCGCGCGGAATTCGACCTGGCGGGCGACGTACCGGCCACGACCGATGCCGCCGATCTTTCCGGCAAAGGCACCCTCTCGCTCACCAGCGCAGGCGTGGCGACCGACAGCCTCGTTGCCGGGCCGCTGGAGCTTGCCCTCGACCTTGCCGTGGACGACGGCGCCCTCTCCCTGCGCCTCGAGGGGCCAACTACCGTCCGCGGCATCGCCGCCGGACAGGCGCCACCATCCTGGCTCGCCGCCCTGCCGCCGCGCGTCTACGGTCTGACCATCCCAGCCGACGGCCTGCGCCTCTCCCTGCGCCAGGAGGAAGAGGGTTATGGCATCGCTGGGGATGTCGACCTTTCCCTCGATGCCGACGACGGCTTCGCGGCCACAGTCGCCGGGCGTCTCGAACTCACCGCCGACAGCAACGGCACGCCCCGCGGCGGCGGACTGCACGGCGCGGAGATCGTGCTCCACGGGCCGTTGTTGAATGGCATCGTCGCCGACGAGATCAGCCTGTCCGGCGAGGCCATGCTCACGCCCGCGGGCCTTCAGGCCTCCATCGATGCCGAGGGCGACCTGACCCGACTGGAGGCCGGCGGACTCTCGGCCCGTAGCGTCAGCTTCACCCTGCCCATCCGTCTGACCCAGGAAAGCAACATCCGCGTGCAGGCGACCCTTGATCCGGTGGCGGTGATCGGTGCCGACCATCTGGCCTTCGGCGACGTCACGGCCAGCGACCTGCTGGCTGAGCTGCCGCTCGACCTTGCCCTGGAGGCCGACACCCTCACCGTTACCCTGACCGGCCCCGGCTGGCTCGATGTCGGCGCGTTTTCGCATCCCGCCCTGCGCACCACCGGCAACACGACCCTCAAGCTGGAGGGCGATACACTGCCGGTCTTCACCCTCAACGACCCCGAGACGGTAACCGGCTGGGATGCCCGCGTGGTGCTTGCCGAAACCCCGGTCGGGCTGGAACTCCTGAGTGAGGCGGGCGACGTGCTCGCAACAGTGACGGGTTCCCTGCCGCAGATGCGGGTCAGCGGCGGGTCGCTGAGCGAGGGTCACATCCAGGCTACCGCCGAAAGCCATGGCGGCGATCTCTCGATCACCGGGCCGGACATTGCCATCTCCGACCTCGACCTTCTGCTGAGCTACAACGATGGCCTTTCGCCCTGGCCCCAGATCCAGGCGACCGGCATCGACCTGCGCGATCTGGTCGTGCCCGCTCGGTTCGTGCCGGCCCAGGCTGATCTCGCCTTCAAGCCCGTGTGGCCCAAGGGCGAGGATGCGCGCATGTCGCTCGACATCCACCTGGCAGGCATCCGATATGCCGCCAATATCGAAGGAAGCTGGGAACCCGCACGCGGACGCCTCTCGGCCTATGTCCGCATCCCGCCCCTGCGCTTCTCACCCGATCTGCAGCCAACGGCTCTGTCGCCGCTCTACGGTGCTCTCCTGACCGACGCCACCGGGGCCATCGAGATCGTCGGGGCGCTGGGCCTGGAAGCGGGCGCGCCCTTTGCCGACCTCGACCTCAAACTCGACGACATCTCCGGCACGCTGGCGGGCGCTGACGTGCAAGCCCTGGCCGGTAGCGTTCATCTCTCCGGCATCGCGCCCCTGCGCACGCCGCCGGGCCAGCACCTCACCGCTGTCCGGCTCGATCCCGGCCTGCCCATGGAGAACCTCTCCCTCACCTTTTCCCTGCCGGGCAACGGCGCGATGTGGCTCTCTGAGGCCGCGCTCGACTTCGCGGGCGGCACGGTGCAGGCCCAGCCGACCACGCTCGATCCCGAGCGGGCGCAGAACCGCATCACCCTGGATGTCGCCGGGGTCGAGCTGGCGCGCCTGGGCGCCCTGCTCGACCTGCCGGAACTGGAAGCCAGCGGCCGCCTGTCGGGCGAGATACCCGTACTGCTGCAGGACAATGATCTCGCCATCGAGGGCGGTCGGCTGGCGACGGACGAACCGGGCGTGCTGCGTTACCTGCCCGAGGGCGGCGCGGCGATCGGCGGGGGCGACGAGAACGTCGAGATGCTCGTGACCGCCGTCTCGAACTTCCACTATCAAAGCATCGTGATCGACCTCGACCGCGCGCTCGGCGGCGCCAGCATCGTCGGCCTGCACATTTCCGGCGCCAATCCGGAGCTTTACGACGGTTATCCCATCGAACTGAACGTCAATCTGACCGGCGATCTCGACCGTATCGTGCGCGACAGCCTGGCTGGCTGGCGCGTTCCCGAGGAGATTCGCAAACGTCTGTCCGGTTTTTGACGTAATCTCGTCCCACATTGACCGGGTCAACCATGAGGAACACCGACATGACGCGTCGTCTGGACCGCCCACCCGCCATCGGCCTGGCTGTGCCGCTGCTGCTTTTGTTCGTGGCCGCCTGCCAGCCCACCGTGCGCGTGGAGGCGCCCAAGGACCCGATCGTGATCAACCTCAACGTCAAGATCGAGCAGGAAGTCCGCATCAAGCTCGAAAAGGACGTGGAGCAGCTTCTGGAGGAAGACAGTGACCTCTTCTGATCGCCCGATGACCATCGCCCGCCGCACCATGCTCGGCCTGATGGCCGGCGCCATGCTGCTGCCCCTGCTCCCCATGGAGGCCTGGGCGCAGAGCCTGGACGACGCCCGCGACCAGGGTTACCTCGGCGAGCGCCCCGACGGCCTGCTGGGCCAGGTCGATCCGGGCGCGCCGACCTGGGCGCTCTCGCTGATGGAGCGCATCAACACCGAACGGAAGCTGAAATACGCCGAACTGGCTGCGGCCAACGGCACCAGTGTCCAGGCCGTACAGGTCGTGGCAGGCGAGAAGATCATCGCCAACCTCAAGCCGGGCAACTGGTACATGGACGCGAACGGCCGCTGGATGCAAAAATAGGGCTGCCCGCCTGACGCCCATCGGACAGTTCCTTCATGCATCTTCCGGCCTCGATCGACGACACGGTCGCCCTGCTCGCCGCCGGTGACTATGTCGCCGACCGCAGCCTTGCCACGACCGTCTTCCTTGCCCTGAAGATGGGCCGCCCACTCCTGCTGGAGGGCGAGGCGGGTGTCGGCAAGACCGAGATCGCCAAGGTGCTGGCATCGGGCCTGGGCCGCGACCTGATCCGCCTGCAGTGCTACGAGGGCCTCGACGTCGGCCATGCGGTCTACGAGTGGAATTACCCGCGCCAGATGGTCGAGATCCGCCTCGCCGAGGCTGCAGGCGCCACCGACCGCGACGAGATCGCATCCAGCATCTACGGCGAGGAATTCCTTGTGCGCCGTCCCCTGCTGCAGGCGCTGGAACCCCATGCCGACGGCCCGCCGGTGCTGCTGATCGACGAACTCGACCGCACGGACGAACCGTTCGAGGCCTTCCTGCTGGAGGTTCTTTCGGATTTCCAGGTGACAATTCCCGAACTCGGCACGGTGCGGGCGCAGCAGCCGCCCATCGTGATCGTCACGTCGAACCGCACGCGCGAGATCCATGATGCGCTGAAGCGCCGCTGCCTCTACTTCTGGATCGACTATCCCGATGCCGCGCGCGAACTGGAGGTGCTGACGCGCAAGGTGCCGGGCTGCCCCGAGCGGCTGTCGGGCGAGGTCGTCGCCTTCGTCCAGGAACTGCGCAAGCTCGACCTCTTCAAGCTGCCGGGTGTCGCCGAGACCATCGACTGGGCCACGGCCCTGGTGAACCTCGATGCCCTGGCGCTCGATCCCGCCGTGGTCGACGAC
>CALLQH010000027.1 GCA_938014945.1 uncultured bacterium | reverse complement strand
TCGCCGCGCAGGCGGGAGAAGTTGGAGCCGGTGCCCGAGCCGTACTTGAACAGACGCGCCTCGCGCACCCACAGGTCCATGATGCCCTGGTCGCCCACCAGATCGTCGGCGACGGACTGGATGAAGCAGGCGTGCGGCTGGGGACGCTCGTAGGCGTTCTCCGAGCGCTTCACCTCGCCGGTGAGGTGATCGACGTAGTGATGGCCCTGGGCCGGGCCGGTGATGCCGTAGGCCCAGTGCATGCCGGTGTTGAACCACTGGGGAGAGTTGGGCGCGCCGACCTGGGCCGCCAGCATGTGGCGCATCTCGTCGAAGAAGGCGCTGGCATCGGTTTCCTGATCGAAGTAGCCGGCCTTCCAGCCCCAATAGGCCCAGGTGCCGGCCAGACGGTCGAAGACCTGGCGGCAGTCGGTCTCGCTGCCGAACTCGGCATCGGGGGCAGGGGCCTTGCGCCACAGGAATTCGGGCACGCCCTCTTCCTCGACGGCAACCAGATCCTGGGCGACGCCGGCCTTGCGGAAATACTTCTGGGCGATGACGTCACAGGCGACCTGCGACCAGTTCGAGGGGACGTCGATGTCCTTCTGCTGAAAGACGATCGAACCGTCGGGATTGCGAATTTCGCTGATCGCCTTGCGGAACTCGATTCCGTCGTAGGCGTCGTGACCCTCTTTGGTGAAATGGCGTGCAATCCGCATCTGGAAGTCCCCAACCGCTTGTCGTGTGGCCTCAATCGAACCGGCCGCGGAAGAGGCAGACACGGGGGCGGCGACGACCATATGTCGTGGCTGCAACCAGATGTCGTGAGGTGATGTGCCCCTACCCGCAACAGGTAGACATCATGAGGTTCGGGGCCCGAAACCGTCAAGCAGATTTTGGGGGCGAATTCGCAAGCACTACAACATGGTGTGCCATTGTGACCAGATCATGACTTTTGTCGGGGGCATCCCAACCACCTGTGGATGGATGGGAAAAACCCCTCTCGAGTCAAAGCCTTGCGCAAGGGGCTGTGAAAGGTGCCCTGCAGGCCCGGGGCTCTTGCGGGCGCCGCCGCAATCGGGCACTTGTGTCCCGACTCGGCACGTCGGACTGGACGCGGCCGGTGCCGCCACGGCAATATGCGCCGCCCCGCAAGGGGAGCAAGCAACGACATTGGAACGACATGGCCACCATCGGGACACGCCTGTTCACCTGGTTCAAGGGGGAGTTTGTCGGCGCTGACGTCTTCGGCAACCGCTACTTCCGCGAGAAGGGCGTGGCCGAAGGGCGCTGGCGCCGCCGCTGGGTGCTCTACAAGGGCAAGGCGGAAGCCTCCAAGGTGCCGCCCGACTGGCACGCCTGGCTGCACCGCACCATCGACACGCCGCCCAGCGAGGCGCCGCTGCCGTCCCACGCCTGGGAGCGCGGCCATCTTCCCAACCTGACCGGCACGCGCGCGGCCTATCTGCCGCCCGGCCATATCCTGCGCGGCGGCGAGCGGGCACCGGCCACGGGCGATTACGAGGCCTGGCAGCCGGGTTCCTGAGCGGTAAGGGGTATCAGCCATGGGCAGCAAAACCCTCGAGACGCTGGTCGGGGCCGTGGTCGTCGCGGTCGCCGTGATCTTTTTCGTATTCGCCTACGGCAAGGCCGATGTCGGCCGCGTCAACGGCATTACCGTGACGGCCGATTTCTCGACGGTGGGCGGGCTGAAGCCGGGTGCCGACGTGCGCCTGGCCGGCATCAAGGTCGGCACGGTCACGAACCTGGTCCTGGGCGAGGCGCCCTTCTTCGGGGCGGTCGCCACGCTCAACCTGCGCGAGGGCCTCGATCTGCCCGATGACAGCTCGGCGGCCATCGCGTCTGAGGGGCTGATGGGCGGCAACTACGTCCAGCTTTCGCCCGGCGGCTCTCCCGACGTGCTGACCGACGGCGGCCGCATCGAATACACCCAGCCCGCGGTCGACCTCATGGACATGATCTCGCGCGCCATGTTCGGCGGCGTTTCCCAGCAGGATCAGCCCCAGGGCGGGCTGCAGTAGTCCGGCCTTGCGATTGCCCCAATGCAGGGGCACATAAGGTCGGTCATGAGCGAACACGATCCCAAGAGCTATCTTCCCGACGTCTGGCGTGATCCCGACGGCAAGCCGGTGAGCTGCGTCGACAAGCTGAAGCTGCTGCAGGAAAACCTGGAGGAGCTGCGCGAGATGGCGCAGGAGGCCTTGGAGGACGCGGTGGTCATGGGCTGCGACGAGGGCCAGGCCCGCCAGGTGCTGGCCGATCTCGTGGCCGGCCTCGAGAAGCCGTTCGCACGATGAGGCGCGTGTTGTCTGCCGCCGCGCTGGCGCTGCTGACGCTGCCGGCCCTGGACGCCCGGGCTCAGACCTTCGAACCCTATCCCTATGTGCTGCTGGGTGGCATGGACAAGGTCACCGGCAATGTCACCAGCTTCGAGGTCGCCGTGGGCGAGAGCCAGGCCTTCGGCGGGCTGGAAGTGATGCCGCGGGCGTGCCGCAAGACACCGCCCGAGGAAACCCCGGAAAGCGCCGCCTTCCTGCAGATCGACGACACCACGGCCGGGGAGCGTGTCTTCTCGGGCTGGATGTTTGCCTCAAGCCCGGGCGTCTCGGCCCTGGAGCATCCGGTCTACGATATCTGGGTGGTCGATTGTCTGAGGGAATCCCAGGCCGAGTCTTCCAGCGAATAGAAATCAGCCTCGCGCGCCAGTGCGGCTTCCAGCATGCGCTTGTAGGCCGCGCGTGAAAGCTCGATGGCCCCGAAACGGGCGAGATGATCGGTGATGAACTGGGTGTCGAGAAGCTGAAATCCGCCGGCGCGCAGGCGCTCGACCAGATGCACCAGAGCGACCTTGCTGGCGTCGGTGACGCGCGAGAACATGCTCTCCCCGAAAAACGCGGCGCCGATCTTCACACCGTAGAGGCCACCGGCCAGATAGCCGTTGCGCCAGCATTCCACGCTGTGGGCATGACCCATCTCGTGCAGCTCGCCGTAGAGCCGCAGGATGGTGTCGTTGATCCAGGTGTTCTCGCGTCCCGGCGCGGCCTCCGCACAGCCCTCCATGACCTCGGCAAAGGCGCGGTCCACGGTGACCTCGAAGGGTTTTTTCCTCAGGGTCTTGCTCAGGCTGCGCGGCACATGGAAGTGATCCAGCGGCAGTATTCCGCGCACATCGGGCTCTACCCAGACAACCTCGGTCGC
>CALLQH010000026.1 GCA_938014945.1 uncultured bacterium | reverse complement strand
CATCGAATCCTTGAGCTGGCCGCCGGTCGTGCGGCGCAGGTACTGGGTGGCGGCGTCGTCCGGGCCGTTGAGAATGCCCTTGGCGTCCTCGATCGACATGTTCTCGATGGCGCTCCAGAAGATGTCGGTGGCCTGCCCGGAAGCTTCCTCTGCCGCGCGGTTGAGCTTCAGTTCCAGGTCGTCGGCCATGCCCGACATGCCGACGGTCTTCAAAGCGCTCTGCACCTTGGAAAGCGTATCGGGCAGAGGAATGTGGATCGCCGGATCGGCATTGAAGCCGTCCACCACGCCCACCGTATCGACCGCCCGCTCCGTGCCGATGCCCAGCGCCTCCTTGAGCCCTTTGACGATCTCGCCGGTGTCGAGGCCGGCGCCCAGATCGCCGCTGCTTCCGCTGTTGTTCGTGAGGCCGCCCAGGGTATCGGTGAGGCTGTCGGTATCACCCGATGTCAGGCTGTCCAGCAGACCGTCGGCGCGCGCCACCGGTGCTACGAGCACCGCGGCAAGACCGGCAAGGACAAGGCGTCGTTTCATGGCGTTATCCCTTATGTGACCGAGGACGGCAGCGTGACGACCACTGCGCCGCTACGGGTGGCGACCATCGTGTGTTCGTACTGCACGGTGCGGGTGCCCGCCTTGCCGAGCAGGGTCCAGCCGTCGTCGGCTTCGCGCGCCCATTCGGCGCCGGTGGAAAGGAAGGGTTCGATGGTGAAGACCATGCCCTCGCCGATGCGACGGCGCTCGCGCGGTTCCCACCATGTCGGAATCGTGCCCGGCTCCTCGTGCAGGGCATTGCCGACACCATGGCTCGCCAGATTGCGGATCAGGGTGTAGCCGCCCTTGTCGGCAAACTTCTCGATGTTACGTCCGATGGCGCTGAGTGGCTGGCCGCTGCGCACCGCCTTGATGCCCTGCCACAGGGCCTTCTTGCCGTCGGCCATGAGCCGTTCGTCCAGGCGCGCGACCGGCGGCACGGCAAAGCTCGCCCCGGTGTCGGCAAAGACCCCGTCCTTGACCGCAGAAACGTCGATGTTCACCAGGTCGCCCGCACGGATGACACGCGCACCGGGAATGCCGTGGGCGACCTCCTCGTTGACGCTGATGCAGGTTGCGCCGGGAAAGTCGTAGCAGTGCTCGGGCGCGGAAACGGCGCCCTTCTCGGCCAGCAAGCGGCGGCCGAGATCATCCAGTTCCAGGGTCGTCATGCCGGGCTCGATGGCCGCGCCCATGGCCTGCAGCACATCCGCGACGATCGCGCCGATCCGCTTCAGGGCTTCCAACTGGTCTTCCTGGTCGATGGTCAAGAGACGTGCCTCAGTGGTGGGCGGGCATCATGCCGCAACCGGACAACAATCCCAAGCTGTGGCGCGTCTCAGTGCAAGCGATCATGCGAACGGCGGAACATCGCCTTCCCGATAGCGACCAAGGAATGATTCCGACCAGGCAGCCAGATCGCCCTCCCCGATTGCATTCCGCAGGCCCGCCATCAGGTCCTGATAGAAGGTGATGTTGTGCGCGGTGAGCAGCATGGGACCCAGCATCTCGCCGCAGCGGAAGAGGTGATGCAGGTAGGCGCGGCTGAAATCCGTGCACGCATGGCAGGCGCATTCGGCATCCAGAGGACGCGGGTCGTCCTGGTGGCGGGCGTTGCGGATGTTGACCGTACCGCCGCGCGTGAAGCCCTGGCCCGTGCGGCCCGAGCGCGTCGGCAGGACGCAGTCGAACATGTCGATGCCGCGGGCGACGGCACCGACGATGTCGTCGGGGCGGCCGACGCCCATCAGGTAACGCGGCTTGTCGGCGGGCAGGAAGGGCACCGTGGCATCCAGCGTGGCAAACATCGCCTCCTGCCCCTCGCCCACCGCCAGGCCGCCGACCGCGTAACCATCGAAGCCGATGGCGATCAGGGCCTCGGCCGAAGCCCGGCGCAGATCAGCATGGGTGCCGCCCTGGGCGATGCCGAACAGGGCATAACCCTCGCGGGGTTCGAAGGCGTCCTTGCAGCGCTGCGCCCAGCGCATCGAGCGTTCCATGGAAGCCTTTGCGCGCTCGTGGGTGGCGGGGTGTTCGGTGCATTCGTCCAGCACCATGGTGATGGTGGCGTCCAGATCGTTCTGGATCGCCATGGCGCTTTCGGGCGTCAGGTCGTGGTAGCTGCCGTCGACATGGCTGCGGAACCGCACGCCGTCCTCGGTGATCTTGCGCAGCTCGGAGAGCGAGAAAACCTGATAACCGCCGCTGTCGGTCAGGATCGGCCCGGGCCAGGCCATGAAACGATGCAACCCGCCCTGCCCGGCGACCCGCTTCGAACCCGGACGCAGCATCAGATGATAGGTGTTGGCGAGGACGATGTCGGCGCCGGTCGCCTTGACCTGGCCGGGCAGCATGCCCTTCACCGTGGCCGCCGTGCCCACGGGCATGAAGGCCGGCGTCCGGATCGAGCCGTGCGCGGTTTCGATGGTGCCGAGGCGTGCGGCGCCGGCCACGGCGTGTCGGGTGTAGGAGAAGCGCGTCATGGCCGGCGTTTTACCAGAGACGCCGGCAATTGCACCGCTCAGACTTTTTCGTCCCGGCCGCTGGCGTCGAGATCGTCGTCCGCATCGAAATCCGTCTCCGCGTCGAGGTCGGAGACCTTGCGGCGCCTGCGGCACCAGTCCCAGGTGACATAGGCCCCGCCCAGGATCACCAGAGCCACGACGCCGTACTTGATCCAGGTCATGTAGTCGAAACCGCCCATGTCGCGCGACGACGCGTTGGCCGCGATCACCGTTTCGGTGAAGGCGACCTGGCGGGCAACAGAGGCGCGGAAGTCCTCGGCGCTGCCATAGGGCCCGACAGAGGTGACCAGAAGGGGGTAGCCATCAACCAGGCTGTTGCCCAGCAAAAGGGCGCGCCAATCGGCCTCGTCACGGGAACCGGCGGTGAGGATGAAACCGAAATGCACGGACATGTCGTCCTGATGCACGATGCCGGCCGGCACCATGCCCTGCGTCACGCCATTCTGCGGGTCGTCCAGGGCGCCGAGAAGATTTTCCAGGTCCGCAGGGCCATGGCGGCGCGCGAGGCGGGCGAGATACTGAGCCCGCGTCACCCCGAGCTGGCGGATCTCGCCGTTTTCGGCGAGGAGGCCGACGCTGATCGCGCTGCCCATGGGCCAGGCCGAGTCGCCGCAGGGTTCAAAGGCCGCCAGCACGGTCTGATTGCCGAGTACCAGTTCGCGCAAGGCAGGATCGACCTCGACCCCGTCGATCACGCCATCGAAGGGGCAGAGACCGGCCGGAACGTCGATGTCCATCAGGTCGTCGGGCACATCGTCAGCGTCGGCACGCGCCTGCAGCGACCAGACGAGCAGGATTGCCGACAGTACCGGCAGCCATAACCGCATGCTTGCCTCCCCGCGCCCCTGGCCGAAAGCCCCCACTCCGGCACGACCGTGTAACTGTCAGCCACCAGGGCGAGCAAGGCAACAGGTTAGCGCCCGGGACTCAGCAGACAGGCATCGCCGTAGCTGTAGAAGCGGTAGCCCTCTGCGATCGCTTCCTCGTAGGCGCGGCGCATGGTTTGCGTGCCAGCGAAGGCGCTGACCAGCATGAACAGGGTCGATTTGGGCAGGTGAAAGTTCGTCACCATGCGGTCGACGATGCGGAAGGCGTAACCCGGGGTGATGAAGATCGCCGTCTCGCCCTCGAACGGTTCCAGACGGCCGTCGGGCGTGGCCGCGCTTTCCAGAAGCCGCACGCTGGTTGTGCCCACGGCAACGATGCGGCCGCCGGCCGCGCGTGCGGCATTCACCGCAGCGGCAGTCTCGGACGACACACGGCCCCACTCCGAATGCATCGCATGGTCGCGCGTATCCTCCACCCGGATCGGCTGGAAGGTGCCGAGGCCGACATGCAGGGTGACGGTGGCGCGGCCGATGCCGCGCGCTTCCAGCCGTTCCAGCAGTTCGGGCGTGAAATGCAGGCCCGCCGTGGGCGCGGCGACTGCCCCGGCCTCACGGGCATAGACGGTCTGATAGTCCTGCCGGTCCTGGGCCTGCGGCCCCTCCCGGCGCTTGATGTAGGGCGGCAGGGGCATGGCGCCGTGGTGGTCGAGCAGGATGACGAGATCCTCATCTCCGGTCTCGAAGGCAAGCACCACCTCGCCCATCTCGCCCTTGGCCGTCACGGTGGCGCTGAAGTTCTCCGCAAAGTCGATCCGCGTGCCTTCGGAGAGCTTGCGGCCCGGCCGCGCCAGGGCGCGCCAGCGGCCCTCGCCCGCCGGCTGGACCAGCGTCACCTCGACCTTGCCCTCGCCCTTGCGGCCCTCCAGGCGCGCGGGAATGACACGGGTGTCGTTGACGACCAGGAGATCGCCCGGCTCCAGCAGCTCCGGCAGGTCCCGGAAGATGCGGTGCTCCAGCGTCCCGCCCGGCCCCACGACCAGCAGACGCGCGGCATCGCGGGGCTCCACCGGATGTTCGGCGATCAGCCCCTCGGGCAGTTCGAAATCGAAGAGATCGACACGCATGCGTCCGGCCCGCGCCGGGACCGCTCAGCCGCCCGCGGCCTTGCGCGCCTGACGCTTGGCGACGGCCTCGGCCAGCTTGATGCCGACGCGCTTGGGCACGAAGCTTTCGTAGTTGCCCCCCAGCAGGGCGACTTCCTTGACCAGACGCGAAGCGATGAAGGTGTGGCGTTCGCTGGCCATCAGGAACACCGTCTCGACCTCGCGCTCCATACGGGCGTTCATGCCGGCCATCTGGAACTCGTAGTCGAAATCGCTGACGGCGCGCAGGCCGCGCACGATCATGCTGGCGCCGCTGCTCTTGGCGAAACTGACGAGCAGGCCGTCGATGGGCCGCACCTCGATTTCGGCCAGGCCCGGCTCGTTCGGCAGGTCGCCGAGTTCCGTGCGCAGCATCTCCATGCGCTCATCGAACGAGAACAGCGGGTCCTTGCCGGTGTTGATCGCCACGCCGACGATCAGCTTGTCCATCAGGCGCCGCGAACGGGTGATGATGTCGATATGGCCAGTGGTGATGGGATCGAAGGAACCGGGATAGACGCCCACGCGCTCGTTCATCATGGCGTCTCTCCCCCGTCGCCGTTTTCTGCCTCGGGCCCGGCGGCTTCGACCTCCGCACCCTCGCCGCCTTCGGCTTCGGCAGCGGCGAGCGCCGCGGCCTCCTCCTCGTCCTCGCCCTCGTCGATACGCGCCACCGACACCACGCGTTCGCCCTCGGCGACGCGGAAGATGCTGACGCCGCGTGAACGGCGCCCGGTGATGCGGATGTCGCCGACACCGCTGCGGATGAGCTGGCCGCCGTCGGAAACCAGCACCACCTGGTGGCTGTCCTCCACGGGGAAGGCCGCCACAACCTCGGCGCGAGCGCCCTTCTTGCCGCGCTCCAGGTTCAGGTTCTCGATGCCCTTGCCGCCCCGCCCGGTGACCCGGTAGTCGTAGGCCGAGGTGCGCTTGCCGAGGCCATCCGAGGCGATGGTGAGCAGGAACTGCTCGCGCGCCTTCATGTCCTCGAAGACGGCATCGTCGAGCACGATCTCCTCTGAGCCTTCCTCGTCCTCGTCCATGTCCTCGGCGCGCCGCTCCAGGCTGACGCGCTTGAAGAAGGCGGCGCGTGTGGCGCCGTCGATCTCGACATGGTCGAGCACGGTCATGCCGATGACCTCGTCGCCATCGGCGAGGCGAATGCCACGTACGCCCGAGGAGGTACGGCCCGAGAACAGGCGCACATCGCCGACACGGAAGCGAATGCAGCGGCCCAGGCGCGTGAACAGCAGGATGTCCTGGTCCTCACGGCAGGTCTCGACGCCGATCAGGCGCTCGCCCTCCTCCAGCTTCATGGCGATCAGGCCATTGGCGCGGATGTTGGCGAAGTCCGACAGCTTGTTGCGCCGCACCGAGCCGTGCGCCGTGGCGAAGACGATCTGGAGATCGTCCCAGCTGTCCTCGTCCAGCGGCATCGGCATGACGGTGGAGATCGACTCGCCCTCGGCCAGCGGCAGCAGGTTGACGAAGGCCTTGCCGCGCGACTGCGGCGTCGCCATCGGCAGGCGATAGGTCTTCAGGCGGTAGGCCAGGCCCGTCGTCGAGAAGAACAGCACCCAGCCATGGGTGTTGACGATGAACACGCGGCTGACGAAATCCTCGTCGCGCGTCGCCATGCCGCTGCGCCCCTTGCCGCCGCGCCGCTGCGAGCGGTAGGCCGCCAGCGGCACGCGCTTGACGTAGCCGTTGTGGCTGACGGTGACGACCATGTCCTCAGGCTGGATGAGGTCTTCCTCGTCCTGCTCGGCGACAAGCTCCGAAAGCACGGTGCGGCGGGGATCGGCGAACTTCTCCTTGATCTCCAGCAGGTCGTTCCGGATCACGTCCATCAGGCGCTCGCGCGAGCGCAGGATGTCGAGATAGTCGGCGATGCGGACCACCAGTTCGTTGAGTTCCTCGACGACCTTGTTGCGCTCCAGCCCGGTCAGGCGATGCAGGCGCAGGTCGAGGATGGCGCGGGCCTGCTCTTCGGAGAGGCGGTAGTGGCCGAGCTTGGCGACGACCTCGGCCGCCTCCTCGCCTTCCACCAGCTCGACCAGCGCGACGATGTCGCCGGTCGGCCATTCGCGGGCCATCAGCTTCTCGCGCGCGTCCGTAGGATCGCTGGCATGGCGGATCAGCGCCACGACCTCGTCGATGTTGGCGACGGCCACCGTCAGGCCCAGCAGCAGGTGGGCACGGTCGCGGGTCTTGTTCAGCAGAAAACGGGTGCGCCGCGTAACGACCTGTTCGCGGAATGCGATGAAACGGTCGATGACGTCGCGCAGGGTCATCTGCACGGGCCTGCCGCTGTCGTCGAGCGCCAGCATGTTGACGCCGAAGGAGCTCTGCAGCGGCGTGTAGCGGTAGATCTGGTTGAGCACGATCTCGGCCATCGACTCACGCTTGAGCTCGATGACGATGCGCATGCCGTGGCGGTCGCTCTCGTCGCGGATGTCGGAGATGCCCTCGACCCGCTTGTCGCGCACCAGTTCGGCGATGCGTTCGATCAGGCGCGCCTTGTTCACCTGATAGGGCAGCTCGGTGACGATCAGGGCCTCGCGGTCCTTACGGACCTCCTCGACCTCGACCTTGCCGCGCATGATGATGGAACCGCGTCCGGTCGTGTAGGCCTCCCGGATGCCGTGGCTGCCCATGATCAGACCGCCAGTCGGGAAATCCGGGCCCGGCACGTAGCGCATGAGGTCCTCTTCGGAGACCCCGGAATTATCGATGAAGGCGCAGCAGGCGTCGATCACCTCGCCCAGGTTATGGGGCGGGATGTTGGTCGCCATGCCCACGGCGATGCCGCCGGCGCCGTTGACCAGCAGGTTCGGAAAACGCGCCGGCAGAACGATCGGCTCGCTCTCGCTGCCGTCGTAGTTGTCGCGGAAGTTGACCGTGTCCTTGTCGATGTCGTCGAGCAGGGTCTCGGCGACCTTGGCCAGGCGCGCCTCGGTGTAACGCATGGCGGCGGGCGGATCGCCGTCGACCGAACCGAAGTTGCCCTGGCCATCGATCAGCAGCAGGCGCAGGGAGAACGGCTGCGCCATGCGCACCATGGCGTCGTAGATCGCCTGGTCGCCGTGCGGATGGTACTTGCCCATCACGTCACCGATGATTCGGGCCGATTTGCGATAGGGCTTGTCGGAGGTGTAGCCCTCCTCGTTCATCGCAAACAGGATGCGCCGTTGCACCGGCTTGAGGCCGTCGCGCACATCGGGCAATGCGCGCGCCACGATCACGCTCATGGCGTAATCGAGGTAGCTTTTCCGCATTTCCTCTTCGATGGTTACCGGAGAGATGTCGGACGAATCGGGCAGCACAGGATCGGTCAAAGGGGTCCGCCGTTGCCTACAAGATGTTGAGGTAGCGCGGTTTTTTCACCGCAAGATGATCGAATATCGATGGCCGAAGTTTAGCACCTAAAGCAGGTGTGAACAAACCCGGGGGCACTCAGGCGGGACTGCAGTTCTCCTGCAGCCAGAAGGCAAACTCCGGCACGCCCCATTCGCCCGCCGCAAGAAGCAGGCAGGCGTTAACAACCTCGGTCTCCTCCCCCTCGATCTGCCAACCGTTGATGGCGAGGAAGGCACCCGCGGCAAGAAATCCACCACGCTTGTTGCCGTCGACGAAGGGATGGTTGCGCATGATGCCGAAGGCATATTCGGCAGCGAGGCGGAAGGGATCCTCGATGCCTTCGTAGGCATGGCAGTTCTGCGGTCGCGCCAGGGCGCTTTCGAGCCCCTCCTCATTGCGCAAACCCGCCAGTCCGCCGAACTCCGCCAGCGACTCCCGGTGCAGAAGTTCGAGAGCCTCGCGCGGCAAACAGATCGGCT
>CALLQH010000025.1 GCA_938014945.1 uncultured bacterium | reverse complement strand
CCCTATCTGCGCCGCCGGGACGGCATCGAGGAGGTTGTCTATCCCGCACCTGCACCCGAATACGGGCCGGAGGACGAACTGAGGAAGGTGCTGGAAAAGACGCTGGGCGTGCCGCTCTTCCAGGAGCAGGCGATGAAGATCGCCATCGAGGCCGCGAAGTTCACGCCCGACGAGGCCAACGCCCTGCGCCACTCCATGGCGACCTTCCGCAAGCGCGGCACCCTGCATCTGCTGAAGGGCAAGATGGTCGACCGCATGGTCGCGCGCGGTTATGCGCCCGAGCTCGCCGAACGCTGCTTCAGCCAGATCGAGGGCTTCGGCGAATACGGCTTTCCGGAGTCCCACGCCGCCAGCTTCGCCCTGCTGGTCTATGTCTCCTCGTGGCTGAAGCGCCATCACCCGGAGGTCTTCGCCGCCGCCCTGCTCAACGCTCAGCCCATGGGCTTCTACGCACCGGCGCAGATCGTGCGCGACGCGCGCGAACACGGCGTCGAGGTCCTGCCCGTCGACGTCAACGCCAGCCACTGGGACAACACGCTGGAGCGCACCCGCACCGGGGTTCTGGCCCTGCGCCTGGGCATGCGCCAGGTCGACGGCATGAGGGAGGAGGATGCCGCGCGGATCGTCGCCGCCCGCCACGAGGCCTATCCCCAGGTCGAGGAGGTCTGGCGCCGCGCCGGCGTGCCTGCCGCGGCCATCGAAAAGCTGGCTGCGGCCGACGCCTTCCGTTCCATGGGGCTCGACCGCCGCCGCGCCCTGTGGGACGCCCGCGCCCTGGTCAAGGGCCCGGCCCTGCCGCTCTTCCAGGCCGCCGAACAGCGCGAACAGGGCGGCGAGCCGGAGGTGGTGCTGCCCTCCATGCGCCTCTCGGAGCATGTGGTGGCCGATTACCAGACCGTGCGCCTGTCCCTGAAGGCGCATCCGGTCTCCTTCCTGCGCAACCGCCTTGCCCATCGCGGTAACCTGCCGGCCGAGACCATCGCGCGCGCGCGCGACGGCCAGCGCGCCGCCACCACCGGCATCGTCCTGGTGCGCCAGCGCCCGGGCAGCGCGCGCGGCGTCATCTTCATGACCATCGAGGACGAGACCGGCGTCGTGAACGTCGTCGTCTGGCCCCAGGTGATGGAGACCTGCCGCAAGGTCGTGATGACGAGCCGCCTGATCATGGTGAAGGGCCGCATCCAGCGCGCCGGCGAGATCGTCCACCTCGTCGCCGACAGCCTGGAGGACATGACACCGGAACTCGCCCTGCTCTCCGAAGCCGGCGAAACCCTGCGCGCGCCCCTCGACCGCGCCGACGAGGTCACCCGCCCCAGCCTGCGCGACGAAGCCTACCTCGCCGCCACCATGCCGGCGCGCCACCCCAGGGACGCCCGCGTCATCCCCAGATCGCGGGACTTCCACTGACGGCGGCGCCGCCAGCGAGCACAAACATTCGCCTGCCTCCGGCTCAGCGCCCCTTCGCGGCGCGCAGCAACTGGTCGAAGCCTGCGACCATGGCCGAAAGTTCGTCGCCGGCGGTGAGGAAATCGGCGCCAACGTCCAACCCCGCCTTGCGGCTCTTGGCGCTTTCCGCGCCCGTCGTGGCAAAGAGCTTGCCCGCCTTGCGCGCGGCACGGGCGACCCGGTTGAGATCGTCGACATCCGCCTTGGCCCAGCGGTTGGGGCCGCGGCCGCGTGCCATCGAAAGATCGGCCGGGCCCAGGAACAGGCCGTCGACCGTCTTCAGCGCGGCGATCTCGGCGGCTTCCTCCAGGCTGCCCACGGTCTCGATCTGGGCATAACAGACCGTTGCGTCGTTCTGCTTCTGCGGCCAGGTTTTGGGCGTGCCGGAATAGTCCATGATGCGGCTCCAGCCCATGCCGCGGCTGCCCGCGGGCGCGAACTTGGCATAGGCCGTCACCTCCGCGGCATGGGCCGCGTTCTGGATCTGCGGCAGGATGACGCCGTCGGCACCGGCATCCAGCGCCTGCTGGATTCCCGCCCGCTCGGGTGCTGCCACCCGGACATAGGTCGTCAGGTCCAGCGCCTTGCAGAAGGGGATCAGGCGGTCGGCCTCACGCACCCCCAGCACGCCGTGCTCCATGTCCAGGATGACGATGTCGTAGCCCGTGCGTGCTGCGATTTCGCACGCATGCTGGCTATCGGTTTCCAGCCAGAACGCGATCTTGAGTTTACCGGCCATGGGACGCCCCTCCCCCGCGGGCTACGATTCCAAGAGGTCTGAAGAGATGACAAGTCGTAGCATAGGCCCCGCGCCGGCCGCATGAACTTTTGCCCACAGCGGCTGTTTCGACGGCGAGACCGGTCACGCCCTCTCAGGCAACACGCACCGTGTAGCGGTCGAGCGCGTCCGGGTCGGGCTCCACACCCAGGCCCGGCGCATCGGGCACGTGGATGCGCTCGCTCTCGGCGCGCGGCGTCACGCGCATCATGCTGTCGCGCAACGGGTTGGGCAGGACCTGCACCTCGAAGAGGTCGACCTTCGGGATCACCGCCATGACATGCAGGCTCGCCGCCGTGTTCCAGCCCAGGGTGTAGGTGTGGTTGACGCAGGCGACACCGTGGCGCTCGGCGGCCTCCGCGATGCGCATCGCCTGGGTGATGCCGGTGCGCGCGAGGTCGATCTGCACCACGTCGACGCAGCCATGCGTGATCAGCCCGATCAGCTCGGTCGCACTGGAGGCCATCTCGCCCGCCGTGATCGTCACCGGGGAGACACGGCGCAGGCGGCGGTAGCCATCGCGGTCGTAGGGGGCAAGCGCCTCCTCGAACCAGTGAATGCCGTAACACCCCATCATGCGCGCCCGCGCGATGGCGCGCTCCGTGTCGAAGGCAAGCCCGCCGTCGATCAGGATGGCGATGTCCGGTCCCAGGGTCTCGCGCAGGGTGGCGACGATGGCCTCGTCGTCGGCCGCGCTGCCGCTGCCGAGCGGGGTCCAGCCGAACTTGCCGGCTTTCGCCCCGCTTGCCTTCAGCCATGCTGCAAGCTTCGCGGTTTCGTCCAGCGTCGGGCCCAGGCCGCAGGTGCCGTACCACGGGAAGGCGCTGTGCTGCTGCGTCCCGAGCAGGGCATGAACGGGTTTGCCCGCCGCCTTGCCGGCGATGTCCCACAGGGCGATGTCGATGGCGGCCATGGCCATGCGCGTGATGCCGTCGCGGCCGATGTTGAGGGTGGCGTCTTCCATCGCCTGCCAGGCGCCGGCGATATCCAGCGCATCGCGCCCGGTGAGCACGGCGGCAAGACCGCTCATGCCGTCGAAGTGGTTGGCGCCCTCGATGGCGGCCTTGAGCATGGCGGGATGGCTGTCGGCCTCGCCCCAGCCGATGATGCCGTCGTCCGTGGTGATGCGCACAAGCAGGCCGTAGGGGCCGCCGTAGGCGCCGATCTCCCCGGGCGCGGCAAGCGGGATCGCCTCGACGGCGCGGATACGGTCCATGGCCTAGAGGATTTCCTCGCCCAGCCGCCGGTAGATGCCGCCTGCCGCCACCCGCAGACCCGGCGCAATGACCGGCTCGCGCAGCAGACCGTCCATGGCCGCATAGTTGGGGAAGGTCCATACCGCGAGGTGCGCCGGGTCCGGGCCCCAGACGCCGATACGGCGCAGCACCAGCTCCAGGCGCCCCGCATCAAACCGCGCCGCCCGTTCCGCAAAGGCCTGCGCAAGCGCGTCGTTCGTCACCTCATCGCCGGCATCGAAGTATTCGACGATATGCACGCCTTCGCCGAAGGCCTCGCGCTCGAACAGTTCGTCGTAGAGCCCGGCGCGCTGGATGTGGATGGTGCGGTGCATGGCCTGGCTGCGCGTGTTGTCGTGCCATGCGGGCGAGCCGAAGTAGTCCTCCCAGGCGTCCAGCCGCTCCAGCCCGGCGATCTTCCAGAATGCCAGATAGGAAGGCATCGGCCCGAAACGCAGAGTGCGGCCGAGCTGCAGGATCATGCGGTCGGCATCGGGCTCGACCCAGCTCTGGCTCTGGTCGCCCATGTGGCGGAAGGCCTCGATGGGAACGTGGCGGTCCCGCTCGATGTATTCGAGGTAGATCATGGCTTCACCAGGTGGAGCCGCCGGAGATGCGCAGCGCCTCGCCGGTGATGCCGCGCGCGGCCTCGGTGCACAGGAAGGCCGCGTAGGCGCCGGGCTCGTCCGGTTCCAGGAAACGTTTCTGGGGCACCCACTTCTCCGCCATCATGGCGCGGTATTCGGCGATCGAGGCATCGAGGCCAAGCAGGGCGATTTCCTGCAGCACGCCGCGTTCGTTCTGGTCCGTGGCGACCCAGCCCGGACAGATCGCATTGCAGGTGACGCCGTGGGGCGCCCCTTCCAGCGCAACGCATTTCATCAGCCCGATCAGGCCGTGTTTGGCCGCGCAATAGGCCCCGTGCAGTTCGCCACCGACCAGCCCCGCGGTCGAGGAGAACATGACGATGCGGCCCCACTTGCGCTCGATCATGCCGCCCATGCAGGCCTTCGTCGTGCGGTAGGAGCCGGTGAGGTTCACCTCCAGCATGGCCTGCCACAGGGAATCGGGATGGCCGACCATGGTGGAACGCCCGGAGTTGCCCGCGGCGTTGATCA
Organism: uncultured bacterium; assembly: GCA_938014945.1. Taxonomy (GTDB): domain Bacteria; phylum Pseudomonadota; class Alphaproteobacteria; order SP197; family SP197; genus CALGGB01. Next base: position 5,534 of record CALLQH010000025.1, on the reverse strand, counting down.
GGATGTCGACCGGGCCCAGCTCGCCCGTGATGGCTGCAAGATTCTCATCGACCGAGTCCTGACGCGTGATGTCGAGCGGCATGGCGAGCACCTTGCCGCCGTGGGCCGCGATCTTCTCGCGCGCCGCCTCCAGCACCTCGCTGCCGGGGGTATAGGCGCGCTGGCCGGGATCGAGGCGTCCCTTGCCGATGTCCTCGGTCAGCGATCCGATGGCGACCGAAGCGCCCATGGCGGCGAGCCGTACCGCCGCGGCAAGGCCCATGCCCGAAGCGCCGCCCGTGACCCACGCCACCTTGCCGTTCAGTTCGCCCGTCGTGCTTTCGCCCATCGTGCCTTCTCCCTCTCCTGCCTTGGCGCGCAGGGTAATCCGGGAGGCACGTCTGTCACCATGGAACTTGAAACAGACCGATGCGGCCTTGATCGCCGCGCCTTCAGAACGGATGATCCCCGCCGCCTGGAAATGGCACAGAAGAGCAGGCCGGAGAGTATCTATGACATCGAAGCAGGCGGTGGGCGGATCGTCGCCGTGGACGGTCGCGATCGTCGGCGTGGGTGTTTCGGGCATCTGCGCGGCGATCAAGCTGCGCGAGGCCGGGATCACCGACTTCGTGATCCTGGAGAAGGCCGGCAGCATCGGCGGCACCTGGCGCGACAACACCTATCCCGGTGCGGCCTGCGACGTGCGTTCGCACTTCTATTCCTTCAGCTTCGAGCCGAACCCGGACTGGTCGCGCGTCTACGCACCCCAGCCGGAGATCCTCGCCTACTTCGAGGGCTGCGTGGAGAAGTACGGCATCGCCCCTCACATCCGCTTCAACCAGGAGGTGACAGAGGCGACCTTCGATGAGGCACGCGGCGTCTGGACCCTGGACGTGGCGGGCGGGGAGCCCGTCGAGGCGCGCACGGTGATCCTGGGCTGCGGCCAGCTCAACCGGCCCGCCTTCCCCCGGATCGAGGGCGCAGACAGCTTTGCCGGCGCTTCCTTCCACTCGGCGCGCTGGAATCACGATGTGGACCTGAAGGACAAGCGGGTTGCCAGCATCGGCAACGGCGCCAGCGCCATCCAGTATGTGCCGGAGGTCGCCAAGGAGGCCGGGCATCTCACCATCTTCCAGCGCAGCGCCAACTGGATCGTCGCCCGCGAGGACCGCGCCTTCACGGAGGAGGAAAAGCAGCGTTTTCGCAACGTGCCGCTCGCCCGCCTGTGGGCGCGCTGGAAGATCTACCTGGTGAACGAGTTCGACTTTCTGGCCTTCCTCAAGGACAGCTGGCTGCGCCGCAAGCGCGAGAAGGCGATCCGCGCCTGGCTGGAGGAAGTCATTCCCGATCCTGCCCTGCGCGCCACGCAGACGCCGGACTATCCCCTGGGCTGCAAGCGCATCCTGGTTTCCAGCGACTACTTCCCGGCGCTCAACAGGCAGAACGTGGATGTCGTCACCAGCCCCATCGCGCGCATCCGCCCCGACGGAATCGAGACCGCCGACGGCACCTTCACAGCCCTCGACGTCATCATCTACGGCACCGGCTTCGAGACGATGAGCTTCGTCGGCCCCATCACCGTCACCGGCCGCAATGGCCGCAAGCTGGACGACGCATGGGCAAAGGGTGCCGAGGCCCATCTCGGCGTCACCGTTGCGGGCTTTCCGAACCTGTTCGTCTGCTACGGCCCGAACACGAACCTCGGCCACCACTCCATCATCTTCATGATCGAGTGCCAGGTGCGCTACATCGTCGCCTGCATCCGCGAGATCCTGGCGCGCGACCTTGCCGTACTCGAGGTGCGCGAGGAAGCCATGGCGCGCTCCAACCGGCAGGTGCAGGACGCCATGAAAAAGACTGTCTGGGAGGGCGGCTGTCGCAGCTGGTACAAGACCGCCGACGGCAAGGTGACGAACAACTGGTCCGGCCCCATATTTCAATACTGGTTGAAAACGCGCCGGCCGGACTTCTCGGAATACGAGGAGAAGCCCCGGACGGCATGAGGCGACCTTGCCCCGCCCCGGCGCGTTCTTCACAATGACCACGGCCAGGGAGGCAGGACCATGACGTCAGCGATGAGCAAGACCGACACGATCGAGGCGCGCCAGGTTGATTTCGACGCCATTCCGGTGATCGACATCGGCCCCTTTCTGAACGGCGATTCCGCCGCGCAGGCCCGCGTCGCCGAGGAGATCGGCCATGCCTGCCGCCATGTCGGGTTCTTCTATGTGAAGAACCACGGCATCCCCCAGCCGGTGATCGAAGAACTGATGAGTCAGACCAAGCGCTTCTTCCACCTGCCGCTGGAGGAAAAGCGCAAGGTCGACGCCATGAAGATCCAGCGTCACCGCGGCTACATCCCCAACGGCGACCTCTATGCCGACGTCAAGGCCAAGCCCGACATGCAGGAGGGTTACGAGGTCTCGCTGGAGCTGCCGGAGGACGACCCCGACTATCTGGCCGGCAACATCATGTACGGCCCCAACGTCTGGCCCGAGAACCTGCCGGGCTTCCGCGAGGGCGTGTACGACTACTACGAGCGGGTGCTGGCCCTGGGCCATACCCTGTTCCGCGCCTTCGAGATGACGCTGGGCCTGCCCCAGGGCTGGTTCGAGGACAAGATCGACAAGCCCATGGGCCAGCTGCGCCTGATCTACTATCCGCCCCAGGAAGGGCCGGTGGACCCCAAGCAGATCGGCATCGGCGCCCACACGGATTACGAATGCTTTACCCTGCTGCTGCAGGACGAGGTCGGCGGCCTGCAGGTCGGTAACCGCGAGGGCGAGTGGATCGCGGCCACGCCCATTCCGGGCGCCATCGTCATCAACATCGGCGACATGCTGATGCGCTGGACCAACGACGAGTTCGTCTCCACGCCCCACCGCGTCATCAACCGCTCCGGGCGCGAGCGTGTGTCCTTCCCCTTCTTCTTCGGCGCCAACCACGACTGCATCGTCGAGCCTCTGCCCCAGTTCGTCTCCGAGGAACGCCCGGCCAAGTACCCGCCCACACGCTGCGGCTGGTGGACCGAGACGATGATCACCGACGTCTATGAGTACCGCAGAGCCGCCCGCGGCACGGTGCCCAATCCCGAACTGGCTGACGCCGCAGAATAGCCCCGGCGTCTGCAACCCGACGGGCGGCTTCCGGCCGGCCCGCCCATCGTCATGGATCGCCCGCAGAGGCGAAGGAAGGAACGCAAGGCATGGAACGCAAGGAGGTCGAGTCCTTTCTCGACAGGCATGACGTCCGCACCGTGATCTGCGCCGGCACGGATCCCGCGGGCGTGCTGCGCGGCAAACGCATGCCGGTACCCTACTTCCTGAAGGCGATGGATTCCGGGCTGAACTTCGCCTGGTTCATCATGAAGACGACGACGGTCGACGACGTCATGCCCGACATGATGGGCACCGGCGTGCCCGACATCAAAGGCCAGCCCGATCTGGCCACCCTGCGCCTGGCGCCCTGGGAACCCCACACTGCGGTCGTCCTGGTGGACTGGGTCTGGCCCGACGGCTCGCCCTGCCCGTTCTGCCCGCGCAGCGAGCTCAAGCGGCAGGTCGCGCGCCTGCGCAAGATGGATCTCGCCGAACTCTTCGCCCTGGAGTTCGAGTTCTACCTGATGCCCAAGCCCATCGCCGAGGTGCGCCGGGGCGATTTCGCCGGGCTGGGCCCGGCCTCGCGCGACATCCACTGCTATTCGATCTACGAGGGCAATTTCCACGAACCCATCGTCAGCCGCATCCGCGCCTGCTTCGACGACGTCATCGAGGGCTGCGCCCCCGAATGGGGCCAGGGCCAGTACGAGATCAACCTGCACCGCTCCGATGCGCTTTCCATGGCCGACACGGTGGTGCTGTTCAAGACCGCAACCAAGCAGATCGCGGCCGAGGCCGGTGTCTCGGCAACCTTCATGGCGAAGTGGCACGAAAATCACTCGGGCAATTCGGGCCATATCCACCAGAGCTTCAGCAATGCAAAGACGGGCCGCTCGGCCTGCTGGGACGCGCGCGCCAGGGACAACCTCTCGTCCTTCTTCCGCCACTACATCGCGGGCCAGCTCGATCTTCTCTGCGAGACGACGCTCTTCGTCGCGCCCTTCGTGAATTCCTACAAGCGCTTCCAGGACGACAGCTTTGCCGGCGTCACGCGAAGCTGGAGCCTGGACAACCGCACCGCCGGCCTGCGCGTCATCAACACGGGCGAGAGCAAGACGCGCCTGGAGCACCGCATCGGCGGCGCCGATCTCAATCCCTACACCGCTTTCGCCATGCTCATCGGCTCGGGCCTGCGCGGCGTGGAGAAGAAGATCAGGCTGCCCAAGCCCGCTGATGGCAACGCCTATTTCCAGGGCTTCGACCATGTTCCCCGCAGCCTGGACGAGGCCGCCGACCTGGCAGACGCCACGCCCGCCGTGCGCGAGATCCTGCCAGGACCCTTCGTTGACAACCTGCTGGAACTGGCCCGCTACGAGGCCGGCGTCTTCCGCCAGACCGTCACGGACCTCGAACTGCGCCGTTACTACGAAATGGCCTGACGGGCCCCATCTTCCCTCTTGTGCGATCCCTCTTGCGCAGGGGCCGCGACCGCCGGAATGTCCTCATTCTGCCGGACGGTTCCGGCAGTCACACGAGGGAGAACCTGGATGCTCGGTTATGTCATGGTCGGCACCACCAACATGAAGCGCTCGACCAAGTTCTACGACGCCGTTCTCGCCCCCCTGGGCCTGGTCCAGGGCGGCGGCAGCGCCAACTACACGGGCTACGGCCCCAAGAACGCGCCGGAAAAGGCCGCCTTCTTCGTCACCAAGCCGCACAACAAGAAGCCTGCGACCAGCGGCAACGGCACGATGATCGCGCTCAAGGCCCGTTCGCGCAAAGCCGTCGACGGCTTCCACGCCGCGGCTCTGGCCAACGGCGGCACCGACGAGGGCAAGCCCGGCCCGCGCCCGGCCGACGGCACGACCTATTACGCCTATGTCCGCGATCCCGACGGCAACAAGATCTGCGCCTTCTGCGCCAAGGCCTGAACCTCGCCGGAATGCAGAAAAGGCGGCCCTTCGTCATGAAGGGCCGCCTTTTCCATGTGCGGAGTTTCTTGCCGCGAGCGCTCTACCTGCGGGAACCGTCGCTCTGGTTCTCGCGGTACATCATGAAGACCGAGGCGAGGATCAGCACGATCGAGACGCCGACGATGATCGTGCCGATGGCGTTGATCTCCGGCGTGATGCCGCGGCGGATGACCGACCAGATGTACATCGGCAGCGTGTTCTCGCGGCCGGTGAGGAAGAAGGTCACCGGGATCTCGTCGAAGCTGAGAGTGAACGCGATCAGCGAGGAACCGATCAGCGCCGACTTGATGTTGGGCAGCGTGACGAACAGGAAGGTCTGCCAGGGCCGGGCGCCGAGATCGGCCGAGGCCTCCTCGATGCGCCGGTCGAAACGCTGCAGGCGGGCAAAGACGTTGGTGACGACAATCGCCGTCAGCGCCGTGCCATGGCCCACGATCACCGTCCACAACGACAGGTCGACGCCCGCGGCACGGAAGAACACCAG
>CALLQH010000024.1 GCA_938014945.1 uncultured bacterium | reverse complement strand
TCGCCGAAGATGCGGCCGCTGCCGAGCTGAACCGTGCTGTTGGTCTCCTTGACCCTTTCGATGTCGACGACGGTGCCGCCTGCACCCTGGGTGGCTACTCCCGCCTGTGACCGGCGATCCAGAACGCGCACCTCGGAGACGTCGTTGCGGTTTCGCCAGAGCTGGCTCAAAGCCGAGCCGAAACCGCGCTTGCGCGAGGAGGCACGGCCCAGCATCGAAGCAGGCAGGCCGGGCGCGAGAACGACACTGACGGTGCCGTCGATTACCAGGAATGCGGAATTGCCGTAGTCGCCTTCGCGGACGACCACCTCGCCCGGCGCGAAACGCAACAGGCGCGCGTCATTGCGCACGATGCCGTCCAGAGGGATCTGATCGGGGAAACGTGCGGCATCAATCTCAGCAAACGCCGGAAAAGCGAGAAGACTGGCGACGTCCTCGTCGCGCAGGTTCTCATCAAACGGGCGATCCCACCGCTGCGGTCGTGGAATCGAACTCATACCTTTGCCCCCCAGAATCCCCGAATCCGCCGCGCGACGCCGCCCACCGACGGGGACGGCATCGCGCGCATCGACTACTTACTTGTAGGTCGTCGGAAGCAGATCGCCCACCGCGCCTGAGAGATCCTGGCCGGAAATTGCCAGGGCGAAGGCGCGTGCGTTGTCCGCCGTCGGCGAGGACACGACCTGCGCACCCTCGGGCACCCGCGACAGGGCCTCGGTGGCGCGCGCGATACGCGTGTTCATCGCCTCGACGTACTTGGGATGGCTGATCTTCTCGAGGCCTTCGGTGGCCGCGACGAGAGAAGCCGCCTGACCGATGAGATACCACTCGGCCTTCTCGGCCTCCGTCATCTCCTGGTTGACCGTGGGATCGGGCGGATAGAAGCGGTGCCGCACCTCGCCCTGGCTGTAAGCGACGAACTCGAAGTTGGCATTGGCCGGATGGCCGGCATCCAGCATGGCCGCAGCCGTATCGGCATCAAGCGCAGGATTGTTGAGGCCGTGGCAGGTGAAGCAGTTGCGCGTCACCTCGAAGGGCATGTCGGGACGGATCATGCCGGCCGCGACAGCATCGGCGATGCGCTGCTCGCGATGCTCGGGCGTCTCCTGATCGGCGGTCACACCCTGGCCGCCGAAATCGTTGTGGATGTCGATCCAGTTGGAGGCCGCGCCATGGCAGCTCTCACAGGACGGACCGGCGATGGGATCGGGCTCACCCTTGCTGTCGAGCACCGCGGTGTAGTGGCACAGGATGCAGGTTTCGCTCTTCTTGGGGCTGCGGTCACCGACGGCCTTGGTGATGTCGCGCGCCTCGTCGCTCTTGTGGAACTCGCTGAAGACGGCGAAGTGCTGCGTGTTTTCCCACACCGAGACTTCGGCCTTGTGGCACTTCTGACACGCGTCAGGGCCGAGGAATGCCGCTTCTTCCGCATTGGCGGGGGCGGCGACCAGGAAGAAAAGCGCGGCAAGAGCCATCGGCAGATAGGCCAAGCCGGCGTGGTGCTGCATACGATTGAACATGGTGCCCCGAGCGTAAGTAAGTTGTTTTGCCCTAACCGTCCCCCCGAACGGCTTGTGAACCCATACTACAGGCCTAGGGCGGAGTCCTGCAATCGCCAAGACTCAAGTCATCAGGAACGTGTTGGCTCCGGCCCCCAGCGCAGGCTCTCCTCTGCCTGGATCGCACACTCGTTGACGAGCCATGCCTCGAACGCGGCCAGCGCGGGATGCTCCAGAGGACGATCGGGCTTGAGCAGATAATAGCTGCCGCTGGCGCAGGTCGGGCCGAACGGCCGAACCAGCCGCCCTGCCATCAGGGCGCCGAAGGCCAGCAGGTTGTCGCCGATCGCCACCCCCTGCCCTTCCGCCGCGGCATCCAGAACCAGGCTCGAATCGTGATAGATGAGGCCCTTGGTGCCGTCGATCCCTTCGATCCCCGCCAGGGTCAGCCAGCGCTGCCACCAGCTTGTGTCCTGCTCGTGGAGCAGCCGGAAGCGGGCAAGGTCGGCGGCCACGCGCAGCCCGCCCTGTTCGCCGACCAGCGACGGGCTGCAGACCGGGAACGCCTCCACGGCGATCAGCCAGGCCGAGCGCACCGATGGGTCGGGCGGGGTGAAGCTGTAGTGAATGGCCGCATCGGCGCGGCCCTGGGTGAACGGCGCCAGGTCAAGGGCCGGGATGATTTCGACATCGACGTGCGGCGCGATGCGGTGGAACCGCTCCAGCCTGGAGTTCAGCCAGCGCGCCGCAAGGCCGGGATCGACGCTCAGCACCAGCCGTCCGGTCTGACGACCCTCCGCCAGGCGGGCAGTCGCCGCGGCAATGGTGTCGAAGGCGCGCGAAAGCACCGGCAGCAGGTCGGCGCCGGCGGCGGTCAGCGCCACCCGGTTGCCCGTGCGTTCGAACAGGCGCACATCGAGCGCCTCCTCCAGCCGGCGCACCTGCCGGCTGACCGCGGCATGGGTGACATGCAGTTCCTCAGCCGCCAGGGAGAAGTTCTGGTGACGCGCGGCGGCCTCGAAGGTGCGCAGGGCCGTCAGACTGGGCAGAAGGCGATTCATGTCGCCAGCATAACCTGAGGTCACACTGGGTGGCAGCAAATGTCGTTTGCCGCCGCGATGGAGGCTTCTGACACTTCCGGAGAAGGTGCCCGAAGGCACCGCCAACAAGGGAGTGTCTGGGAAATGAACGTCAACGAATTCAAGGATCGCCTGCGCGCCGGCAAGCTGAGCCGCCGCCAGGTCAACGGCGCACTGGGTGCGGCGGGCCTCAGCGCGGTCGCCATGCCCCTGTCGCAGGCCCGCGCGGCAACCGACCTCACCCTGTTCGAGTGGAACGGCTACGAACTGCCCGAATTCCATCCGGAGTTCACGGCCAAGTACGGCTCGGAACCGGCGGTGAGCTTCTTTGCCGAGGAGGAAGAGGCCCTGCAGAAGATGCGCGCGGGGTTCAACGTCGACCTTTCGCACCCCTGCACCGCCAGCGTCAGCCGCTGGCGCGACGCCGGCATCATCAAGCCCATCGACACCTCGCGCATCGCGCGCTGGGACGAGATCATCCCGGACCTGTTCAAGCCCAAGGGCCTGATTCATGAGGGCCAGAACTACTTCATGCCCTGGGATTTCGGCTATTCGGCGATCGGCTACAACCCGGCGATCATCGACGTCACCGACCCCAGCTTCGACATCATGATCGACCCGAAGTACGCGGGCCGCGTCTCGATGAACGGCCAGATCGACGTCGCGGTCGCGGTCGGCGGCGTCATCGGCGGCTTCGCCAACCCCTTCGACCCGAGCGATGCGGAGATGACCGAACTGGAGGGCATCTGGCGCCAACTGCTGGAGAACTCACGCTTCGTGTGGTCCGACGTCAGCGAGTACGAGCAGGCGTTCGCCAGCGGCGAGATCGGCGCGGCCTACATCTGGACCTCGTCCATCGCCGCCCTGGGCGCCCAGGGCATCGAACTGGTGCCGGTCGCCCCGATCCTGCCCTGGGTCTGCGGCTTTGCCATCAACAATGACGGGCCGGGCAGCGAGCAGCAGGCCTACGACTACCTCAATGCCATGCTCGATCCCGAGGGCGGCGCCGCGCTGATCGAACTCTACGGCTACGGCCACGCCAACCGGAACAGCTATGCCCTGGTCGATCCCGAGGTGCTGAAGGCCAACGGACTTACCGATCCCGTCGGCCTGCTCAACAGCGGCATCTTCTTCGATGAGATTCCCCAGGCCAAGCGCGAGCGCCTGATCACCATGTGGGACCAGATCCAGGCCGGCATGTAATCCCAAAGGCGCCGGAGGCGGCCGCACCGCCTCCGGCGTAATCTCTCACTGCCCGCGGCCACGAGCAGGACCGCGGGCCGGATCAACACGCGCCTGTCAGGGAGACATCCATGGGCGAAACCTCTGTTCGTGGCGAACGCGGGACCTTCGGCGGCGATCCCTTCCGCTCATGGACGCTGCCCTCGCGCTACTACACGGACCCCGACATTCTGGAGCGGGAGCTTTCGGGCATCTTCCGCCGCTCGTGGATCTGCATCGGCCACCTATGCGACCTCGCCGAAAAGGGCAGCTACATCACCGAGACGCTGGCCGGCCAGCCCCTGCTGGTGATCCGCGGCCAGGACGGCGCGTTGCGCGCCTTCTTCAATGTCTGCCAGCATCGCGGCCACGAGCTGCTGAAGGGATGCGGGCGGATCAAGGGCGGCATCACCTGCCCCTATCATGCCTGGTCCTACGGCCATGACGGCACCCTGCTCGCCGCCCGCCTCACCGAAAATGTCGCAGGTTTCGACAAGGCCGACTTTCCGCTGAAGCCAATCGCGCTGCATGTCGCCGCGGGTCTCGTCTTCGTCAATCTGGCGAGCGAACCCCAACCGTTCGAGGAAGGTTATCCCGGCTTCGACGAGACGATCCTGTGGCATCTCGACGCCATGCCGGACTACCAGCGGCTGGCCAGCTATCGCTACGACATCGCCGCCAACTGGAAGGTCGTGGTCGACAACTTCTCGGAGGGCTACCACATCCCGGTCGCCCATCCCCGGCTTGCCACGCTCTACAAGACGGATGCCGGCAGCGCCAGCCACGGCCCGCTGTTCAGCGCCTTCCGCAACCACGGCAACCCCGGCTACAAGGCGATGGAGCTGGGTCCCGACGAGCCCTACCTCGGCTGGACCCTGTGGCCCAACCTCTGCATGCTGAGCCTGCCCG
>CALLQH010000023.1 GCA_938014945.1 uncultured bacterium | reverse complement strand
CCAGGAACGCGTCGGCGAGCTGGCCAAGGACACGGATCTCAGCCGGTTTATCCTGTAGGCCGACCCGGTCCTGTCGGCGTGACGAAGGTCACGTCGCCGGCGTCCCGGGCTTGCATCGCCGGCCGCGCCCGCGTCATGTAATAAGATGGTTACACCGTCCGATTGCATGACGGTACGGGGGTGCACGTGAAAATCCTGCAGACGGCGACGGCCGGATTGGCACTCATCCTGCTGGCTCTCGGCGCGCGGGCCGACGATGCCGAACTCTGGCCGGTCGGCAACAAGGTCTCCATGTGGAGCGAGCCCTACATGGTGGGCTCCTACCGCCACTGGGCCGAGATCTACCCCGTGCGCGTGGTGCCGACGGCGCCGCCCGTGAGCGAACTGCCGCGCAACGAGGACCTGGGCGACGTGCCCTTCTGGGGCAACGGCGAGAAGCTGGATGTCGCCTCCTACCTGGAGCGCGCCCGCGTCACCGGCCTGCTGGTGATCAGGGACGGCGTCATCCGCCTGGAGGCCTATGGCAACGGCGCCGATGAAACCTCCATGATGACATCGCAGTCGGTCGCCAAGTCGGTCGTATCCACCCTGGTCGGCATCGCCCTGGGCGAGGGCCTGATCGCCTCGCTCGACGATCCCATCGACCGTTACGTGCCCGGGCTTGCGGACTCCGCCTACGCCGGCGTGCCGATCGAGGCGGTGCTGCAGATGTCCTCGGGCATCGCCTTCCGCGAGGATTACGATTCGGACTATTCCGACAGCGAGAGGATGTGGGTCGAGGTCGCGCAGAACCACAGGGTCGGCGCGCACGAGTACCTGCTGACCTTCGGCACCGACACCGCGCCCTATGAAACCTTCAACTACAAGGGTGCCGATACCCAGGCGCTGGGCTGGCTGATCGAGAGCGTCACGGGCATGTCGCTCTCGGCCTATCTCTCCCAGCAGCTCTGGGCGCCCATGGGCATGGAGGCCGATGCCCTCTGGCAGGTCGACGGCACCGGGCCCGATGCGGTGGAGATCGCCTATGCCGGGCTCAACGCGCGCCTGCGCGACTGGGGCCGTTTCGGCCTGCTGATGGCGCAGGACGGTTTGTGGCAGGGCGAACGCCTGCTGCCCGAAGGCTGGGTGGCGCAGGCGACCACCCCGTCGCGCCCGCAGGTGCGCCCCGGCAAGCTCTACCGCGGCTATCCGCTGGGCTACCAGTACCAGTGGTGGACCTACGGCAGCGGCAAGGGCGACTTCACCGCCCAGGGCATCAACGGCCAGTTCGTCTATGTCGATCCCAGCCGCGATCTTGTCGTGGTGCAGAGCGCGGTGTGGCCCAAGTGGTGGGACGACAACCTGGAACACATGTTCAACGACTTCGTGAAGGAAGTCGCGCGCCTGACCGACGAGAGCTGAGGCGGGGGCTGACCGCTACTCCTCCCAGATGCCGTGGCTCCTGTGCCAGTCCTCGATGGAGCGTTCGGGGTAGCCGGCAAAGTGCACGTTCTTCGCATCGGGCCCCGGCACGTCGACCCAGTCGGGCTTGAAGTCGAGCATGATGTGGACGGTCTGGGGTGGCCGGGGCAGCGGACTGTCGATGGCGCTGGCCAGCGGATGGATGAGTTCGGGCCAGCGCGAATCGTAGAGCCACAGCGCACTGCCGCAGTGCTTGCAGAAATTGCGTTCGGCGTTGGAGCGCTGGCCGTCGATCCTGGCGCGATAGACCGTCAGGTGTTCGGCGCCGTCGATCTTCATGGTCGCGGCATCGGCCGAAAGGTTGATGGCGTAACCGCCGCCGCCGTCCTGCTTGCGGCAGATGCTGCAGTAGCAGCGCATGTAGGGATGGCGTCCGTGGCTCTCCACGGCAAAGGAAACGGCGCCGCAATGGCAGGAGCCTTTCAGTTCGGGCATGGTCCACTCCGTTGTCTGTCAGGGTCAGTTTAGAGGGGAACGCGCGATGGCGAAGGGTTACTGGATCGGCCGCATCGATGTCGCCGACACGGAAGGCTACAAGGGTTACATCGCGCGCAACGGCGCGGCCTTCGCGAAGTATGGCGGGCGTTTCCTGGTGCGCGGCGGCCCCTTCGAGGCGCCCGAGGGCGCGGCGCGCGCGCGCAACGTGGTGATCGAATTCCCCGACTACGCCGCGGCACTCGCCTGCTACCGCTCGCGCGAATACCAGGAGGCGCTGGCCCACCGCCTGCCCCACAGCGAGGGCGAACTCGTCATCATCGAAGGCTACGACGGCCCCCAGCCCGGCGAGGGTTAGGGGCCCGGCTTCAGCCGCCGAACAGGGCGGGCTCGAGCAGGCCGAGCAGGAAGAGCCAGGCGGGCAGGGTGAGAACGCTCGCCGCCGTGGTCGCCGAGATGGTCGCGGCGACGGAATGTTCCTGGGTGCCGTACTGCACCGCCAGCACATAGGCGGTGTTGGCGGTGGGCGAGGCCGCCGCGATGACGGCGCAGGCGGTAAGGAAGGGATCGAGGCCGAGCAGCAGGCCCGCGCCCAGGACCAGTGCCGGCAGGGCGACCAGCTTGATCGTGGAGACGATCAGGATGCGGCTGCCCTCGTGGCGCAGGGTGGCGAGGTTGACCGAGGCGCCGATGGCAAAGAGAGCGCAGGGGGTGAGGCCCTGGCCGAGCAGGTCGAGATAGTCCTCGATCATCTGCGGCACCGGCAGCTTCAGAGCGGCAAAGCCGAAGCCCAGCAGCGCGGGCCAGACCATGGGGTTGCGCAGCACCTGCAGCGCCATGCGCCGGGGTGTGGCCGGGCTGCCGCCGGACTTGCCGCCGGTCGCCTCCAGCAGCACGACGCCCGCGGGGATCAGCACGGCGGCGATGACGATGTTGGCGATGGCCGCGGAAGGAACACCGCGCTCGCCGAAGATCGCGTAAAGCACGGGCAGGGCGACGAAGCCGGTGTTGGCCATCACCGAGGCGAGCGCGCTGACCGCGCGCGTGCGCCCGTCGCGTCCCAGCAGGCGGCCCGTGCCGTAGCGCAGGGCGAACAGCACGATCAGCGAACCCGCGCCGAAGAGCAGCCAGAAGTCGCCCGCCAGCAGCCCCTCCAGGGGATAACGCGCGACGATGGAGAACATCAGCGAGGGCACGCAGACGAAATAGGAGAAGGTGACGAGGCCCGAGGCGATCGAGGCCGGCACCAGGCCGGTGCGCACCGCGATGAGCCCGGTGGCGATGACCGCGAAAACCGGCACGACGATGGCGAGCATGTCCATGGGTGTTGTGCCTTCAGCGTTCCGCGCGGGTGCGCTTCAGCAGCACGTAGAAGGCGCCGGCGCCGCCGTGCTGCGGGCGGGCCGGGGCAAAGGCGAGCACGCGGGCGCGGTTCGGGGCATCGTTGAGCCAGCGCGGCAGGGTCGCCTTCAGCACGCCGGTGTGGGGTTCCAGCGGACCCTTCTGGCCCTTGCCGGTGACGACGATGATGCAGCGGTCGCCGCGCGCCTGGGCCGCCCCGAGGAAACGGTTCAGCGCCTCGTGGGCGCGTTCGCGTGTCATGCCGTGCAGATCGAGGGTGCCGTCGATGGGAAGCTGGCCGCGGCGGAAGCGCTGGGCCATGCGGTGATCGATGCCGTGGGCCGTCGCGGCATCCAGCTCGTGCAGCGCCGTGCCGCGCGGTTTCGCCGGGGCGGCGACGCTGGCCTTGGGACGTGGTTTTGCCGGAGCCTTGGCCTCGGCGGCGGGTGTCGCGGGAGCGAGGGGATCGGGCGGCGGCAGGGCCTTGCCCGGCAGGGGAGCCACCGATTCCGCGACCGCGCGCCAGATGCGCAGGTCCTCCTTGGAGAGACCCCTGTCCTTGCGCTTGGCCACCTCAGGCCGTGTCGGACCGAGGTCCGTGATCGGGCGTGGCCATGGCGGGATCAGTCCTTCACCACCAGGATGTGCATGAACTTCGGGCCGTGGACGCCAAGCTGCAGGATCTGTTCGATGTCGCCGGTGCGGCTGGTGCCGGTGACGAGATTGAGGGTGCGCGGCAGGGCCGTGCCCTGGCCGCGGCCGGCGGCGCGCAGGCGGTCGAAGGCGTCCTCGTAGCCGCCCACGATCTCCGACTGGCGCAGCACCACGATGTGGGTCTCGGGCAGGAAGTTCATGGTCGCGGGGCTCTGCGGGCCGCTTGCGAAGACCAGGGTGCTGGTTTCGGCGACGGCGCAGAGCGGGCGGTTGATGCCGACCCGGTCGCTGCCCTCGGGCGCGCGGCGCGCGACCGTCATGGTGCTCGCCTTCCAGTCCAGCCGGTCGAGATCGGGATGGGCGGCGATGGCGGCCTCGGCGGGCAGGTTGCGCCCGCGCAGGTAACGCGCGACCGCCTCGGGCACGGCGGCCTCGCTGTCGAGCGTCTCCACGGTGGCATCGACCGCGCCCGCCTTTTCGGCAAACAGCGCGATCAGCCCATCGTGATCAAGCGCGATGCGCGCGGGCTGGAGATGGCGGGCATGGCCGGCAAGGCGCTCGCTCACCGTGCGCTTGGCCGCGGCCTCATCGGGGCGGCTGCGGCTGGCGCGCACGCGGGCAAGGATCGTCTCGCGCGCGCTC
>CALLQH010000022.1 GCA_938014945.1 uncultured bacterium | reverse complement strand
GGCGAAGGGAGAACCCGGCTCGAAAGGCGCGATGCGCTGCGCAGAGGACCAGCTCATCGCGCCGCCCATGGAGCGCTCGCGGCCGCGGATCTCCACCGGCACCAGGTCGTCGGTGTCCTGGGCAAACAGAGGCCCGGCGAAGCGCACCAGCACGCCGCCGCCCTCCATCCAGCCTTCCAGGGTGTCGCGTTCTGTCGTGGGAACGGTGCCGATGTCGGCCATCATGATGACGGCGGGCGGCTGGGCCAGAAGCTCGGCCAGGGTGCCGCGACGCACCTGGGCCGCGCCTTCGACGGCACGTTCGACGAAGTAGCCCGGCGCCAGCAGGGGCTGGTTGGCCTCCAGTCCCTCGGCCGTGACGATGCCCACGGGCGGGCGGCGCCAGCGCTGATCGAGCAGGACCACGGCGGCCGCGCTGGGTTCGTTCTCGATGACCAGGCGGGCGATGCGGTTGCGCATCTCCGGCGGCACGGTGAGTGCGGCCTCGGCCTCGCCCGCGCCTTCCTCGAAAACGAGCTGCTGGCGCGCGACCAGGGCGCCGTCCTCGTCCTCCGCGGCAACCCAGATGGCACGCTGGCGGTCGCGGTCGGCGCGGCGCGCGGTGAGCACGATGGCGCCGTCGCGCTCGGCAGGCGGCAGCAGGACCAGAGCGCCGCCGATGTCGCGGTCGGTCATGACGGTGAGGTCGCCGAGCGAAGCCAGCGCATTGGCGAAGGCCTCGTCGTCGTCGCTCGCCACGCCGTCGGCGATCCAGATGACCTGGCCGATCTCGCCGATGTCCGCCAGGGCATCCTGCGCGGCCGCGCGGTCCACGGGCCATGGCCGCGGAGTCAGAGCAGAGAGCCGCTGTTCGGCCTCCTGGGGCAGCAGCAGGCCGCTGCTCGCAAGGGGGGTGGTCTCGTCGGCACGGGCGGTGGTCAGCAGCACGACATTGCGGTCCTGCCGTTCGGCAAGGGCAAGCAGGCCGCGCGCGGCGGCAAGGCGCGCGCTCCAGTCGCGCCCGGAGGCCCAGCCGTCGTCGACCACGATCAGCATGTCGCCGCCGGCCAGGGTGCGGTGGCTGGGATTGACCAGCGGCTGCGCGACCGCCAGCACCAGCAGGGCGGCAAGCGTTATGCGCAGCACGATCAACCAGAGCGGCGTCGATTCGGCGGCGCGCTTGTCGGTGTCGAGGCCGAAGAGCAGGCGGATCGCGGGAAAGGAAACCCGCCGGGGCATCGGCGGCACCACCTTCAAGAGCCACCAAAGCAGCGGCAGCAGGACCAGGGCGACCAGCGCCCAGGGCACGGCGAAGGCAAGCGGACCCAGGTTCACCATGGCGGGCTCACTGCACCTTGCCCGAAAGGTCGATGTAGAGCGGCAGCAGGGCGGCCTGGGGCGGCTTGTCGGTGTGGTGGATGGTGAAGCTCCATCCGGTGCGCCGTGTCAGGGCGGAGAGGTGGTCGCGGTGCGCGGCCAGGCGGCGGATGTAGTCGTTGCGCAGGGCCTCGGCGCGGCTCGCCAGCATGGTGCCTTCGCGCTCCATGCCGTCGAACAGCACGCGCCCGGCATAGGGCAGGGTCTCTTCGGCGGGATCGAGCACCTGCACCATGTGGCCGGTGACGCCGAGCCCGGCGAAATGCTTGACCATGGCGTCCAGCGACTCGAGCGGCTCCAGGAAATCGCCGATCAGCACGAGCTGGGCATGGCGCGGCAGGATGTCGTGGCGCGGCAGGCTCGCCGGCTCCTCCTCGCCGTCGCGGATCAGGCGCGTGGCAAAGCGCGTGAGCGCGGCGCTGCCGGTGCGCGGACGCCGGTCGCTGCCGAGCAGGGCGATGTTCTCGTCGCCGCGCACCAGCAGCACGGCCAGCGCCATCACCAGCAGGCGCGCGCGGTCGCGCTTGGAGGTCTGCGACAGGCGCGACTGGAAGCCCATGGAGGCCGAGCCGTCGGCCCACAGCCAGACGCTTTCGGCGGCCTCCCACTCGTTTTCACGGACATAAAGGCGTGTCGACTTGGCCGAGGCGCGCCAGTCGATCATGGTCGCGGCATCGCCCTGCTGGTAACGCCGGTACTGCCAGAAGGTCTCGCCAGGCCCGACACGGCGGCGTCCGTGGACGCCCTGGGCGACGATGGCGGCGACATGTTCGGCCTCCACCAGCAGCGGAGGCAGATGCGCGACCAGCTGCTCGGCACGCTGGCGGAAGCCGACGGGGTTCTCCGTCATCGGCGCGACCGTCTGCTATGGCGCAGAACGCCGCAGGCGATGGGCTGCACCCCTCTCACCCCAGCGGCGCCTTCAGGCGTTCGATGACCTGGTCGACGGTCATGCCGTCGGCGCGGGCGGCGAAGGTCAGCGCCATGCGGTGGCGCAGGACGGGGCCGGCGAGCGCCACGACATCGTCGATGGAGGGGGCGTAGCGGCCGTCGAGCAGGGCGCGGGCGCGCACCGCCAGCATCAGCGCCTGGCTGGCGCGGGGACCGGGGCCCCAGGCGATGGCGCTCGTGGTCTCCGAGCCGTCGGGGCGGCCGGAGCGGACCAGCGAGAGGATCGCCTCCACGACGCTTTCGCCGACGGGAATGCGACGCACCAGGTTCTGCGCGGCCAGCAGGTCGGTGGCGCTCATGGCCTCCTGTGGCTTCTCCTCGCGCGCGCCGGTGGTGGAGACCAGCATCTCGCGTTCGGCATCGCGGCCGGGGTAATCGACGTCGATCTCCATCAGGAAGCGGTCGAGCTGGGCCTCGGGCAGGGGGTAGGTGCCCTCAAGCTCCAGCGGGTTTTGCGTCGCCAGCACATGGAAGGGTTCGGGCAGGGGGTGGCGCGTGCCGGCGACCGAGACGGCGCGCTCCTGCATCGCCTGGAGCAGGGCCGACTGGGTGCGCGGGCTGGCGCGGTTGATCTCGTCGGCCATCAGCAACTGGCCGAAGACCGGGCCCTTGATGAAGCGGAAGGCCCGGCGCCCGCTTTCGGATTCCTCAAGCACCTCGCTGCCCAGGATGTCGGCGGGCATCAGGTCCGGGGTGAACTGCACCCGTTTGTCCTCAAGGCCCATGACCGTGCCGATGGTTTCCACCAGCTTGGTCTTGCCCAGGCCCGGAACGCCGATCAGCAGGGCGTGGCCGCCGGCCAGCAGGGTGATCAGGGTTTCCTCGACCACCGCATCCTGGCCGAAGATGACGCGTCCGATGGCGGTCCTTGCCGCCGCGAGCCGCTCGCCGACACGCTCGATATCGGCGGTCAGGTCGCTGGCATCCTGGAGGGAACGTTGATTGCTTTCCGCCATGGGTTCCTCGGGCCGGTTGTCGTGCCTATCTTAGAGGTCGAACAGCAATACGGTATCACCCCCGACCATGCGCCCAACACAAGCCCGTGAAGACGACGATTCCAAGGCCGCGCCCAAGGGCGGGGACGAGCGGCGCTTCCGCGAGCTTCTGGCCGCCGACATCGACATCCGCATCGCCCGCGACGGCACCTGGTATCACGAGGGCGGGGCGATTCGCCGCCCGGCCCTGGTCAAGCTGTTTGCCGGCATCCTCAAGCGTGAAGGCGACGAGTATTTCCTGATTACGCCCGTGGAGAAGCGGCGGATCAGGGTGGAGGACGCGCCCTTCATCGCCGTCGAGGTGACGGCGCAAGGCGGCAACCTGACGTTCCGCACCAATGTCGAAGACACCGTCACCGCGGGTCCGGACCATCCCATCCGGGTCGCTTTCGATCCCGAGACGGGCGAACCCTCGCCCTATGTGCTGGTGCGCGAGGGGCTGGAGGCGCTGATCGCGCGGCCGGTCTATTACGAACTGGTGGGCCTGGGCGAACTGGCCGAACGTGATGGCCGCCAGGCGCTGATCGTAGGTTCGGGCGGTGCGGAGTTCCTTCTGGGATATGCCGACGATGACCGCTGAGGACCTTCTGGGGCTGCTGCGGACCATGCCCGCCCCGGTCATGGAGGCCCCGCCCTCGGACTGGGAGGAGGGGGCGCCCTCGCGCCGTGCGGCGGTGCTGGTACCCCTGGTGCTCCATCCCGAGGGGCTGACCGTGATCTTCTGCCAGCGCTCGCGCCACCTCAAACGCCATGCCGGCGAGGTGAGCTTTCCGGGCGGGCGCATCGAGGAAGGCGAGGACGAGGTGAGCGCCGCCCTGCGCGAAACGCAGGAGGAAATCGGCATCGACCCCGCACGTTTCACGATCCTGGGCCGTCTCGACACCCATCGCGCGGGATCGGGCTACAGCATCGCGCCGGTGGTCGGCGTTATGGAGCCGCCCGTGGTCTTCCGCCCCGACGGCACGGAGATCGAGGAAGCCTTCGAGGTGCCGCTGGGATTCCTGCTCGAGCCGGAGAACCACCGGCGCGAGAGCATGTTCTGGCGCGGCGCGGACCGCTGGTACAGCGTCTGGCACTTCGGCGACCGCATGATCTGGGGCGCCACGGCGACCGTGCTGCTGAACCTGGTCCAGGTGCTGCGGGGCCAGCGGTGAGCGGCGCACAGGAGGCTCCGGTCGCGCGCATCGTCCCGGCGGCCTCCATGACCGACGACCATGCCCGCGCCGTCGTCGCCGCGCTCACGGCCGACGGCGCGGAGGTGCGCTTCGTCGGCGGCTGCGTGCGCGACGCCCTGCGCGGCGATCCGGTGAATGACGTCGACCTGGCGACCCCCGACACGCCCGAGACCGTGCTCGCCCTGCTCGCGCGCGCGGGGCTCAAGGGCGTGCCGACCGGCATCGACCACGGCACGGTGACGGCGGTTGCCGGCAGCCATCCCTTCGAGATCACCACCCTGCGCCTGGACGTCGCCACGGACGGGCGCCACGCCGAGGTCGCCTTCACCGACGACTGGCGCGCCGATGCCGCGCGCCGAGACTTCACCTTCAACGCCATGAGCCTGTCGCCCCGGGGCGATCTCTACGACTACTTCGGCGGCCGCGAGGACCTCAGCGCCGGACGCGTGCGTTTCGTGGGCGAGCCGGAGCGTCGCATCGCCGAGGACTACCTGCGGGTGCTGCGTTACTTCCGCTTCCTGGCGCGCTTCGGCCATGGCGGGCCGGACCCGGAGGCGCTCAAGGCCTGCGCAGCCGCGGCGGGCAGCCTCGGCCGCCTGTCGGTCGAGCGGGTGCGCATGGAGCTGATGAAGCTGCTGGCCATACCCGCGCCGGTGCCGACGCTGCAGGTGATGGCCGATATCGGCGTGCTTCCCGCGGTGTTGCCCGAGGCCGGGCCGTTCACCACGCTGCTGGCGCTCTGCGGCATCGACGACCGCGATGCCCTGCGCCGTCTGGCGGCCCTGGTCGGCAGCGGCGGCGAGGCGCTGGGCCAGCGCCTGAAGATGGCCAATGTCGAGATCGCCCGTCTGGCGCGCATGGCGCCGCCGGCAAGGACGCTGGAAGCCGGGATGGACACCTCCGCCCAGCGTCAGGTGCTCTACGACCTGGGACCGGACCTGTTCCGCGACCTCGTGCTGCTGGCCTGGGCGGGCGATCGGGAGAATCGTGCGGACCGCTGGCGCG
>CALLQH010000021.1 GCA_938014945.1 uncultured bacterium | reverse complement strand
GTGTTGAAGCGGATCGCGCCCATGGTGCCGGTGGCGAAGTCGGCGCCGTTCATGTTGAGCGGGCGGCGCAGGGCCAGGCCGATGCCGGTGATGACCAGCGAGGGCAGCAGCAGCGCGGCCATCGCCGCGAGCAGGCCGGTTTCGGGAAGCGCCGTGGTGCCCAGGCGATGGATCAGCAGGGCCGGGAAGAGGATGAAATAGGTGAGCTTCTCCAGCAGCCGCCAGAAGCCGTCGTCGGCCTTCAGCCAATGGCGGATCCAGACACCCAGGCCGATGACGATGAAGATCGGCGCCAGCGCCGCGAAGGCTTCGATCACCGCTCAGCCCACCTTCGCCATGGCGGCCATGGCGGCCTCCAGGATGAGCGCGGCGGCGGCGCGGTCGATGCGCTCCTTGCGGCGCGCGGCGCTGAGGCCCGCCTCCGTCATCGCCTCCTCGGCGGCAAAGCTCGACAGGCGCTCGTCCCACAGCAGCACGGGAAGGCCCAGGCCGCGGATCAGGTTGCGTCCCATCTGGCGCGATGCCTGGGCGCGCGGCCCCTCGCTGTCGTCCATGTTGAGCGGATAACCGAGCACGATGCCGGCGGCGGAACGCTCCTTTGCGATCACCGCCAGGCGCGCCAGATCGGCGGTCCATTTGGTGCGGCGGATGGTTTCGACGGGGCTGGCGAGGCGCCGGGTGGCGTCGCACGCGGCGACACCGATGGTCTTCGTGCCGGGATCGAGACCCAGCAGCACGCCGCTGGGGACCAGGCGCGCAAACGCGGCGGCATCCCTGAGCGGCTTGTCGCTCCCATGGGCCGATGATAGGTTCGCGCGCTCCGGGGCAGTCTCGGTCACGTTTTTCCAAGCCGTTTCAATGACTTCGCGGCAGGGACCATGTCATATGTCGTTCGATAAGACCACCATTGCGCGCATCTCCCGGCTGGCCCGGATCGCCACCACCGAAGCCGAGCAGGAACGCCTTGCCGGCGAGCTCGGCGGCATCCTCGCCTGGGTCGAGCAACTCGACGAGGTCGATGTCGAGGGCGTGGCGCCCATGACCAGCGTCGTCGAGATGAACCTGAAGGCGCGCGAGGACGTGGTGAGCGACGGCGCGAACGCCGAAGGCATCCTGAAGAACGCGCCCAAGTCGGCCCATGGCTTCTTCGTCGTGCCCAAGGTGGTGGAATGACCCCGACCGATCTGACCATCGCGCAGGCGCGCGACCTGCTGGCCAAGGGCGAGATCTCGTCCATGGAGCTCGTCGAGGCCCACATCGACGCCATGGAGAACAACCGCGACCTCAACGCCTACATCACCGAGACGCCGGAGAAGGCGCTCGCCATGGCCCAGGACAGCGATGCGCGCCGGGCGAAGGGCGAGGGCAACGGCCTGCTCGAGGGCATCCCGGTCGCCATCAAGGACCTGTTCTGCACCGCCGACACGCTGACCACGGCCGGTTCGCACATCCTGGACGGCTTCAAGCCGTTCTATGAGTCGACCGTCACCACGAACATGTGGCGCCAGGGCGCGGTCATGCTGGGCAAGACCAACCTCGACGAGTTCGCCATGGGCTCGTCCAACCTGACGAGCTACCACGGCCCGGCGATCAACCCGTGGAAGGCGCGCGGCGACAACCGCGCCCGCGTGCCGGGCGGCAGCTCAGGCGGTTCGGCCTCGGCGGTTGCGGGACGTCTTGCGCTCGGCGCCACGGGTACGGACACCGGTGGGTCGATCCGCCAGCCCGCGGCCTTCACCGGCACCGTGGGCATCAAGCCGACCTATGGGCGCTGCTCGCGCTGGGGCATTGTCGCCTTCGCGTCCTCGCTCGATCAGGCCGGGCCCATGACCCGCAGTGTGCGCGACGCGGCGATCATGCTGCGCGCCATGGCGGGCCACGATCCCAAGGATTCCACGTCCGCCGACATCGCGGTGCCCGATTTCGAGGCCGATCTCGACAAGGGCGTGAAGGGCATGACCATCGGCATTCCCAAGGAATACCGCTCGGACGGCATGGCGCCCGAGATCGAGGCGCTGTGGCAGCAGGGCATCAAGTGGCTGGAGGAGCAGGGTGCCAAGACCGTCGAGGTCAGCCTGCCCCACACGAAGTACGCACTGCCGGCCTACTACATCGTCGCACCCGCAGAGGCCTCCTCGAACCTGTCGCGCTACGACGGCGTGAAGTACGGTCTGCGCGTCGAGGCCGACGACCTGCTCTCGATGTACGAGAAGACCCGCGCCGCGGGCTTCGGCGAGGAGGTCAAGCGCCGCATCCTGATCGGCACCTATGTGCTCTCGGCCGGTTACTACGACGCCTATTACCTGAAGGCCCAGAAGGTGCGCACGCGCATCGCCGAGGACTTTCACCATGTCTTCGGCCATGTCGATGCCATCCTGACGCCCGCAACCCCGTCGGCGGCGTTCCCGTCGGAGGATCCGCCTTCCGATCCCGTCTCGATGTATCTCAACGACATCTTCACGGTGCCGGTGAACCTTGCCGGCCTGCCCGGCATGTCGGTGCCTGCCGGCCTTTCGGGCGAGGGGCTGCCGCTCGGCCTTCAGGTCATCGGCAAGGCGTTCGACGAAGCCACCGTCCTGCGTGTCGGGCGCGCCATCGAGCAGGCCGCCGATTTCGATGTCCGTCCGGAGGGGTACTGACCATGGCAAGCACCATCGAGGGTGCAACCGGCACCTGGGAGTACGTGATCGGCCTGGAGGTCCATGCCCAGATCGTCTCCAACTCGAAGCTCTTCTCGGGCGCCTCGACCGAATTCGGCTCGGAGCCCAACACCCAGGTCTCGCCGGTCGATGCGGGCATGCCCGGCATGCTGCCGGTCATCAACATGACCTGCATCGAGCAGGCGGTGAAGACGGGCCTGGCGATCGAGGGCACGATCAACCGCTACTCCGTCTTCGACCGGAAGAACTACTTCTATCCCGATCTGCCGCAGGGCTATCAGATCTCCCAGTTCAAGCAGCCCGTGGTTTCCGAGGGCCGCCTGGTGATCGAGATGGAGGACGGCTCCGAGAAGGTCATCGGCATCGAGCGCCTGCATGTCGAGCAGGACGCGGGCAAGAGCCTGCACGACCAGGACCCGTCCCACTCCTATGTCGACCTCAACCGTTCGGGTGTCGGCCTGATGGAGATCGTCTCCAAGCCGGACCTGCGCTCGCCCGAGGAGGCTGCGGCCTACGTGCGCAAGCTGCGCTCGATCCTGCGTTACGTCGGCACCTGCGACGGCAACATGCAGGAAGGCTCGATGCGCGTGGACGCCAACGTCTCCGTGAGGAAGCCCGGCGGCGAACTCGGCACGCGCTGCGAGATCAAGAATCTCAACTCCGTGCGTTTCATGTCGCGTGCGCTGGAGTACGAGGCGCTGCGCCAGATCGACATCCTGGAATCGGGTGGCAAGGTCGATCAGGAGACGCGCCTGTTCGACGTCGGCCGCGGCGAGACGCGCAGCATGCGGAGCAAGGAGGAGGCGCACGACTACCGCTACTTCCCCGATCCCGACCTGCTGCCCCTGCGCCTGGAACAGGAACTGATCAACGGCATCGCCGCCTCCATGCCGGAGCTGCCGGACGCCAAGCGCCACCGCTTCATGGCGGAGTTCGGCCTGTCGCCCTACGACGCCTCGGTGCTGGTCGCCGAGAAGGAGAACGCGGACTTCTACGAGGCCGTGGCCGAAGGCCGTGACAAGAAGCTTGCGGCCAACTGGATGATCTCCGAGCTCTTCGGCCTGCTCAACAAGGCGGGCAAGGGCATCGAGGAAAGCCCGGTCAGCGCCGCGGCGCTGGGCGAACTGCTCGATCTCATCTCCGACGACACGATCTCCGGGCGCACGGCCAAGGAGGTCTTCGCCGAGATGTTCGAGAGCGGCAAGGCCGCCGGCGTGATTGTGGAGGAGAAGGGCCTGAAGCAGGTTACCGACACCGGCGCCATCGAGGCCGTGATCGACGGGGTCATGGCGCGCGAGACGCAGAAGGTGGAGGAGTACCGCTCCGGCAAGGACAAGCTCTTCGGCTTCTTCGTCGGCCAGGTCATGCGCGCCTCGGGCGGCAAGGCCAACCCGAAGATGGTCAACGAGGTTCTGAAAAAGAAGCTCGACGGCTGATCGTTCCTCATGGCCGATCTGCCGCAGGATTCCCACACCGACACGCTGCTCGCCCAGGCGCTGGGCTGGCTGGAACCGATGTCGGGTGGCGTCGTTCCCGCGATCGAGATGGCGACGACCTACAAGCGCGATCCCGCATGGGAGCGTGACGAAGGCATCTGGTACAGCCGCCCGGAAAACCCGACCTACCGGCAGGTCGAGGCGCTGCTCGCCCGGCTCGAGGGTGCTGAGGCAGCGCTCGTCACCGGTTCGGGCACGGCGTCGATGGCCATGGTCGTGGAGGCCCTGAAGACGGGCGACCATGTGCTGCTGCCGGAGGTCGGCTACGGCGGTCTGCACTTCATGGCGACCGACATGGCGAACCACTGGGGCATCGTCTTCGAGAATTACCCCGCGGGCGACCTTGCCGCCATGGCGGCGATGATCCGGCCCGGGCAGACGAAGATCCTGTGGGTCGAGGCGCCGTCGAACCCCGAACTGATCGTTCCCGACATCGCCGCCTGCGCCGAGATCGCGCACGGGGCGGGGGCGCGGCTGGTGGTCGATGCCACCTTCATGCCGCCGCCCTTCTTCCAGCCCCTGAAGCTTGGCGCCGACATCGTGCTGCATTCGGCGACCAAGTATCTCAACGGCCACAGCGATGTCGTGGCCGGCACCATCGCCACGGCGAAGGCCGACGACTGGTGGCGTCATGTGGAACACATGCGCTTCCGCTCCGGCGCGGTGCTCGGTCCCGTGGAAACCTGGCTGCTGCTGCGCGGCATGCGCACGCTGCACCTGCGCATGGAAAAGGCCCAGGCCAACGCCATGGCCCTGGCGACCTTCCTGCGCGATCACCCGAACGTGGCGCGTGTCCTCTATCCCGGGCTTGCCGATCACCCCAGCCACGAACTTGCCAAACGACAGATGACAGGCTTCGGCGCCATGCTCGCCTTCGAGGTGGACGGTGACGTGCATGACGCTGCCGGGGTCTGGGGCGGCACGAAGCTCATCAAGAATGCAACCTCGCTCGGCGGTCCCGAGACCCTCATCGAGCACC
>CALLQH010000020.1 GCA_938014945.1 uncultured bacterium | reverse complement strand
AAGGGCGGCTACGAGTTCTGCGAGGTGCTCTACCACTGGGATGTCGCCGAGGCGCCTTACCGCCAGGGCGCCTGGGCCGATGCCCCTTCGCCGATCGATCCCACCACCGGGCGGCTCTATCCCTTCGCCGAACATGAGGCACTGTTCATCGCCGAATTCGCCGGGGAGACCGGCAGGCTGGCGCCGCGCAACCTGCTGGCGGACCAGCTCGAACGCGCCCAGGCGATGGGCTTCTCGGTCACGGCGGGCTTCGAATACGAGTTCTTCGTGCTCAACGAGACGCCCGAAAGCGTGCGCGCCAAGGACTACAACAATCTCGTGCCCTGGCAGCAGGGCAACCACACCTATTCCATGATGCCCTCGGTGGCGCGCGGTTTCTTCGACGGCATGGAAGCGGTCATGGCGCCGTTGGGCATCGGCATCGACGCCATTCATACCGAACAGGGGCCGGGCTGCATCGAGATGCCGCTGAAACCCGCGCCCGGCATGGTCGCAGCCGACAACGCCGGCCTCTTCAAGACCTTCGCCAAGACCTATTGCGAACGCCAGGGCCTGATGGCGACCTTCATGGCCAAGTGGTCGAACGCCACCAACGGCCAGTCCGGCCATCTCCATGTCTCCCTGCAGGACGGCGAGGGTGGCGCGGTGTTCCACGATCCCGACGATCCCCAGGGACTTTCTGCGACCCTGCGCCATTTCGTCGGCGGGCTGGTGACGCTGCTGCCAGAAACGCTTGCCATGTGCTCCCACACGGCCAACGCCTACCGGCGCATGGTGCCGGGCATCTGGGCGCCGGTGGTCTCGGCCTGGGGCGTGCAGAACCGGACCTGCGCGGTGCGCATCATCACCGGCTCGCCGGGTGCGACGCGCGTCGAGTTCCGCGTGCCCGCCGCCGATTCCAACCCCCATCTCAGCCTCGCGCAGTGCCTGGGTGCCGGCCTCTGGGGCATCGAGAACCGCATCGATCCCGGGCCGCCGCTGGAGGGCGAGGCCCAGCCCGATTCGCTGCCGCCGGAGCGTCGCCTGCCGCGCACCCTGGGCAGCGCCGCCGACCGGCTGGATGCCTCGGGAACGGCGCGCGAGCTGTTCGGCGATGCCTTCGTCGACTGGTTCGTCGCCACGCGCCGCCACGAGGACGATGCCTTCCGCCGCCATGTCAGCGATCTCGACCGGCGGCGTTACCTCGACGTCTTCTGAACCTGCGGGGTGACAAGCGCCTCGGGCGGCGCTATGAAGCGCCCCATGAACCTCGCCGTGCGCCAGAGCTACTTTTGGTACGTCTTCTATCCGACGCCTTTGGCGCCGGCTGGAGACCGTTCGGCCTGAGGTTACCCCAACCGAACCACCTTCATCCGCCGCCAGGGGACCCTGGCGGCTTTTTTGTTTCAGGCCTCCGGATCCCCCAGAACCCCCGGAGCCCGACCATGTTGCAACCCGTCGACGACCTGCGAATCCAGCGTATGGAAACGCTTTCCGCCCCCGCCCAGGTGATTGCCGAGGCGCCCGCCACACCCGCCATCACCGAAACGGTGAACGGCGCGCGCCAGGCCATCCGCCGCATCCTCGATGAACGCGACGACCGCCTCGTCGTCGTCATCGGCCCTTGCTCGATCCACGATCCCGCTGCGGCAATGGACTACGCCCGCCGCCTTGCGGTGGAACGCGCGCGCCATGCCGGCGAGCTGGAAATCCTGATGCGCGTCTATTTCGAAAAGCCGCGCACCACGGTCGGCTGGAAGGGCCTGATCAACGATCCGGGCCTGGACGACAGCTTCCGCATCGACGCGGGCCTGCGCCTGGCCCGCCGTCTGCTGCTCGATGTCAATGCGCTGGGTCTGCCTGCGGCCTGTGAGTTCCTGGATGTCATGACGCCGCAGTACATCGTGGACCTTGTCGCCTGGGGCGCGATCGGCGCGCGCACCACCGAAAGCCAGGTGCACCGCCAGCTTGCCTCGGGGCTATCCTGCCCCGTCGGCTTCAAGAACGGCACCAACGGCGATGTCCGCATCGCGGTCGATGCGGTGCTGGCCGCCACCGAGCCGCATCACTTCCTCGCCATCGACAAGAACGGAAGGGCTGCCATCGCCACGACCACGGGCAACGGCGAAGCCCATGTCGTGCTGCGCGGCGGAACGGTGCCCAACCACGAT
This sequence comes from uncultured bacterium, assembly GCA_938014945.1. Lineage (GTDB taxonomy): Bacteria > Pseudomonadota > Alphaproteobacteria > SP197 > SP197 > CALGGB01. The sequence goes on along the minus strand of CALLQH010000020.1, from coordinate 5,169 downwards.
GCCGCGGGCATCGACGGCGCGGCGGCGGAACTGGAGAAGGCGGGCCTGGCGGCGCGCCTGATGATCGACGCCAGCCACGGCAACAGCCGCAAGAACCACGAGAACCAGCCGGGCGTGGTGGCCGAGATCGCCGGTCAGGTGGGCACCGGCGACCGGCGCATCATGGGCGTGATGATCGAAAGCCACCTGGTAGCGGGCAAGCAGAGCCTGGTTCCCGGAAAGGAACCGGTCTACGGCCAGTCGATCACCGATGCCTGCATCGACTGGGAAACCTCGCTCGAGGTGCTCGAAACGCTGGCGCAGGGCGTGCGCGACCGCCGCGAGGCGCTCGCTGTCACGCCCGCGCGTTCGCTCAGTCGTTGAGGCGGAAGCCCAGCTTCAGCACAGCCTGGAAATGGGCGACCGCGCCCTTCTCGATGTGACCGCGCCTCTCCACGACCTCGAACCACTCCAGGTTCTCCAGGGTCCTGGAGGCGCGCGCCACACCGTTGCGGATCGCATCGTCCGTGCTGGTGGAGGACGAGCCGACGATTTCGACGACCTTGTAGACGTTGTCCGACATGGTTTTCTCCCTTGTTCGGTCTCGGGAGAGGCAACGCATGGGCCGCAGGGTCGTTGCGTCGGCCGCCTCAGGCGGGCGGGCGCAGGGTGAACAGCGCCACCGGTTCGGCGACACCGCGCAGGTGGTGGCTGCCGGCCGGCATGATGTGCGGGCTGCAATGGACCGCGGCGTCGGCAAAGGACTGGGAAATCAGGATCGGGCTGTCGAGCTCGGTGCACAGCGCCTCGATGCGCGCGGCCTCGTTCACCGCCGGACCGAGCACGGTGAAGTCCAGCCGGTGGGCCGCGCCGACATTGCCGTAATAGACCTCGCCCAGATGCAGGGCGACGTCGAGCTGCATGCACTCTCCCGGCCGGTCGGGCACCGGCACGGCCCCGACCGCCTTGGCGGCCTCGACCGCGGCATGGAGCGCGCCGAAGCAGATGTCGCCGTCCTGGTGGCCTTCGCGGTCGAAGACGGCAAGCAGGCCGTCGCCCAGAAACTTCAGCACCTCGCCGCCGTGGCGCGCGATCGGTGTGACCATGGCGTCGAAACAGGTGTTCAGCAGGTCCGCCATGGCCTCGCGCTCCAGGCGGTCCGAAATGGCGCTGAAGCCGCGCAGGTCGGCAAACAGGATGGCCGCGGGGATGATACGGAAGCTTCCGCGCCGATACGATCCGCCCAGGATCGCCATGCCGGCCTCGTGGCCGACATAGGTGTCGAGCAGGTTGGCGGCGATGTCGTGGTCAGCGGTGGATTTCACCGAAAGGGCCAGGCGCGGCATCAGGCGTTCGAGCACGTTCATGTCGCGGCTGCTGAAGCCGCCGGGACGGTCGGTCAGCCAGGTCATCATCACGCCGGTGCGTCCGGTCTGTTTGCCGTCGACGCCGAAGCCGATCAGGCGCAGGGCGTGTTCGGTGGCGCCCTCCCTGCGGAACTCCTCGAACACCGGCCATGTCGCGGTCTGGGCGGGGTCGGTCAGATCGGTGCGGTGCAGCCGCGTATCCATCGTCTCGACGATGGTGCGCAGGGGGCTTTGTTGCCAGCGCTCGTGGTTCTGATCCTCGTAGGTGTTGGCGCGCGCCTCGACCTGGCCGCCGCGCCGCCAGACATGGGAAATGGAGTCGATCAGGGGATGCATGGTGCGCGCCGAGACATTGGCGCGCAGCAGGGGCACGCCCGCTTCGAACAGGCGGTCGCAGAAGCCTGAAAGCATGGCGCCGATGGGCGCCTGCAGCAGGCCCTGCTCGATCAGCCAGTCGCTGATCGCCTGAACATGCTCGGCATCGGGTTCATGCATCGGGCTTCTCCTCCGGCAACCGCCGGGGCCGCACACAGGCGGCCGGACGGGCGCCGCGGGAAGCCTCTAGAGCGATTCGACCCAGGTGGCCAGCGGCCCCTTGTCGCCCTCGACGTAGCGCAGATGCACACGCTGGTTGGGCTCCAGGCGGGCAAGGCCCGTCTTGGGCAGCACGCGGCCGGGCACGAAGACATCGCGCTCGCCGCCGTCGGGCACGACAAAGCCGTAACCCTTGTTGGCGTCGTAGAACTTGACCGTGCCGGTCAGCTCGCGCTCCTCGCCGCTGTCGCGTTCGAAGCGGTCCTGGCGCTCGCGGCGCGGCGGACCGTCGCGGAAGCCGCCGCGCGGGCGTTCGGTGAACCCCTCCGGCTCGGCGGTGGAGGTGTCCAGGCTGTGAATCATGGAAACCTGCAGGCCCCGATCGCCCTCGGAGATGTCGCAGACCATGGTGGCGCCGTTGGGCAGATTGGTCAGCCCCGCGCGCGTCATCACCGATGCATGGACAAAGACATCCGGTCCGCTCGGCCCTGCCTGCACGAAACCGAAACCCTTGGAAGGATTGAACCACTTGACCGTGGCGGTGACATTGTTCCGAGCCCCGCCGGAACCGCGATATTCGTCCACCATGAAGACCCTGATTGCCCCCGACCCCGTGCCTCACGCGTCCGGCCTGGTCGGCACCCCTGCGAAACCAGACACGCCCGTCCGTAAACAGAACGTAATTTGTCTATTCTGGGGGCAACCCAGGGCGATTTGACAAGAAGAATCTGGGTCCAGGTCTCACCCGGAAGCGATCTCTTCCTTTCGCCGTGCCACGAATGCATCAATCGCTTCGGTGATCGCGGGGTCCATTGCGGGCTGCTCGTATTCGGCCAGAAGCTGTTTCCAGATGCGGTTGGCGTTCTGCGCGGCGGTCGGCGAACCGGCCTCTTCCCAGGTCTCGAAGTTGCGCCAGTCCGAGAGCAGCGGGCTGTAGAAGGCGTTTTCGTAGCGCGCCAGGGTGTGGCCGGTGCCGAAGAAGTGGCCTCCGGGCCCGACCTCGGCCATGGCCTCCACGCCGAAGGCATCGGCATCGACCGCCGGCGGCTGCAGGAAGGCCGACATCATCTGCAGCATCTCGGCATCCAGGATGAACTTCTCGAAGCTGGCGGTGAGGCCTCCCTCCAGCCAGCCCAGTCCCTGCTTGATGAGGTTGGCCTGCCCCATGAACGCGGGCCACAGCGACATCATCGACTCGTAGGCCGCCTGGGCGTCCGGGCTGTTGGCGCTGGTGACGTTGCTGGTGCGATAGGGCACACGATAGCGGCGCGAAAGCTGGCAGCCGATCAGCACTGCCTGGGAGTATTCCGGCGTGCCGAAGGCGGGCGAACCGGTCTTCATGTCGACGTTGCTGGTGAAGCCGCCGTAGATCACCGGCGTGCCCGGCCGCACGCATTGCGCCAGCACGATCATCGCCAGAGCCTCGGCATTCTGCTGCACGCTCGCACCCGCCACCGTCGCAGGCGCCATGGCGCCGGCCAGGGTGAAGGGCGTTGCGGCAAACGGCTGGCCGGCGCGCGCGAAGGCGGTCAGCCCCTCCGACATCGGCCCGTCCAGGCGCAGCGGCGAGTTGGAATTGATGACGGTGAGCGCCCCGGGCCGCGCCAGCAGGTCGTCGCGGTCGGTGCCGCGCGCGATGGCCGCCATCTCGATGGCGTCGTCGGCGCGGAAGGCGCCCAGGCCGTAGCCGGTCCACAGCTTGTCGGTGAGCGTGGCGAAGGCGCGGTACATGTCGAGATGGCGCGTCTCGGCGGGCAGGTCCGTCGGCTCGATGGCGCCGCCGCCCTCGATGTGGATGACGTCGAGCGCCTGCACCAGGCGGGTGAAGTTCTCCATGTCGGCGAAGTTGGCGTTGCGCCGCCCGCGGTCGAGGTCGGTGGCGAAGGCCGGGCCGCCCACGGCGCAGACCACGATGTTGCCCTGCTTCATGGTGACGGACTTGGCCGGGTTGCGGGCGTGCAGCGTCACCTCGGCAGGCGCGCCCGCGACCTTCTCCTCGACCATGGCCGGATCGAAGAACACCTTCTCGCCCTCGACACGGCAGCCTTCGCCTTTCAGCAGATCGCGCGAGGGGGCGTGCAGGATCTCCATGCCGATCGTCGAGAGCACGTCGAGCGAAGCCCGGTGGATCGCCTCGATCTGGTCGGCCGAGACGATCTCGAAGGGCGGCCACGGGTTGTGCGGCACGCGCCAGCCCGCCTGGACGACGCCGCCCTTCTGGCGTCCGCTGCCGCCCGCGCCGCCGCGCCTGCGCGCGCTCCGTGCCGGTGCGTCGCTGCTCATGGTGTCGTCTCCTTCAGGAACGTGCGGGAAAGGGGATGGCGCCGTTCATGCCACCACCCGCTCGCGGCGGAAGGGCATGTCGGGGTCGACGACGGCATCCAAATCGCGGGCGAAGCGGTGACCGGCATGGATGGCGTGCACGATGGCGCCGGGCACCTCGCAGTCGCCGATGCGATGCAGGTTGGCCGTGCCGCGCGCGGCGAGCTCGATGTAGAGGGCGTCGTCGCTCGAACGCGCCGTCACCAGCACCAGGCTGTCACAGGCAGCGGTGATGGCGGCCTCGCCATAAACGCCCTCCAGTTGCGCACTGCCTTCCGATGCCGCGGCGAGGCGGCGTCCGGTCAACACGGTGATGCCCAGCGCCACCAGGCGCGACTGGATGAAGAACTGCTCGTTGGTCATCGCCGTCCAGGAGGAGACGACCGGGGCAGGGGTGACGTAGGTGACGGCATGGCCGCGCCCGGCCAGAAGCTCGGCCAGCGCCGAGCCCATGTAGTAGTGGTCGTCGTCGTAGATCAGCACGGCGCCGATGGGCTCGGCGCCATCCTTCAGGATGTCGTCGGGGGTGAGCGCGTGCTCCAGGCCCGCGACGCCGAAGGGGGTCGCCGCGCCGACGCCGTCGCGCCGCCAGGACGCGCCGGTGGCGCAGACCACATGGTCGGCGGCGAACTCGGCGACGTCGTCGGCGGTGAGGCGGCTGCCGGGAAACAGCTCCACGTTGGGCAGGGTGTGCAGGCGGCCAAGGCGCCAGTCGCGCACGCGCGCCCAGGTCGCCAGCCCCGGCAGGCGGCTGTCGCGGTTGATGCGCCCGCCGAGTTCGCCCTCGGCCTCGGCCAGGGCCACGCGGTAGCCGCGCTGGCCCGCCGCGCGCGCGGCCTCCAGGCCCGCGGGCCCGCCGCCGATCACCAGGACATGGGACTCGCTCGCCTTGGCCGGGATGATCTCCGGGTGCCAGCCGCGGCGCCATTCCTCGCCCATGGTCGGGTTCTGGGTGCAGCGGATCGGC
>CALLQH010000019.1 GCA_938014945.1 uncultured bacterium | reverse complement strand
AGCAGCGGCAGTGATCGTGCTCTGACGCGTCGTCACGAAAGGATGACCGTGACCTGATGGTCACGATTGAGAGTGATGCCATGGACCGAAGCAGAACCAACATCGACCACGAAGCCCGCCAAGCTGCGGCGCTCGCCAACCAGAAGATCGATGCCCACGAGGATCGCTGCGCGGAGCGCTGGCGGGAGGCGCGGGATCAGATGCGAGAGACGCGTGACGAGATCCGCGGGCTGCGCCAGACCAGCCGGGGCACCCTGCTGGTGCTGATCGGCTGGGGCCTGATGGCCCTGTTCTTTCTCTGGGAGCGCATCGCCTGACCGTCGTGTCGCGCTTGCCGCCCCACCGTCCCCTCTATCAGGAGTGTAACCGATGATCGCAGCCCTGCTGCCGTTGCTCGCCGGCGTGCTCGACAAGGTTCTGCCGCGCGTTGTGGCCGACAAGGATCAGGTCAACGCCATCAAGTCCGAGGTGACGAACCTGCTGATCGCCCAGGAGGGCGAACTGCGCAAGGCCGCCGCCGACATCGTCAAGACCGAGGCGCTGGGCCATTCCTGGCTGCAGCGCAACTGGCGGCCCCTGCTGATGCTGACCATCGTCGCCATCATCGCCAACAACTACCTGATCGCCCCCTATGCCCAGGCCATGTTCGGTGTCGGCATCGCCCTCGACCTGCCCGAGCGGCTGTGGGACCTGATGACCGTCGGCGTCGGCGGTTATGTCGTCGGCCGCACCGCCGAGCGCGGCATCGAGCTGTGGCGGGGCGGGAGTAGCCAATGAGCTCGACCAAATGCAGGGCATACAAGTGCCCACGACAGGTGAAGATAGGACAGGTGGTTACCTTCGATTGGGGAAGGGGCCGCTTCCCGGCTGCAGCACAACCCCTTGCGCCCTATCTCGGGGGTAAGCGGAACCTGGCGTCAGCCATTGGCGCCCAGATCGAAGCCACAGAACACAACGTATATGCAGAGCCGTTCTTCGGTATGGGCGGGATCTTTTTTCGTCGCAACACGTCTGCTCGGATCGAAGTGATCAACGACATCAGCCGCGAGGTTGTCACCCTATTACGGGTGGTACAGCGCCATCATCAAGCCCTCTGCGACCTGATCCGATATCAGGTCGCTTCCCGATCTGAGTTCGAGGCACTACTCAAGCTTGATCCTAGTTCACTCACCGATCTTGAGAGGGCTGCTCGATTCTTGTTCCTCCAGAGAACGGGCTATGGAGGAAAGATCTGCGGCCGAACCTTTGGTGTGTCGAAGGGCGCCGCGAGTAGGTTCAATGCTCTAGTTTTGAGAGACTCTATTGATGCGGTTCACGAGCGTCTGGCCAATGTCGTTATTGAGTGTCTCTCTTGGCAGGCCTTCATCCGACGGTACGACCACAGGGGCATCCTGTTCTATCTGGATCCTCCCTATTGGGGGTCCGAGGCCTCGTATGGATGCGATGTCTTCGAGCGCAATGATTTCACTCTGCTGGCCGACACCCTTCGTGGGCTCAAGGGGAAGTTCATAATGTCAATCAACGATGTTCCTGAGGTGCGCGATCTCTTCGGTTGGGCGCAAATCCGGAGTGTACGAACCACCTACTCGATTTCGTCTTCGGGAAGCCGACTGCCTGCAAAGGAACTGATCGTTTCTAGCGAAGCATAGTCGAGGGTTACTCCGAGCGATTTTCCTTGTTGGCTTCAGAGCGGGAGACGACCACCTTTGCCTTCTCATCCACCAGCGCGATGTCGCCGGTGATGCGGGCGCCGCGGTCGACCTTGAGTTCGCCGTAACGCACCGTGCCCGAGACGTGGCCCTCGCCGGAAACGGTGAGGCATTCGCGGACGTTGAGGGTGCCTTCGAAACGGCCGCGGACCTCGACATTGGGTGCATCGACGTCGCCCGTCACGGAGCCGCCGGCAGCGATGCGCATGGTGGCGGCGCGGATCGAGGCCTCGACCTCGCCCTCGACGATGACGTCGCCGCCGGCCTCGATCTCGCCCTTCAGGCGGGTGCCGCGGCCGATGACGAAATCCGTGGGGCCGGTGTCGGTGTCGGCCATCGGCTGGCCGGGCGTGGTGGACATGGCGGTGGCCTCAGGCTTGGGTGAAGGGAAGCGGTCGTAGACCGACTTCGGCGTGGCCACGGGGGCGGGGGCGTCCGAAGGCTTGGGGGCCTCCTGCTTGCGCATGTTGAGCATGGCGTCGGGTTTCCTTCTGGGGTTGTGGCGGGCGAATGACGAGATAGCGTCGGGGTGATGTGCCTGGGCACGGATCGGCGGAGGCGAGGACGGCCAGGGTCGTGGCGCGCTCCTCGACGCAGCCTGCGGCCACGAGAACCCAGCTTGCGATGGTGCGTCCGTCCGGACGGCCTTCGTGCAGTTCAAGGCGTGTGCCCGGTTCCATCCGTGAAACAACCATGGCCTCTCTCCTGACCGGCCGGGATCGGACACGGGCGGAAGGGCCCGGCCAGCGACCGTCGGAATCCAGTCAAGCGGCGTAAAGAGGCAGCTTGGCGGAAGGCTCGTGATCTTTGTGTGGCAATTGCGTGCGAAGGCCGTTGGCCGGGCGTGCGGCGATCAGGCCTGCGGCGATCAGGCTTCGGGGGGCAGCAGAGGCTTGTCGGTGCTCCCGGCCTGGCGGAGGGCAGGAGGGCGGGCCTGGGAAAGGTGGATGAAGGTGACCGAGGCGAGCACGATGGCGCCGCCGATGGCGACGTGGGTCGTGAGTTCCTCGCCCAGCACCAGGATGCCGCCGGCGATCGATGTCACCGGCACCAGCAGCAGGAAGGGCACGATCTGGTTGAGGCGGTAGATGCCCACCAGGCGATACCACAGGGCATAACCGCCCACCGTCATGATGATGGCGAGGTAGAAGACCTTGGCCCAGTCGCCCCAGCCGGCGGCCTGCACGGCCTGCCACTGGCCCGTTTCGAAAACCAGCGAGGCGATCAGGAACTGCGGCCCGGCGAAGGCAGCGAACCAGGCGATGAGGCGCAGGCCACCGACCGGACCCAGCGACTTCACCAGGATCTGACCGCCCGCCCAGGAAAGGCCGCCCAGCACGACCATGGCAAAGGGCCAGGGGTCGCCCTGGATCTGCGGATCGCCAGCAATGAAGCCGATGCCGATCAGCGCGACGACCATGGCGCCGACCTGCCAGCGGTTCAGGCGATCCTTGAACACCAGGGCGGCGAGCAGGGAGGCAAAGACGACCTCGAGCTGCACGACCAGCACGGCAGTCGAGGCGTACATGCCTGAAAGACCGGTGAACTGCAGGCTGTAGGCCACCGCCCCGCCGACGAAGGTGGTGAGCAGCAGGCGCCCGGCGCGGTCCCACAGGGGACGCACGAACCAGATCAGGATCAGCGCGGCGATGGAGAAACGCAGGCTCATCAGGAAGATCGGCGGGAAAGCGCTGAAGGTGTCCTTGGCGAGCGTGAAGCCGAAGCCCCAGATCACGGGCACCGCGATGACGACGAGAAGGTCGAGGGGTTTCATGCTGGACGCCCACTGGAGGCGCCATCTGGTGCATGGCGGCGGGGCGCTGGCAAGCCCTGAGGTGCAGGCGGTCCTTGAGTGTGCCGGCGCGGAGCGGCATCGTGGCGCCATGCTGAAACTCGACACCATCCTGGGCCTTACGG
>CALLQH010000018.1 GCA_938014945.1 uncultured bacterium | reverse complement strand
CTGCAGGGTGATATCGCTGCCGTCCTCCAGCACCGCCATGTCGGTCGGCTCCATGGCGCGTTCGGCGATGGAGAGGCCGCCGCCCACCAGATAGACGCAGCGTTCACCGAGATCGGCGGGCAGGGTCAGAGTGCCGCCCGCGTCGATATGCCCTTCCATGTAGAAGAGGTCGACCACGGTCTCGAAGGGCGGGGGGTGGCCATAGGCACTGCCCGCGATCAGGCGCAGTTCGGCATCCCCCTGGCGGAACACGGTCAGGCGGTCGGCGGGGATGTGCTCGAACGCGGGCGGGTCCTCCTCGTGGGCCAGAGGCAGGGCGACCCAGGTCTGGATGCCGTGCAGGCGCCGCTCTCGCTTGCGCTCCTCATCGCTGGTGCGTTCGGAATGCACGATGCCGCGGCCCGCGGTCATCCAGTTCACCGCGCCGGGGTGGATCGGCAGCTCGCTGCCCAGGCTGTCGCGGTGCAGGATCTCGCCCTCGAAGAGATAGGTGACGGTCGCCAGCCCGATGTGGGGATGGGGGCGCACGTTGATGCCCTCGCCCGGCGGGAAGGTCGCCGGGCCCATGTGGTCGAAGAAGACGAAGGGCCCTACCGCGCGGCGCTCGGCTGCGGGCAGCACACGGCGCACGGAAAAGCCGCCGAGATCCCGCTCGCGCGGGCTGATGACGACCTCGATGACGCCGTGTGCGGGGTGGCAGACCGGCTCCTCGGTCGGACGCCAGCTCACGCCGCGCCTCCATGGGCTGCGATCCAGCGGGAAAAGGCGGGAAGGAACTTGTCGGCGATGAAGCCGCGCGTGTCCTCGTGGACCAGCTTGCCGTCCTTCACCTTGTCGTAGGCACCGCCGATCATGACCTCCGGCTTGTTCATCACCAGCCCGTCCAGGAAGACGAAACACTGGCGCAGGTGGTACTGGCCGCGCGCCGTGCCGATGGCGCCGGGGCTCGCACCCATCAGGGCGACCGGCTTGCCCGCGAAGGGCTGGTTTTCTACGCGGGTGACCCAGTCGATGGCGTTCTTCAGCACGCCGGGGATGGAATAGTTGTACTCGGGCGAGGCGATCAGCACGCCGTCAGCGCCGCGGATCGCTTCGGCCAGCTCCGTCACGGCGGCGGGAAAGCCCTTTTCGCGCACATCGTCGTTGTAGAGCGGGATGTCGCCCAGCCGGTCCCACAGCGCGATCGTCATGGTGTCGGGGGCGAGCGAAGCGGCGGCTTCCAGCGCGGCCCGGTTGACCGAGCCGCTGCGCAGGCTGCCGCAGATTCCAACAATCTTGGTCTTGCTCATGGCGTTGTTTCTCCCAGTGCGTTCCGTGGATGGATATGGGAAGGCAACGCCCGAGTGCGAGCGTTGTGCCGCTCAGACGGGCGGCACAAGGATGACCCGGCCCTCGAATTCGTCTTCCGGCCGTGTCGCGGCCAGGTGGGCGATGGCGGCACCCAGGTTGCCGCCGCCGGGCGGCAGGCTGGCGATGCCGTAGCAGCGCACGCTGTCGCGGTGCTCGGCCTCCAGGCGGCGGCGCACATCCGAGAGCGCCTCCTCCAGCTTGCCCATGCGCGGCGTGCCCTCCGGATCGACAACCACGATCATGCCGTGGCCGCGCGGCGCCATCACCGGCAGGGCGGCCTTGACCAGACCGCCGGCCACCGCGCCCGTCTCGTCCATCAGCAGCACCAGCAGGTCGAGACCGCCGCAGGTGCGGGCGATCTCGGCGACCATGGCCTTGGCGTCGCCGCCGTGGGGATCGACTTCCTGGATCGCCACCGTGCCCCAGGACTTTCGGATGTCGGCGGCGGCGGCATCGGTGCGCGCGCCGTCGGGGTCGAGCATCGTCACCGTCGCCCCGTCGCGCGCGACATGGGCCGTGATCGCGCTGCCCACGGCGCTGCCGGCGAAGGTGACGGCTCCGACGATTCCGGCAAGCCTCTCCATCGCACTCTCCCCCGATTTCTGCTGAAAGGATGGCGACGGAACAGCGCCGCAAGCCGTGTTATCTACGCGCGCGAACAAGTGCGGGTCAACGCACGGTCATTTGCGTTCGCACGCAAGTGGTACCATGTTGCACTGCAGCGACCTCGGGGGTCGCCACCCGCCATCGATGGAGAATTCGACGTGACCAGTCTCGACAGCTTCGGTGCCCGCAAGACCCTGGATGTGGGCAACAAGTCCTACAGCTACTATGCCCTGGAGGCCGCCGCCGGACTGGGCGACGTCGCGCGTCTGCCGATCTCCCTGAAGATCCTGCTGGAGAACCTGCTGCGCCACGAGGACGGCGACACGGTCACGGCCGACGACATCAAGGCGCTGGCCAAGTGGACCGAGACGCGCACCAGCGACCGCGAGATCGCCTTCCGCCCCGTGCGCGTGCTGATGCAGGATTTCACGGGCGTTCCCGCCGTCGTCGATCTGGCCGCCATGCGCCAGGCCATGGGCGAGCTGGGCGGCGACCCCGACCGCATCAACCCGCTGTCGCGCGTCGACCTGGTGATCGACCATTCCGTGCAGGTCGACCAGTTCGGCACCCCGAAGGCCTTCGGCCAGAATGTCGAGCTGGAGATGGAGCGCAACAAGGAACGTTACCAGTTCCTGCGCTGGGCCCAGACCGCCTTCGACAACCTGCGTGTCGTGCCACCGGGCACGGGCATCTGCCATCAGATCAACGTCGAGTATCTGGGCCGTGTCGTGTGGGACGAGGGCCAGGATGTCTGCCTCGATACGCTGGTCG
>CALLQH010000017.1 GCA_938014945.1 uncultured bacterium | reverse complement strand
AAGGATAGTGATGCTGGCACGATCTCGGTCCATGCCAGTGCGAATCGTTTCGATTCTGTTCCTGAGACAAGTCCATTCGAACTCGTTGAAGATCGAGGCGATTGGGTTTGGAAGTTGATTTCAGGTGATGAGCGACTGCATGCCGCAGATGTTTTCGAACTAGCCGCACAGTTCTGGCATTCGTTTGTGATCGAATATGGCATCGACCGGCGTTCAAGTGTCCACAATCCAAGTTTGATGCGTTGAGCCCCTTGTTGCATTCCGCTTCTCGGTCCTAGGGTGCGCGCCCGTCATCCCGCGCAGCAGAGGCCCCGCCCATGTCCCCACGTCCCCAGATCACCTGGCCCCAGGCCGCCGAGTTCGCCGAGCGTCGCGCGCGTCTGCTGGCGGCCGCGCAGGGGCAGGGCATGGATGCGCTGCTGCTGGTGGCGCGCGGCGGGGGCACGGCGGACCGCTATGCCAACGTCAAGTACGCCACGGATTTCTACACCTCCTTCCCCTACATCCCGGACGAGGAAGGCCACTGGAGCGGGCGCGGCCATGCCTTTGTGCTGATCGCGCCGGACGGGGCCTCCACGCTCGTCGCCGACATGCACCCGGATGGCGACGGTGTCGCCCATGTCGACAGCATCATCGTGGAGGACGACGGCCTGGGCACGCTGGCCAGGGTGATCGGCGATGCCGGGCTGGGGCGCGCCACCATCGGCCTCGTCGGGGCCGACATCCTGCCGGTCTCGGCCTATCGGAAGCTCCAGGCCGCCCTGCCGGATGCCGCCTGGCCCGATGCCGATGCCCTGATGAACCGGGTGCGCATGGTGAAGTCGCCCGCCGAGATCACCCTGATGCACCATGCCTCCTGGGTCGGCTCGCGCGCGATCGACGCCATGCTGGATGCGGTCGAGGTCGGCGTCTCCCACCGCGACATCATGAAGATCGGCTTCGACAAACTCACCGACGAAGCCGGCCTGCTCTACAACTCCTTCATCGGCTCCGGGCGCGGCGGCAACGACCCGAAGTCCGTCTATCACAGCTTCCCCACCTTCAAGGACGACACCCCGGTCGAGGCCGGCGAGTGGTTCCACATCGGCCTCTCGGGCGTGGTCAACGGCTACTACTTCGACCTCGCCCGCTCCAAGCCCGTGGGCCACAGCACGGCCGCCGAGATCGAATCCTTCGAGGCCGCCATCGCCGTCGTCGAGGCGGGCATCGGCGCCATCAAGCCGGGCAAGCCCGTGGGTGTCATCGCCGAGGCGGCGTTTGCGAAGCAGCAGGCGCTCGACTTCCCCATGGACGCGGAGTTCGCCGCCATGGGCCACGGCGTCGGCATGGGCTGGGATTCGCCCTGGCTGACGCTCGACAGCCCGGAGACCCTGCAGCCCGGCATGGTGCTCTGCGTCGAACGCGGCCTCTCGCGCCAGGGTTACGTCGGCGATTTCGAGGAGACCATCGTCGTCACCGAAACCGGCGCCCGCCTGCTGACCGACGCGGTCAAGCGCCGCTGGTAGGGTGGGGCGCGCTGCCCGGCGCGATCCTCCCCATTTCCGCCCCCACGACCGGTCCCGCATGGGGTTGACGCAGGTCAATGCCGCGCGGCGGACGCTCCAGCATGTTCAACGTCCGGTGGCACCCGGTGCCGCGAAACGACGGTCGCACGCAGCTTCCCCACGGGAGCCGCGGCGCGGGCCGCCAGCCCACGCTAAAGGGAAGACAGGACATGACCAGAGACAAGACCATCCCCGCGCTGCAGCGCAGCCTCCTCCTGGCCGGCACCGTCATGCTGTCGCTGGGTGTCGGCCATGCCCTGCACCAGGAGGCGGGCTCCGGCCTGCTGCCGGCCGCCTACGCCGAGGACACGACTCAGGATCAGGATCAGGACCAGGACCGTCTCCAGGATCAGGACCAGGATCAGGACCAGGATCAGGATCAGGATCAGGATCAGGACCGCCTCCAGGATCAGGACCGCCTGCAGGACCAGGATCGCCTCCGTGAGCAGGACGAGGAAGGCCTTATGGAGCAGCAGCGCCTGATGGAGCAGGAGCAGCAACAGCTCATGGAGCAGGGCGCGCAGGAGGATCCGCTGCAGCGCCAGCAGCAGCTCCAGGAAAAGCAGCGCCTCATGCTCCAGCAGGAGCAGCTCCACGAGGAAGAGCAGCGCAGGGAGCGGGAGCGCCATCGCAATCAGGAGCAGCTCGGCGCTCAGCAGCAGTCCGGCACGCAGGAGCAGCTCATGCTGCAGGAGACGACCGGCGAGGACGGCCAGGGCGGCGACGGCAATCAGAACCGCGAGCGCGAGCAGGAGGGTTCGGGTTCGGGTTCGGGCGGCTCGGGCTCGGGCGGTTCCGGCGGCGCGGGCGGTTCGGGTTCGGGCGGAAGCTGACGCGGCTGCCGCATGCCGGTCGGTCGGGCGCGCCCGCGCGGCGCGTCCGCGGCCGGACGTGCCGTGGCCGCCCGGCGCCGGAGGAGGGGCCATGCGTTGCCTGCGTTGCCATGCCCCCGGAAGCGGCCGGGTGGAGCTTGAGGAAATGGATCGCCCGGCGCCCGGCCCGGGCCAGGTGCTGATCGCCGTCGCGGCCTGCGGCGTCTGCCGCACCGACCTCCATGTCGTCGACGGCGACCTCAAGCAGCCGCGCCTGCCGGTGGTGCCCGGCCACGAGATCGTCGGCCGCATCGCCGCCCTGGGCGAGGGTGTCAACGGTTTCGCACCGGGCGAGCGGGTCGGCGTGCCCTGGCTGGGCTTTTCCTGCGGCGCCTGCGACTTCTGCCGCTCGGGCCGCGAGAACCTCTGCCCGGATGCCCGTTACACCGGCTACCAGATCGACGGCGGCTTTGCAGAATGGACCGTGGCGGACGCCCGTTACGTCTTCGCCCTGCCCGAGGGCTATAGCGATGCCGAGGCCGCGCCGCTGCTCTGCGCCGGGCTGATCGGCCACCGCGCCTACCGCATGGCGGGGCAGGGGGCGGCGCTGGGTATCTACGGCTTCGGCGCGGCGGCCCATATCCTCTGCCAGGTCGCGGTCTGGGAGGGCCGCCGGGTCCACGCCTTCACCCGCCCCGGCGATACCGCCGCCCAGGACTTCGCCCGTGCGCTGGGCGCAGTCTGGGCCGGCGATTCCGGGCAGGCCCCGCCCGAGCCGCTGGACGCCGCCATCCTCTTTGCCCCCGTCGGCGCCCTGGTGCCCGAGGCGCTGGCGCGGGTGAAACCCGGCGGCACGGTCGTCTGCGCCGGCATCCACATGAGCGAGATCCCGGCCTTTCCCTACGCCATCCTCTGGGAGGAGCGGGTCCTGCGCTCGGTCGCCAACCTGACGCGCGCCGACGCGCTGGAGTTCCTTGCCCTGGCGCCCAGGGTGCCGGTTATCACCCATGTCGCGACCTATCCCCTGGAGCAGGGCAACCGGGCGCTCGACGACCTGCGACAGGGCCGCCTGCAGGGCGCGGCGGTGCTGCTGCCCTGAGCCTCTCCGGCCGTCAGTGCGGCCGGTCGCCCTTGACCTGCGTGCGCAGCATGATGCGCCGGGCGCCGGCATCGAAGCTGTCGCGCCGGTGCATCAGGGTGCGGTTGTCCCACACCAGCAGGTCGCCCGCGCGCCAGACATGCTCCCAGGCGAACTGCGGCTGCCGCACGAAGACCCACAGGGCATCGAGCAGGGCCTCGCTTTCGGATACATCGAAACCTTCGATATAGGCGTTGGTCCGCCGCCCCAGGAACAGGCTCTGCCGTCCGGTCTCCGGGTGGGTGCGCACGATGGGATGGACCGCGCCCCGGGTGGCGCGCACGTCGGTCACCGCCTGCGCCCCCCGGCGCAGCTCTCCCGCGCTGGTCATGCTGGCGTCGTGGCGCAGCAACCGGCCCTCGATGGCGCTGCGCAGGTCGACGGGCAGGGCGTCGAGCACGGCCGCCATGTCGCAGAAGCTGGTGTTGCCGCCCGTCTGCGGCACCTCGCGGGCGTAGAGCACGCTCGCGCTGGGCGGCTCGGGCAGATAGGACATGTCGGTGTGCCACTCGGCCTCGCCGCTACCCAGGCTTCCGATGGCGCGGCCGTCCTCCAGAACATTGGAGATGTACCAGATCGGCTGGCCGCCCAGTTCCTCCCGGGTGCCGGCCTCGCTGGCGGGCGGTGGCTCCAGCTCGCCCAGGCGCGCGCTGAAGGCGACCTGGTCGGCGGGCGAAAGGTTCTGGCCGCGCAGCAGGATGACGCCGCGCGCCAGCCAGATCTCGTAGAGGGCCGCCATGGCGGTTTCATCGAGCGGGCGGGAAAGATCGATGCCGTCGATACGGGCGCCGAAGCCTGCGGTGAGCGGGGTCACATCCATGGCACACAAGCCCTTGTGTCCAGACCCCTGAAACAGAACACGGCCCTGCCGTTTCCGACAAGGGCCGTGTCTTAGACAAACCGAAGCCGGCGAACCGGCTGCGGGTTGTTACTTCTTCTTCTTCGCGGCAGGCTTTGCAGCGGGCTTGGCGGCAGGCTTTGCAGCGGGCTTCTTGGCAGCGGCCATGGTCTGAGCTTCCTTCCCAGGAAATCGGCGGTAGTGCCGACAACGCAATATCTGGTGAATCACTTGCTGCAGGAAAGCGAATTTCTATGCAGTTTAATATCGAACCTGTCGATATAATCGCCCCCTGAAGGGCTGGGACGCGCGGAAATGCTCGCATGGCGCGCGATGCCGCCATCACCCTTGCCCCGGGGACGGCGCGATTTATGGACCTCGAACAGATCAGAAGTTTCCTCGCCATCGTCGACGAAGGCAATTTCGTGCGCGCCGCCGAGCGCCTCAACGTCACCCAGTCGACGATCAGCGCGCGGATTCGCGAGCTGGAGGTGCGCCTGGGCCAGTACCTCTTCATCCGCAACCGCGCCGGCTGCACGCTGACCTCGGCGGGCCGCCGCTTCGAGGGCCACGCCCGCACCATGGTGCGCGCCCTGCGCCAGGCCCAGCAGGACATCTCGCTGCCCGAGGAGATCTCCGCCGTGCTCAACGTCGGCGGCCAGCACAGCCTGTGGGACAACATCCTGGCAAGCTGGATCCACCGCCTGCGCAGCGAGCGGCCGGACCTTGCCGTACAGGCCGTGATCGACCAGCCCGAGGATCTGCACAGCCAGCTTGCCAGCGGCCTGCTCGACATCGCCGTCACCTATGCCGCGCGCACGGAGGCCGAGCTGGTGGCCGAGCACCTGTTCGACGAGGACCTGGTGCTGGTCTCCAACCTGCCGGGCAAGCGCACGGTCGCCGATCCGGCCTATGTCTTCGTCGACTGGGGGCCGGAGTTCCGCGCCGCCCATGCCATCGCCTTCACCGATGCGCCGGTGCCGGGCCTGCGCTTCAGCCTGGGCGCGGTGGCGCTTTCCTATGTCCTGCAGAATGGCGGCCTGGGCTATTTCCCCATGCGCACGGCGCGCCCGCACATGGAGGCCGGCACCCTGCGCCGCATCGCCGGCGCCCCCCGCTTCAACCGCCCCGCCTTCGCCACCTACCGCCGCGGCCTGGAGGCCGAGGGCCTCGACGTGGCGCTCGACCTGCTGCGCGAGACGGTGAAGGCGACGCGGTACATCCGGTTGCCGTAAGGCTCACACCGCCAGCGCCATGCCCTCTCCATAGGGCATGTCCGCGCCGCCCGACGGGTTGCCGTCCGCATCGAAGCCGATCGCCTGCACGGCCGCGATCTCGTAGCTGAAGGGGCTCTTCACCACCGTGTAGCCGTCCTCCTCCAGGGGCGCGTAGGCGTAGCTCGGGATGCGGGCGGTGACGGTGATGGCGTCGCTCGTCGCCGAGAAGCGCGGGGCGAGCACGGCCTCCTGGGGCGTCATGCCGAAGTCCACCACGTTCAGGATGACCTGAAGAACGCCCATGGCGATCTGCGTGCCGCCGGGGGCGCCCAGCGCCAGCACGGGGCGCTTGCCGTCGAACAGGATGGTCGGGCAGATCGAGGAGAAACGCGCCTTGCCCGGCGCGATGGAGCCCGCGCGCCCCGGACGGGGATCGAAGACGCTCATGCAGCCGTTGTACATGAAGCCAAGGCCGTCGGTGATGACACCCGACATCATGCCCAGCGAATGGGTCATGGTGACGATGTTGCCCTGGTGATCGACCACGGTGAGGTGGGTGGTGCCCGGAGATTCCGGCAGGCCCAGGCGAGGCACATGGGTCTTCTCGCCGCGCGCGATGGCGGCGGCTTTCTCGGCGGCGTAGTCCTTCGACGTCAGGCGCTCCACCGGCACGTCGTAGAAGCGCGGGTCGCCGACATGGGCGTCCTTGTCGGCAGTGGCGATCTTCATCGCCTCGGCCACGGTGCGGATGTAGTCGGCGCTGTTGTGGCCCATCGCCTTCAGGTCGAAGTTCTCCAGGATGTTGAGCATCTCGATCAGCATGATGCCGCCGCCCGGCGGCCGGTTGGTCGAAAGATTGAGGCCGCGGTAGCTGCCCCACAGGGGCGGCGCCGTCTCGGTCTCGTAGGCTTCGAGATCGCTCTTGCGCAGCAGGCCGCCGTTGGCCGCCATGTCGGCATCGATGCGGTCGGCGATGGCGCCGCTGTAGAAGGGGGCGGAGCCTTCTTCGGCAATCGTCGTCAGGGTGGCCGCATAGTCCGGGTTCTTCACCACTGCGCCGATGCCCCTGGGGGCGCCCTTGTCGTCGCAGTAGATCGCCCGGCCGCTGGCGCTGTGGCGCAGCCGCTCCAGCACCGTGGTGCGCCCCGGCCGGTCGGGCGAGACCCAGTAGGCGTGGACGCCGGGGCTCACCATGAAGCCATCGGCGGCGGCAAGGATCGCCGGTTCCACCAGCACGCCCCAGGGCAGGCTGCCCCAGCGCCCATGCGCCTCGTGCAGCGCCTTCAGGGTGCCCGGCGTCGTGATCGACTGGTGGCCGATGTCGTTGACCGCGCCCTTCAGGATGAAGCCGAAGCCGTCCTCGGTTTCGCCCAGGATGCGGTCCTGCCACATCTCCGGGGTCGCCGCTGCCGGCACCCTGCCGTGGAAGTCGAGGATCTCGTGGGTGCCGCTGCCGGGCAGCAGGACATGCAGGCTGCCGAAGCCGGCGATGCCGCACATCAGCGGATCGACCACCGTCTGCACGAAGGCGCAGGCGATCGCCGCATCCACCGCGTTGCCGCCCGCCATCAGCACGCGTGCACCGGCCTCTACCGCATCGGGCTGCAGACTGACGATCATGGCCCTGGTCATGGCTTCCCTCGCTTGCGCCGTTTCAGGCGCGATGATACCCGCGCAAGGCCAAATGAGGAGACCCCGATGAGCGAGCAGACCTGGAATGCAGAGGGTTATCAGGCCAATGCCGGATTCGTGCCGGTGCTGGGCCGTCCGGTGCTCGATCTGCTGGCGCCGCGGGCGGGTGAGCGCATCCTCGATCTGGGCTGCGGCGACGGCGCGCTGACCGTCGAACTGGTCGCCGCGGGGGCAACCGTGGTCGGCATCGACTCGAGCCCGGAGATGATCGCCTCGGCCAGGGAGAAGGGGCTCGATGCCCATGTCGGCGATGCGGCCGCACTCGATTTCGACGGCGGCTTCGATGCGGTCTTCACCAATGCGGTGCTGCATTGGGTGAAGGATGCCGACGGCGTCATCGCGGGGGTCTGGCGCGCGCTGAAGCCGGGCGGGCGTTTTGTCGGCGAGTTCGGCGGCCACGGCAATGTCGCGGCCATCGTCACCGCGCTGGTTGCCGTGCTCGATCGCCGCGGCATCGACGCCACGGCCTTCCACCCCTGGTTCTATCCCACACCCGAAGCCTATGGCGCCCGTCTGCGGGCCGCCGGTTTCGCGGTGGAGAAGATCGGCCTCGTGCCGCGCCCCACGCCGCTGCCCACCGGCATGGCGGGATGGCTCAAGACCTTCGCCAATCCCTTCATGGCCGCTCTGCCGGAGTCCGAGCGCGAGGCGGCGCTCGCCGAAACCGTGGCGCTCCTGCGCCCGGCCCTGTGTGACGACGAGGGCCGCTGGACCGCCGACTACGTGCGCCTGCGCTTTGCCGCGACCCGTCCGGCCTGACCCCCTGCACCCTGCTTGACGCTGCGGGATCGCCGCTTATACGCTCGTATAGCGGCCGCGGATTGGCGGCCTTCGGGGCGATGGAGGCAGGGCGATGGACAAGAGCAATGTGGTGAAGGCCGATTTCGGCAGGCCGCTCAGCGACGATCCGGAGCGTTCCTGGACGCTGCCCTCGTCCTGGTACACCGATCCGGCGATCTGGGAGGCCGAGAAGGAGAAGATCTTCTACCGCTCCTGGATCTTCGCCTGCCACGAGAGCCAGATCGCCAATCCCGGCGATTACGCCACGGTCCAGGTCATCGACCAGAGCGTCGCCGTGGTGCGCGGGCGCGATGGCGCGCTGCGCGCCTTCTACAATGTCTGCCAGCACCGCGCCCACGAGCTGCTGCAGGGCAGGGGCAATCTGAAGGCGGTCATCACCTGCCCCTACCACGCCTGGGCCTACGACCTGGAAGGCAAGCTGCGCACGGCGCGCAACTGCGAGAAGGTCAAGGGCTTCGACAAGGGCGACTTCACCCTGCCGCAGGTCCGCGTCGAGGTGCTGGCGAACCTCGTCTTCGTCAACCTCGATCCCGATGCCGCGCCGCTGGCCGAGCAGGCGCCGAACCTCGAGGCCCAGATCCGCGCCAACGTCCCCCACTGGGACGAGATCGCATTCACCAATTCCTACGACTTCGGCGGCCGTCCCATCGAGGCCGGCTGGAAGGTCGTCGTCGACAACTACGTCGAGTGTTACCACTGCGCTCCCGCGCACCCGGCCTTTGCCGACATGATCGAGATGCCGGCCTACGAGCACACCACCGACGGCATCACCGCCCTGCAGGTCGGGCCCAAGACCCACGCCGACAACAGCGCCTACAAGCTGACGGACGAGGACCGCGTCGACCGGGCCTACTTCTGGTACCTCTGGCCCACGACCACGATCAACATGCTGCCCGGCCGCGGCGACATCATGATCACCAATGTCGTGCCCCAGGGGCCCGGCCGCACCGCCTTCCACAACGACCGTTTCGCCGTCGGCGGCGAGCCGGAAATCCCCGAACGCCACAACTACCTGATGAACATCCTGGGCGTGGAGGATCTGGAGCTGTGCGAGAGCGTGCAGCGCGGCCTGCAATCCAAGGGTTACGATCAGGGCCGCTTCATGGTCGACGAGGCGCGCACCGGCGAGGGTGAACACGTCGTCCACTTCTTCCACAAGCTGGTCCAGCGCGCCCTGGAAGGCTGAAGGCCGTCGTCCTGTTCCTTCGCCCGTTGTTTTTCTCTCCATGTCACCCTCCGGCTTGACCGGAGGGTCCATGCTGTAACCTTGCCTCGGGCGCCACTGTTCGCTGTGGCATCACGCTTCAGGTCACAGCATGGATGGTCCGGTCAAGCCGGACCATGACAAGTGTTAAGTGTGGAAGAGTGACTGAGAGCAAAGGGGGCGACACGAACCCACCGTCGAAAACCTGCTGACGCACCAGGCATGGTTCTGCGGAGTTGTCAGGGCCGCCCGACGATCTCCACGAAGACTTCCGCATCGGCCGAGCGGCCGGCGGCGTCGGTCACGGTGATGGCGGCAAAGCCGTCGCCGTCGGGCACCCAGGCGGCATCGCCCCGGCGGTCGGCGGCGACGGGCGCGCCGTTGACGAACCAGGTGAAGGGCGCCTGCCCGCCGTCCACGCGCAGCGGCATGGCCTGGGCCGCGCCGTCGTCCCAGGCCAGGCGCAGGCGCGCGCCGTCCACGGGGAAGGACAGCTCCGGCCCGTTGGCTTCCGCGCCGCGGTCGAAGCGGGCGAGGTAGGCCGGCAGACGGGCGCTGGCCATGGCCGTCACGGTCTCGGGCGGGTTGGCGGCCGGGTCGCTGTCGCCGGGGAAGAGATCGAAGATCGAGAGCAGGATGGGCGAGGCGGTGTCGATGCCGACACAGCCGCCGCAGGGGCTGCCGTCTGCCCGCCCGACCCAGACACCCACCGTGTGCTCGGCCGTGAAGCCGATGGCCCAGGCGTCGCGGTAGCCGTAGGACGTGCCGGTCTTGAAGGCGATGGCCCGGGCGCTGCCGTCCTGGATGAAGCCGCCCGCCCTGGGCGCATCGCGCAGGATGTCGGCCAGATACCAGGATGCGAAGGGCGCCATCAGGGCTGTCCCTTCCTCCTGCTCCCCGGCATCCAGCAGCGACACCAGCGGACGCACCGTGCCGCCGTTGGCGATGCCGGCATAGGCCATGGTGAGGTCCGACAGGGTGATGCCGACGCCGCCCAGGGCGAGCGGCAGGCTCGGCCCGCTGGCGCCTGGAGGATAGACGAGGCGAATCCCGGCATCGCTGAGCGCGGTGTCGAAGCCGGTGGCGCCCAGGCGGTCGAGCACGGCCACGGCCGGCACGTTGAGCGACCAGGCCAGCGCCTCGCGCGCGCGCACCAGCCCGGCAAAGCCGCCGTCGAAGTTGACCGGGCGGTAGCCTGCGAAGTTGCGCGGCCGGTCCTCGATCAGCGTGTCGGGATGCAGCAGGCGGCGGTCGAAGGCCAGGCCATAGATCAGCGGCTTCAGGGCGGAGCCGGGCGAACGTATCGCCTGGGTCATGTCGACCATGCCCTGCCGGCCGACATCGAAATAGTCCCAGGCGCCGACCTCGGCCAGCACCTCCATGGTGGCGTTGTCGACCACGATCACGGCAAGGCTGGCGCGCGGATCGGCAGCCGGCAGGCGCATGGAAATCAGGTGTTCGATGGTCGCCTGCAGCCCGGCGTCGATGGTCGTGACGATGGCCGGGTTCTGCGGCTGCTGCGCCTCCAGCCGCTCGGCCAGATGCGGGGCGAGGAACGGCAGGTCGCGGCGCGCGTCGGGCACCGCCGCCGCCATCGCGCGCCGCGCCTCGTCCTGTGTGAGGATGCCGAGTTCGGCGGCGCGGACCAGCACCCGGTCGCGGGCCGCACGCGCGGCCTCGGGGAAGCGGTCCGGGCGCAGCCGTTCGGGCGACTGGGGCAGGGCGACGAGCAGGGCGGCCTCGGCGGGCGAGAGGTCGGCCGGTTCCTTGCCGAAATAGGCCAGCGCCGCCGCGCGCACGCCCTCCAGGTTGCCGCCGAAGGGGGCGAGCGTCAGGTAGAGGGAAAGCACCCCGTCCTTGCCCAGATCGCGTTCGAGTTGCAGGGCGCGGCCCATCTCGCTGACCTTGGCGGTCAGGGTGCGCGCCTGCGGCTCCAGCAGGCGGGCGGTCTGCATGGAAAGGGTCGAGGCGCCCGAGACCACACGGCCTGCCGAGATCGCCTGGCCGATGGCGCGGGCGATGGCCAGCGGATCGACACCGGGATGGTCGTCGAAGCGCCGGTCCTCCCAGCCCTTGAGCATGGCGAGATAAAGGGGATCGACGTCGGCGACGGTGGCGGGCAGGCGCCACATCCCGTCGCTCGCCAGGAATGCGCGCAAGACGCTGCCGTCGCGCGCCTCCACGGTGTGGGTCTGCGTCGCGGCGCGGGAAAGGTCGGGCGGCGCGGCGCGGTCGAGCGCGGCGAGCGCGACCAGCAGCGTGGCCGCCCCCCAGACCGCCGCGATCAGTGCCCTGCGCCGGGATGCCCGCATCGCCCTGCCTTCAGGGCGCGGTGATGTCGAGGGTGCCGGCTTGCCCGCGCGCGAAGTAGTAGGGCCGGTACATGTCCTCCACGAAGGGTGCGGGAACCACGTAGCGGCCCGGCGTCACGGCACGGGCGATGTAGGCGAGCCAGACCTCGCCGTCGCTGCCCGAGAGTTCCAGCGCGGCGACGTAACGGTCGTCGCGCAGCTCCACCCGCTCGGGCTCGGCCAGTTCCGGCAGCCATGCCAGTTCGCTCGCTTCGATGGCGCCCTCCAGGCGGGCATTTTCCAGCTCCAGACCGGCGGGCAGCAGGTCGACGACCATGGCGTCGTGGGTCAGCACTTCGGTGGCCTGGACCTTCAGCAAGACCACGATGCGGCTGTGCTGGGCAAGGCTTGTCGCCTCGATGGGGTTGCCCTGCAGGTCGAAGACCTGCCGCTCGATGGCAAAGCCGTCGGCGGCGGCGGGCGCGTCGGCGCGCGGATAGCCGGTCATCGACAGCGAGAGATAAAGCGGTGCCTCGCCGCGGTTGGCGATGACCGTCGTGCCGCCCGGGGACGACAGCCGGAGCGGCTGCTGCACCGCGCCGTCCCGCTGCGTCAGCGTGCCCCCGATCTCCACGGCGACGGGTGCGTCCGACTGCACGGCGGCTGCGCCGATCACCAGCCATGCCTTCTCCTGGGTGCTTGTCCAGCGCCGCGCCTCGTAGCGCCGCGCGGCTTCGCGCGTCAGGGCCAGGATCTCGTCGGGGGAGGCGACACCGCTCTCCAGCAGCAGGGAGGCGGCCATGGCCGCATCGCGCAGGTCCGAGCCATAGGTCTCGGGGTTGTAGCCGTCGGATTCCTCGTCCGCCTCCGCAGCGTCACTCTCGAAGGTCTCGCGGGCGCGGGCGGGGTCGCCCAGTTCGGCGAAGGATGTCGCCAGCAGGGCGCGGCCGATGGTCGAGAGCTCGGCACGGCTCAGCCGGTCGGCGGCATAGGCCAGCTCATAGGCATCGCCCTGGCCTGCGCGTGCAAGCACATGCAGGGCATAGGCCTGTGCATCGGTGCTGTCGTAGTTGTCGGCCACGGCGCGTTGCAGCGCCTCGAAGGCGGTCTCCAGGGTCGTGTCGGGCACGAAGTAGCCCTGCTCCTGCGCCCTTGTCAGGAAGTCGGTGACATAGGCTGTCAGCCAGGTGGAACCCGCGCTGCGCCACGACCACAGGCCGAAGTCGCCGTCGGAACGCTGCATGGCCGAAAGGCGGCCGATGGCATCGCCGATGCGCCGGTCGATGTCCTCGCGGCCAAGGTCGATGATCGTGCCTTCGGCGTCCAGCCGGCCGATGTAGAGCATGGGCAGGGCGGAGCTCGTCGTCTGTTCGGCGCAGCCGTAGGGGTAGAGCGAAAGCCAGCGCAGCAGGCTTGCGGTGTCTATGGGCGGGCTGGTGTCGGCGACAAGAGAGACGGAGAGATCGCCCTCCAGGAAGCTGGCGGTCAGCGCCGGCGTCACCAGGTAGGAGCCGCCCGGCGCCAGATCGGCCAGGCGTCGTTCCGTCGTGATGCTGCTTGGCGCACGAACGGCAAGGTCCCAGCTGCGCTCCTGGTAGAAGTCGTCGGGGCCGCTCACCGCAAGCGTCATGCGCGCCACGCCAAGCGCGCTCGCCTCCAGGCGGAAGCCGGCGTCGATGCGCTGGCCCTGGGCGAGATCGGCGATCACCGTTGCCGGTTCGATCACGCTGACCGGCCCTTCGGCAACCAGCTGGAAGCTGTAGCTGCCCTCCGGCCCCGAAACGTTGTCGATGGCGAGCGAGGCAAGGGAGCGGTCGCCCGGCGCCAGGAAGCGCGGCAGCACCAGATCGGCGACCACGGGTGCTGCCACCGTCATGGTTGTCTCGGCCTGGCCGACGCCGCCCGCCGACCATGCCACCGCCATCAGGCGCAGGCGGCCGTTGAAGTCCGGCACGCTGAGCGGAATGGTGGCGATGCCGTCGACCACCGGCACGATGCCCGAGAACAGCGCCACCACCTTGCTGGATCGCTTCGAAAGGGCATCGCCCAGGCCCGCGCCCATGCGGTCGCCGCCGGAGCGGACATCGCCCGGTGCTGCGCCGCTGGCATCGATCAGGCGGCCATAAAGATCGCTGATCGACACGCCCAGGCGGCGCTGGCCCAGGTACCAGGCCGAGGGATCCGGCGCCTGATAGCGGGTGAGCTGCAGGATGCCGTCGTCGACCGCCGCCAGGGTGACAAAGGCGGTGCCCTCGGCAACCCGGCGCACACCCACGGCGATCTCCACGGTTTGTTCGGGTTCGATGCTCTCGGGCGCGTCGATCGCGACATCGAGCTCCTGTCCGGCCCGCTCGACGCTCATCCAGGCGACACCCACGGCGCGCTGGGGAATCGAGGGCACCAGAGGGTCGGGTTCGCCGTAGGCCGTTGCGACGACATAGGCGCCCGGCGCCCAGTCCTCGGCCACGGTCAGCGTCACCTCGGCCCCGCCTTCGGGGATGCTGACGAAGCGCATCTCGCGCACGGCGTCGTCCATCA
The DNA here is from genome assembly GCA_938014945.1 of uncultured bacterium. Lineage (GTDB taxonomy): Bacteria > Pseudomonadota > Alphaproteobacteria > SP197 > SP197 > CALGGB01. The sequence goes on along the minus strand of CALLQH010000017.1, from coordinate 15,189 downwards.
CGCCCAGCGCCACTTCGGCGTCGAAGGGAGGATCGATGAAGACGGTCACGGTATCGCCGGGCACAAAGGTCTCCTGCGAGAGCGTGACGGTGACGCGGTCGGGCGGGCTGTCGCCGGCAACGGGGCCGCGGCTCCAGCCGGAGCGGAAGCGCACGCTGGTCGCCGCACCCGTCTCGGGATCATAGATCTCCAGCCGGTAGCGGCCCCAGTCGATCTGCTGGGCAAGGTGGGCGAAGCGCTCGGCACCGGCGTTGAAACTGCCGCTGGCGACCAGTTCGTCCCACAGGAAGCCGCGATAGCGCCAGTTGCCGCCTTCGTCCCACCAGCGCCAGTCATAACTCTCGCGCACCAGGTTCCAGGCCAGCCCCTCGCGCGCGACGCGGTTTCCGGCCTCGTCCCACACGCCGATGTCGAAGCGGGCGTCCTCGCCCCAGCGGACATAGGTGTCGAAGAGCGGCTTGATGCCGATCAGAAGGTCGGAGCCGAGCACGCTGATTTCCGTGTCCCGCCCTACGGGGCGCCCGCCGACATCGAAGAGCTGGGCCTGGATCGAGACCGCCACGGGGGAGGTCGTCTGCGGCATGTCGCGAAGGTCGAGGGGAACCTCGGCGTGGCCCTGCGCATCGGTGGTGAAGGGTGTCGGCTCGGGCGAGCGGGCGTCGAGGTCCTCTTCGATCAGGCCAAAGGCGAAGCCGTTGTCGAGGCCGAGCGGATCGCGGTCGGCGGCAAAGGTGAGGGTGAGTTCGCCCTCCAGGCCGCCGGCGACGCCACCGTAGAGATAGTCGGCGTCGATCACGGCCTGCGCCTGCAGCATCTGCAGGGTCATGACCTCCGGCGTTCCCTCCAGGGTGAACTCGATGCGTGGCGGCACGAAGTCGTCGACCAGGAAGGTGACGCTGCCGATGGCGCGCGCGGCCGGATCGGCCAGCGCCTCCACGGTCCAGCGGCCGGTGTAGGCGTTGTCGGGCAGAGCGACATCGAGCGGATGGCTGCCTTCGCCTGCGTCCTCGACCACAGTGCGCGAAACCTCCACCCCGTCCGGGCGCACCACGCGCAGGATCAACGGCAGGCCGGTGACGGCCAAGGATTCGTCGTCGCGCAGCAGGGCCACGACATGGGCTGTCTCGCCGGGCCGGTAGATGCCGCGTTCGCTCCACACGAAGGCGTCCAGGGGACCGGGCGGCAGGCGGCCCTCGACGCCGCGGTCGGAAAGGTCGAGGGCGGTCATCTCCAGGTCGATGAAGGCAAAGTCGTCATCGGTGCGGGCGACGACGATGCGCGGCGTGTTGCCGCCGGTGCCGCGCACCAGGCCGGCGTCCAGGCGCGCCAGTCCGTCGCCGTTGGTCGATGCCTCGCCCAGCAGGGCGCTGTTGCGGGCGTAGAGCTCGATGGTGACATCGGAGCGCGCCGTGCCTTCGGCCAGGGACCGCACGGTGACGTCCAGGCCGCCCTGGCCCAGGTAACTCGCGAGCCCCAGGTCGGAGACGATGAACCACTGGCTTGCCCAGTCCTGCCAGTACTGGTCCATCTCGCGCTCGTCGACGGCGGCTGCGGCATAGACACCAGGCTCCAGCGTGCCGATGGTCCGCGCGATCGGGATCGCCGTACGCACGGTCTGGTTCTTGGCGTTCTCGACCGCCATGGTGCCCTGCCAGACAAGCTCGCCGCTGTTTTCGGTGAGGTCGTCGAGCGCCCAGTTGTAGAGATCGCCGAAGACCATGCCGTTGCGGATTTCGCCGACCAGGGCGCGGTCGTTCACGCGGTAGATGCGCACCGCCAGGCTGTCGACGTTGACGGTTTCCACCGGCAGCCCGGCGTTTTCGACCTTGGGCAGGACAAAGCCGCTGGCGGGGAAGCTGGTCGACGGATCACGGTCGGGCACGGCAAGGTCGATCGTGCGATCCCTGGCGAGCGCGCCCTGGCCGCCCGGAAGCCCGGCGAGCAGGGTGAGGACATAACTCTCGCCGTGGTGCAGGCCGTCGATGCAGATCATGTTGCGGCGCACGCTGAATCCGGCGTCGACGGCCGGCTCAAGGCGCAGAAAGGCCTCGATGGGGGTGCTGGCGGGCGCCAGGTCCTGGTTGAAGAGGATGCAGGCGCGCGGCTGGTCGCCCTCGCTCTGCACCTGCACGTCGTCGACCAGCAGGCTGCCGCCGGAGGCGCTGCTGGTGCTGTCGGCCCGCGCCAGAGCCGCGGCATTCACCAGGAGCAGGAGACAGATCAGCAGTCTGGCCATGACGATTTCCCATTGCAGCGGCGCCGGTCGATTCCATTCTAGTCGGCGATTGCGGCGGCGCCATGCCGGGAAGGCGACGAAGTGATGGCTGTCGCCCGGAACTCCGCCGATCCCGCTTGACTTGCCCCACGGGGGTTCACAAATTGTCGCCAATCGAATCGCTGCCGCACCGTGGCGCGGGCCACAGGCCGCGATGAGAGCTGGAGACGAAGAGCTTTCCGAGTAATCCCCGGGCCAAGCCAGCCCTGCTACCCGTCTCCGCTTCCCAAAATCCATCGATCCGGACCTGTGGCTGCAACCTTTGTTGCTGCCAAGGGGTTGAAGCGCGTGACGGGTATCCGGCCGGAGCCCACCAACCTCGATCAGGTCCATGCGCATCACCTCTTGGTTTGTCGTTGCCTTCGTTGTCGTCTCCAACATCGCCGTCTGGGGATGGATGGGCGATTCCCGCCAGGGAACCGCCTGGAGCCGACCCATGCAGGGCGTCGCCTACAACCCGTCGGGCCTGCGCGACGATCCCGCCGATTCGCCCGAGCTGGCGGCTGCCGAGATCGACCGCGATCTGGCGCTGATCGACCGCCGCTTCGATCATCTGCGCACCTACTCCACCGCCAATGACCTGGATCTGGTACCCTATCTGGCCCGCCGCCATGGCCTGGACGTCACCATGGGCGCCTGGCTCGACGGCAGCGACAGCCGCAACCAGGCCGAGATCGACCGCCTGATCGCGGCAGTCTCCCACAACAGCAATGTCGAGGCGGTGGTCATCGGCAACGAGACCCTGCTGCGCGGCGATCTCGATGCCGCCCGCCTGAAGGGCTGGCTCGACATGGTGCGCGGCGCCGTCGATGTGCCGGTGACGACGGCCGAGACCTGGCACATCTGGCTCGATCACCCGGAACTCGCCGATTCCGTGGATTTCCTGGCGGTGCACATCCTGCCCTACTGGGAAGGCATCCCGATCGAGAACGCCATTCCCTTCATCGACGAGCAGTACGGCCGCCTGCAGCAGGCCTTCCCCGGCAAGCGCATCGTGCTGACAGAGGTCGGCTGGCCCTCCGACGGCGTCGTCATCGGCGATGCGGTGCCTTCGCCCGCCAACCAGGCCATGTTCCTGCGCGCCTTTGTCGATCATGCCGAACGCCGGGGCATCCCCTATTACCTGCTCGAGGCCTTCGACCAGCCCTGGAAGGTCGGCGCCGAAGGCACGGCGGGCGGCTACTGGGGCATCTGGGACGAGGCGCGTGCGCCCAAGTTCTCCTGGACGCAGGAGGTCAGCGACCTGCCGACATGGCCGGGCCTGGCCCTGCTGTCGGGCGTGCTGGGCGCCCTGGCGACCTTCGCCTTCGTGCGCCGCAATCCGATGCGCCTTTCGGGCCAGCTCTTCTTTGCCGGCCTCATGCAGGCGTCCATCGGGCTGGCGGTCTGGGCGGGCCATGTCGCGGTGGCGCGTTATCTCACGACCTGGTCGATGGCAGGCTGGCTCGCCATGGGGCTGGGCCTGGGCCTGCTGATCGTGGTCCTGCTGGTCGAGGCCTTCGAGTGGTGCGACGTGCGCTGGCAGCCCCGCCTCAACCGCGCCTTCGGGGCAGCGGCCAACCCCTCCGGGCGGCAGCGCCGGGTGTCGATCCATGTCCCCCTCTACAACGAGCCGCCCGACATGGTGGCCGATACCCTGCGCGCCCTCTCGCGGCTCGACTACGACAACTTCGAAGTCCTGGTGATCGACAACAACACCAAGGACCCGGCGGTCTGGCGTCCGGTCGAGGCCTTCTGCGCGCAACTGGGCGAGCGCTTCCGCTTCGTCCACATCGACCATTGCCCGGGCTTCAAGGCAGGCGCGCTGAACCGCGGCATCGCCATGACCGATCCGGCCGCCGAGGTCATCGCCGTGATCGACAGCGACTACATGGTCGCACCCGGCTGGCTGCGCGATCTGGTACCCCACTTCGACCGCCCGGACGTCGCCTTCGTCCAGGCGCCGCAGGACTACCGCGACGGCGGCGAGAGCCTGTTCAAGCGCATGTGCTTCTGGGAATACGCCGGTTTCTTCCGCATCGGCATGGTCCAGCGCAACGAACGCAACGCCGTCATCCAGCACGGCACCATGACCATGGTGCGCCGCGAGCTTCTGGAGCGCATCGGCGGCTGGTCGGAATGGTGCATCACCGAGGATGCCGAGCTGGGGCTGCGCCTCTACGAAGACGGCTGGGATTCGGTCTATGTCCCGACGAGCTACGGCCGCGGCGTCACGCCCGACGACTTTGCCGCCTATCGGGGCCAGCGCTTCCGCTGGGCCTACGGCTCGGTGCAGATCGTCAAGCGCCACCTGGCGGCCCTGCTGCTGCCCGGCACCACCCGGCTCGACGACCGCCAGCGTTATCAGTTCCTGGCCGGCTGGCTGCCCTGGTTCGCGGACGGCCTCAACGTGCTCTGCTCCGTGCTGGGACTGATCTGGTCGGTGCAGGCGATCTTCTTTTCCAAGGTCTTCGACTTTCCCTTCATCGCCGCCATCGCGCTCGCCATCGGCCTGTTCGCCTTCAAGGCGGCCAAGACCATGATGCTCTACCGCGCCCGCGTCGATTGCACCTTCGTGGAGGCGCTCGGCGCTTCGCTGGCCGGACTGGCGCTCTCCTATACGGTGGCCAAGGCGATCTTCCTTGGCGTCTTCACCTCGCGCTGCCCGTTCCTGCGCACGCCCAAGTGCGAGAACCAGCCAGCCCTGATCCGCGCCCTGGCGGCGGTGCGCGAGGAAGCGGTGTTCCTTGCCCTGCTGGCGGCGGCCAGTGCCGGCGTGCTGATCGTCCATGGCGAGGACGGCATCGTGCCGATCCTCTGGGCCGTCTTCCTGGCGGTCCAGGCGCTTCCCTTTGCCGCCGCGATCGCGATGTCGGTGATTGCCACCCTGCCGGCGCGCCGTGTCAGCGTGCCGGTCGGCATCGCCGCGACCGACGAAACCCGCACGGCCTGAGGGGCAGACCATGTTCGTTGATGCCCGTCAGCTCGACGACGGCGGCACGATGGCTGCCGATGTCGCCATCATCGGCGCCGGTGCCTTCGGCATCACGCTGGCGCGCGCCCTGCGCGGCAGCGGCCGTCAGGTCGTGCTGATCGAGAGCGGCGGGCTGGAGTTCGAGGATGACACCCAGGCGCTCTACGAAGGCGTCACCCAGGGGATCGACTACAACCTCGACACCGCCCGCCTGCGCTACTTCGGCGGCAGCACCAACCACTGGGGCGGCTGGTGCCGCCCGATCGAGGCCCACGATTTCGAGCAGAAGGACTGGGTGCCCCATTCCGGCTGGCCCGTCCGGCGCGAGGACCTCGATCCCTACTATCCCCGGGCGCACGAGCTCTGCGAGCTGGGCGCTTTCGACTACAGCCCGGAAAACCTGACGCGCATCGGCGCGCCGCTCGGCCTGCCCGGCGGCAGGATTGCCGACGGCTTCTTCCAGTACAGCCCGCCGACGCGCTTCGGCGAGCGTTACCGCGACGACATTGCCGATGCCCAGGACATCCGCTGCCTGCTCCATGCCAACGTCACCGAGATCGTGGCGGCCCATGATACCGGCTCCATCGAACGGCTCGACGTGGCGACGCTCACCGGGAAACACATCACGGTGACGGCAAAGACCTATGTGCTGAGCGCCGGCGGTATCGAGAACGCGCGCCTGCTGCTTGCTTCCCGCTCGGTGGCGACAGCAGGCCTTGCCAACCAGAACGATCTGGTCGGGCGCTACTTCATGGAACACCCGATCTTCGGCCCCATCGCCTCCTGGATCTGCGATGCGCCCGAGCTGATCGCACCCTTCTACGGCACCTATACGGCGCTCGACGGCGCCGTGGCGAGGGGCTGCCTCTTCATGACGCCCGAGCACATGGCCCGCGAAGGACGCCTCAACACGATCTTCACCTTCACGCCCAGCGACGAGATCCGCTATCTGCCCGGCCGCCCGGCCGAAGACGGCCCGATCCCGCTGGAGACCGAGATGCTGACCCTGCTCCGGGATGTCGAGCCCGGTGCCGAACACGCCGGGGTGCGCGTCTACATGGGCTGCGGCACCGAACAGGCGCCCAATCCGGACAGCCGTATCACCCTGGCCGACACCGTCGATGCCTTAGGCATGCCGCGCACCCATCTCTCCTGGCAGCTCACCGAGGGGGACCGCGAGAGCCTGATGGCCAATATCGCCACGCTCGCCGCCGCCATGGGCGCCTGGGGCCATGCCCGCCTGCGCCGCATCGTGCCCGCCGACTTCACCTGGAACGATGTCGAGATGTTCTGGGCGCACCATCACATGGGCACGACGCGCATGGCTTCGGACCCGAAGCAGGGTGTGGTCGATGCCAACCTGAAGGTCCACGGCATCGCCAATCTCTACATCGGCGGCAGTTCCGTCTGGACCACCGGCTGCGGCGCGACCAACCCGACGCTTTCCATCGTCGCCTTCGCCCTGCGTCTGGCAGATCGCATGCGCGCCGGGGAGGCCTGAGCCATGGCCTGGTCCAGGCGTGACATCCTGATCGGTGCCGGCCTTTCGGCGGCCCTGGGCGGCGCCGTGCTGTGGCGCCTGACGCCGGACGAGGGACGGGGCCCCACCGTCGCCCTGGTCGATCGCGCCGCCGCCGCGCGCATCGGCGAGCGCCTGATGGCGACCGCCGTGCCGCCTGCCGACGGCAATGCCGCCAAAGCCCGTATCGATGCCCTGATCGCCACGCTGCCCGAGGGAACCCGCCCCGCCGAACTGCGCCCGGCGGTTGCCGACTGGGTGACGGCCGATTTCGAGGACGGCCGCATGGTTCAGGTCGACGGCTGGTACCTCGCCCGCACGGAAGCCGATCTGGCGATCCTTGCCGCCGTCGAGGCGCGCGTCGCGGCCTAGCGTTTCCTGCCTCAGCCTGCCGGGATGAGCGGCCAGGCCCAGGGGATCAGCAGCAGTGCCAGACCGACGATGACGATTTCCAGCGGCAGGCCCATGCGCCAGTAGTCGCCGAAGCGGTAACCACCCGGTCCCATGATCAGCGTGTTGTTCTGATGCCCGATGGGCGTCAGGAAGGCGCAGGACGCACCCACCGCCACCGCCATCAGGAAGGGATCGGTCGCCACGCCCAGGGCACTTGCCACGCCCACGGCGATGGGCGCCATGACGATGGCGGTCGCCGCGTTGTTCATGATGTCCGACAGCGTCATGGTGACGATCATGATCACCGCCAGCAGGGCGATGGGCGGCGCCCCCGCCATGACGGTAAGGAGGCCGTTGGCGAGCAGGGTGGTCGTGCCTGTGGTTTCCAGCGCGCCGCCGACGGGGATCATCGCGCCCAGCAGCACCAGCACCGGCCAGTCGATCGCTTCATAGAGTTCACGCAGGGTCACCATGCCCAGCAGCACCATGGCGAGCATGGCAAGCGAGAAGGTGATGGTGATCGGCGCCAGGCCGAAGGCGGCCGCGGTCACGGCGGCGACAAAGATTGCCACCGCGGGCACGGCGCGGCGGCGTGCGCCCACGGAGATCTTCCGCTCGGCCAGCGGCAGCAGGCCCAGGCGCGCCATCGCCGCACTGGCGTGTTCGCGTTCGCCCTGCAGCAGCAGGATGTCGCCCGCCTGGAAGCGGAAGCTGCGCAGGCGGCCGCGGGTCGGGCTGCCCTGGCGCGAGACCGCCAGCAGGTTGAGGTCGTAGCGGCTGCCCAGGCGCAGGCTGCTGGGTGTGTGCCCCTCGATGCGGCTGCCCGTGGCGACGATGGCCTCCAGCAGGGCGACCTCCTCGGACTTCAACGATTCAACCGCCTGGGATTTCTCGCCCTCCAGCTCCAGTTCCAGCGCGGCCACCGCCTTGGTCATGCCTTCGGGCGATGCCGAGAGCATCAGCACGTCGCCCGCCTTGACCTGGACATAACGCGCCGCGCTCAGCATGCGGTGGCCGTCGCGGATCAGGGCGACGATCTGGACATCGCTCTCTGCGACCTTCTCGTCGAGTTCGTGGAGCGGCAGGCCGACCGCCACGGAGTCCTCGGGCACCTTGGCCTCGGTGATGTAGTCCTCGATGGCGCCAAGGTCGGCAGGCACGTTGCGCTTGCGTACCGAGGCGGGCAGCAGATGCCAGCCGATCAGCGCCACGAAGGCGACGCCCACGATGGCAATGGGCAGGCCGACCGCGGTGAAGTCGAACATGCCGAAGGCCGGCTCACCCGTCGTCGTGCGGTAGGAGGCGATGATGACGTTGGGCGGCGTACCGATCATGGTGGCAAGGCCGCCCAGGATCGAGCCGAAGGCCATCGGCATCAGGATCAGGCCGGGTGAACGCTCGACCTTGACGCAGGACTGCAGTGCCACCGGCAGCAGCAGGGCCAGTGCGGCGACATTGTTCATGAAGGCCGAAAGGAATGCCGCGACGCCCGCCAGCACCGCCACATGCAGGGCGGGGCTGGCGCTGGCGCGCACGACCAGGGCGGCAACCGCATCGATGGCGCCTGAATTGGCGAGCGCCCGGCTGATCACCAGCACCGCCAGCACCGTCACCACAGCGGGATGGCCGAAGCCGTCGAAGGCGTCGGCCGCGGGCACCAGGCCCGCGACCACGGTCGCCATCAGGCCGGCGAAGGCCACGACGTCATAGCGCCAGCGGCCCCAGATGAAGAACACTGTGACCGCAAGCACGATCAGGCAGATGGCGATCTGGGGGCCGCTCATGGCGCTCCGGGGGTGGAAGGGTTGTCGAGGTCAGCCGATGTCGAAGCTGATGCCCTGGGCCAGCGGCAGGGCGCGGGAGTAGTTGATGGTGTTGGTTGCCCGCCGCATGTAGGCGCGCCAGGCGTCCGACCCGGATTCACGGCCGCCGCCGGTATCCTTCTCGCCGCCGAAGGCACCGCCGATCTCGGCGCCCGAGGGCCCGATGTTGACGTTGGCGATGCCGCAGTCGCTGCCCTCGTCGGAGAGGAACATCTCGGTCTCGCGCAGGTCGTTGGAGAAGATGCAGGAACTGAGGCCCTGGGGCACGTCGTTGTGCATGGCGACGGCCTCGTCGAGCGTGCTGTAGCGCATGGCATAAAGGATCGGCGCAAAGGTCTCTTCCTTCACCACGCCGGTTTGGCCCGGCATTTCGACGATGGCCGGCCGAACATAGTGGGCGCCGGGGAACTCCTTCTCGAGAACGCGTTCGCCGCCGAAAACGTTGCCGCCCTCGTCGGTGGCGCGCGACAGGGCCGCCTGCATCGACTGGAAGGCCCGGCCGTCGATCACCGGGCCGATCAGGGTGCCCTTTTCCAGGGGGTTGCCGATCGGCACGCTGGCATAGGCCTTCTTCAGGCGCGCCAGCAGGTCGTCATGGATCGACTCATGGACGAACAGGCGGCGCAGGCTGGTGCAGCGCTGGCCCGCCGTGCCCACCGCCGAAAAGACGATGCCGCGCACGGCAAGGTCGAGGTCGGCCGTGGGGGCGATGATCGCGCCGTTGTTGCCGCCCAGTTCCAGCAGGTACTTGCCCAGGCGCCCGGCAACGGTCTGTGCCACCTGATAGCCCATGCGCACGCTGCCCGTGGCGCTGATGAGGGCGGCGCCGCGGTTGGCCGCAAGCCGCTCGCCGGTCTCGGGCCCGCCGATGACGATCTGCACCAGGTTGGAGGGCACCTCGAAGCCGCACTTGGCCGCCGCGCGGCCCAGCAGGCGCTTGCAGGCGATGGCGGTCAGCGGCGTCTTTTCGGAAGGCTTCCAGACCATCGTGTTGCCGCAGACCGCGGCGATGGCGTAGTTCCAGGCCCAGGGGGCGACGGGGAAGTTGAAGGCGGTGATGCAGCCGACCACGCCCAGGGGATGCCAGGTCTCCATCATGCGGTGGCCCGGACGCTCCGAAGCGATGGTCAGGCCGTAGAGCTGGCGCGACAGGCCGACGGCGAAGTCGCAGATGTCGATCATCTCCTGCACCTCGCCCTTGCCCTCTTCCAGGATCTTGCCGGCTTCCAGGGTGACGAGCGCGCCCAGCGCCTCCTTGGCCTCGCGCAGTTCGTTGCCGAACAGGCGAATGACCTCGCCGCGCTGTGGGGCGGTGAGCTTGCGCCAGGCCTTCTGGACCTCGACGGACCGGGCGACCATGGCATCGACCTGATCGGGCGTGGTTTCCCTGACCCGGGCGAGTTCGGCACCGTCGATGGGGCTCCGCACGACAAGCGTGCCGCCGTCGAAGTAGTCCTCGCGCATTTCGGCGTCGTTGAGGCCCAGGGTGTCGAAGATCGTCTTGGTATCCATGGAGAAAACCCTTGTCGGTCGGAATGCCGGAAGTGGCGGGCGCGGGTTGTAACGCGCCGCCGCGCGGGCGTCGACCGCAGCGTTTTCAGGCGCCCTTGGCGGCGTCCAGAACGCGCGAGCGGGGGAAGATGCCCGTTACCGTGGTGCCCTTGCCGAGCTCGCTTTCGATGGTCATCGAGCCACCGTGGAGTTCGACCAGAGCCTTGACGATGGCCAGGCCCAGACCGGAACCCTGGTGCTGCTTGGCGGTCTTGGCCTGCACGAAGGGATCGGTGATGCGCCCCAGGATGTCGGGCGGAATGCCGATGCCCGTGTCGGTCACCTGGATCACCAGCTCGCCGGCGTCGTTCATGTAGGCCCTGGTCGCCACCTCGCCGCCGGGTTCGGTGAACTTCACCGAGTTCGACAGCAGGTTGAACAGCATCTGGCGCACCGAGCGGCGGTCGGCGCGGATGTTGGGCAGACCCTCCTCCACGTCCGAAAGCAGGCGCACCTCGCCGCGTTCGGCCATGGGCTCCATCAGGCGCACGGTCGCGCCGACGATCTCGGCGACCTCCACCACGTCGTCGGACAGGCGGAACTCGCCCTGTTCGATCTTGGCGACGTCGAGCACGTCGTTGATCAGCGTCAGCAGGTGCGAGCCGCTGAAGTGGATGTCGGAGACGTATTCCTTGTAACGGTCGTTCTGGATCGGCCCCAGGATCTCGGTCTTCATCGTTTCGGAGAATCCGATGATGGCGTTGAGCGGCGTGCGCAGCTCGTGGCTCATGCGCGAAAGGAATTCCGACTTGGCCTGGTTGGCGTGTTCGAGCTTGAGATTGGCCGAGACCAGCTCCTGCTCGGCGCGCTTGCGCTCGGTGATGTCGACGACGATCGACTGCAGGGCGTGGCCGCCTTCCCAGTCGACGATGGAGACCCGGTTTTCCAGCCAGATCTCCCGGCCGTTGCTCTTCAGGCCCCGGAACTCGTAACGCGAGGGCGCGTTGCCGCCCGAGAGATGACCCTGGTTGAAGGATGCCACCCGGTCGCGTTCGTCGGGCGAGACGAGCAGGTGGACATGGCCCATGGCGACCACGCTCTCGGGATCGGGATAGCCGTGGATATCGGCATAGGCCTTGTTGGCAAACAGCATCTGGCCGTCGCGATGGATCACGATGCCCTGGATCGAACCCTCGACCAGCGAGCGGAAGCGGGCCTCGCTGGCGCGCAACTCGGCGGACCGGCGGTCGACTTCCAGGCGCAGCGTTTCAGCCAGGTCCTGCAGGCCCTTCTGGCGTGCGCGCACCAGCACGAAGCCCAGAATGACCAGGGTGACGAGCAGGATGACGCCCGCCACGACGTACTGCATGCGCAGTTCCGACAGGTTTTCGGCCACGATGTCGTTGGGCGCCGAGAGCAGCACGATGATGCGCTGGTCGAGCAGGGGTACGCTGTCCCAAGCGGTGATGCGGGGCGGCCCGCCGTCGGGGGCAGCCGCCGTGATGCTGCCGCTGCCTTCGTTTTCGGTCAGCAGGCGGCGCCTCATGCTTCCTGTTTCGTTGCTGCCGAGGCCGGCGACGAAATTTGCGCCCAGCGTCTGGGGCAGCGAGCTGTAGAGCACCATGCCCTGTTCGTCGATCGCATAGACGTCGCCCAGCCGGCCTGCGCTGATCGGCGCCAGAAACTCCTCAAACAGCGGATCGAGATCGGTCATGGCCGCCAGGATGCCGACCAGACGATTCTCCACCACCAGGGGCCGATAGATCAGCGTCGCGTGGCTGTCGCCGATCTCCACGATCTGCAGCCGGGGCTGGGGATCGTAGGCAAGGTTCGGCTCGGCGATCATCTCGCGGGCACGGGCCGCGATATTGGGCGCCTCCTCCAGGCTGCCAAGTGGCGCATAGAGGCGCTGGGCGACGAGGTCGCCCTCGGCATCGAACAGGATCAGCGAGGTTCGGTGGACCTCGCCGTGAATGCCCAGCACGACGCGGAAGGCGACGGGCGAGACCGAGGCCTGGTTGAGCAGGGTGGCGAGTTCGTCCCCGGCCAGCTCGCTGCGCCGGATGAAGGTCTGATCGAGGTGGTCGGTAAGGGCGCGCGCGGCGATGCGCGTGATCGCGGCCTGCTCCTTGTTGAAGTTCTCGCGGTGGCGGTCCACCGCTTCGGAATCCAGCCATGCCACAGCGATGGTCAGCACGACCAGAGCCGCCGCACCGATCAGGGCGACCGCCCAGGTCGTGGCCCGAAGGCTGCGCGTCGGGCGCGCAAATGCGGGGGTTTCGACCGCCATTACATCATCTGGCCTTGGCCTGATTCCCGAAAGGTGAGGATCACGGATGCCCCGCCGCTTGCCCGACATCATAAACGAGCAAGACACGAATGATAGTCGCCTCAGTCGTTGGCGTGCGAAACCGCGTTCGGCCCATCGAGGGCCGCGTGGAGAATGTAGTTCACGGCGACGTCGTCCGAACGCGCCCATCGGTCGCCCAGCGGGTCGTAGACAAGGCCCGAGACATCCGTGGTGCGTGCTCCGGCCAGGCGCAGGTCACGCGCCAGCTCGGCGGGACGCACGAACTTTTTCCAGCGGTGGGAGCCGCGCGGCACCCAGCGCAGCAGGTATTCAGCACCCACGATCGCCAGGGCAAAGGCCCGCGGCGTGCGGTTCAGCGTCGACATGACGATGCTGCCGCCGGGTTTGACCAGCCGGCAGCAGTCGGCGACGAAGGCCGTGCGGTCGGCGACGTGCTCGACGATCTCCAGGGCCATCACCGCATCAAAGCGGCGCCCCTGTGCCGCCAGGTCCTCGGCGGTGCTCTGGACATAATCGATGGCAAGGCCGGCGCCCTCGGCATGGGCGCGGGCCACCGCCAGCGCCTCGGGCGCGGCGTCGACTCCGGTGACGGTCGCGCCCATGCGGGCCAGCGGTTCGCAGATCAGGCCGCCGCCGCAGCCGATGTCGGCGATCTCCAGGCCGGCCAGTGGACGGTCGGTGTCGGGCAGGCCGAAGTGACCGCCCAGTGCCTCGCGGATATAGGCCAGCCGCACGGGATTGAGGCGGTGCAGGGGGCGAAAGGGGCCCGATGCATCCCACCAGCGGTCCGCCACCGCGGCGAATCCGGCGATCTCGCGGGCATCGATGCTGCCCGCGGGGGCGGTGTCTGCTATGCGCTCGGCTTGCTTCGTCATGGGGCCGAGAGTATGAAGTCGCGCCCTCGTTGCGGGAAGGCCTTCTGCAGCAGTGTGGCTTCTTTTTTCTCCGGTGACGGCGGCGTCATGGCGGTCATAGTTCAGAAATTCGGCGGCACTTCGGTGGGCGACCTCGAGCGCATCGGACGCGCCGCGTCCCGCGTCAAGGGCGCGGTGGAAGCCGGCTATCAGGTCGCGGTGGTGGTTTCGGCCATGGCCGGCGAGACCGATCGGCTGGTCGGCCTCGTCAACGACACCGATCCGGGCCACGACCGGCGCGAATACGACGCCGTGGTCGCCTCGGGTGAGCAGGTTACCGCCGGCCTCATGGCGCTGGCCCTGCAGCGCATCGGTGTTCCCGCCCGCTCGTTCCAGGGCTGGCAGGTGCCGATCATCACCGACGAGGTTCACGGCCGCGCCCGCGTCAGCGAGGTGCGCCCGGAGAACCTTCGTGCCTGTCTCGATGCCAGCACGGTGCCTGTGGTCACCGGTTTCCAGGGCGTCACGCCCGGCGGCCGGGTCACCACCCTGGGCCGCGGCGGTTCCGATCTGTCGGCCGTCGTCCTGGCCGCTGCGCTGCGTGCGGAGCGCTGCGACATCTATACCGATGTCGATGGCGTCTACACCTGCGATCCGCGTATCGTTGCCAAGGCGCGCAAGCTCGATAAGATCACCTACGAAGAAATGCTGGAGATGGCCTCCCAGGGGGCCAAGGTCCTGCACACCCGGTCCGTGGCAACCGCCATGAACCACCGGGTACGCCTGCAGGTGCTCTCCACCTTCACAGGTGCCCCCGGAACCCTGGTCGTCGACGAGGACGAAATCGTGGAACAGCAGGTTGTCAGCGGCATCGCCTATTCCCGGGACGATGCAAAGATCACCATGGTCGGCCTGCCCGACCGTCCGGGCGTGGCCGCATCGCTGTTCGGCCCGCTCTCGGAGAACGACATCAACGTCGACATGATCGTCCAGAACATCTCCGAGGACGGCGAGCGTACTGATCTCACCTTCACGGTGGCCAAGGGCGATCTGACCCGCGCGCTGAAGGTGCTGGAGGACAACAACGGCACCCTGGGTGCGGCGGGCATCGAGCCGGATTCGCGGGTCGTGAAGGTCTCGGTCATCGGCGTCGGCATGCGCAGCCACGCCGGTGTCGCCACCACCATGTTCCGGGCGCTGTCCGAAAAGGGCATCAACATCCAGCTCATCTCCACCTCGGAGATCAAGATCAGCGTGCTGATCTCGGAGGATTACCTGGAGCTTGCCCTGCGCGCGCTCCATACGGCCTACGGGCTGGACGCGGCCGAATAGGTCGATGGCAGACAGGCCCGGAGAAGCCAGTCTTCAGCGGTTGTGGTCGCGCGGCCGTGCCTTGCTCGGCGTAGAACACGCCATCATGGGTGGCGCGATGACCTGGGTCAGCGAGCGCAATCTGGTCGCTGCCATCTCCAACGCCGGTGGTTTCGGGGTCCTGGCCTGCGGCGCCATGTCGCCCGATCTGCTGTCCCAGGAAATCGCCGCCACGGACGCGCTCACCAGCCAGCCCTTC
>CALLQH010000016.1 GCA_938014945.1 uncultured bacterium | reverse complement strand
CGAACCGCTCTCCGATGGCATGGCCGTCCTGGTGGAGGATCTGGCCGCAAGCGGCGTGGTTCTGGGCGTTGCTACCGGCAAGTCCCTGCGCGGCCTGCGCAATACGCTGGCCATGCACGGCCTCGATCGCCACTTCGTGACCCTGCAGACGCCCGACAACGCCCCTGGCAAGCCCGCGCCCGGCATGGTGCTGCAGGCCATGGCCGAGACGGGGGCGCAGCCCGAGCGGACCCTGGTGATCGGCGATACCAGCTTCGACATGGAGATGGCCTGCAATGCCCGCGTGGGCGCACTGGGCGTCGCCTGGGGTTATCACCCGCCCGAAGCCCTGATGGCGGCGGGCGCAGGGGCCGTGGCGGGCGATGTCGCTGCCCTGGCGGCCCTGATCGACAACGGCCTGGGACGAACCCCATGAAACGTTTCTACAAGGAGGCCTCCAGCGCGCCGGCCGAAGGCGGCCACGGCGTGCTGCTCGACGGACGGCCCGTGCGCACGCCCGCGCGCGCCCTGCTGATCGCCCCGACGTCGGCGCTGGCGCAGGCCATTGCCGAGGAATGGCAGGCCCAGGGCGAGACCATCGATCCGGCCTCCATGCCGCTGATGCGCATGGTGGCGACGGCCATCGACCGGATACCGCCCAACAGGGCGGCCGTGGAGGCCGATCTGATGGCCTTTGCCTCCGCCGACCTGCTCTGCTACCGCGCCACCGCGCCCAGCAACCTGGTGGAGCGCCAGAGCCGCCAGTGGCAGCCGGTGCTGGACTGGGCCGCCCTGCGGCTTGATGCCGCCCTGCTGGTGACCCAGGACCTGATGCAGATCGAGCAGCCGCCCCAGGCGCTTGCCGCCCTCCAGCGCCGTCTGGAGGGCCTGGACGCCCTGGAGCTGGTTGCGGTGCACACCGTCACCGTTTCGACCGCTTCGCTGCTCCTTGGGCTTGCCGTGCTCGAAGGGGAGTTGGACGCCCGGGCCGCCTTCGAAGCCGGCCAGACCGACGAGCTCTACGGCCTGGAGGTCTGGGGTGAGGACGAGCAGGCCCGCGCCCGCCTCGACACGCTTGCCGGCGAGATCGCGGCGGCCGAACGGCTGCTTTGCCTGATGCGCCAGCCATGAATCCGCCCGTGTCGCGCGATTTGCCCCACAGGTGGCGCGAAACGGGCCATTGGGGCCGGTTTCGCGGTGCGTCTTGCGCTTCCCTCGGGGCCTGATCCGCACTAGAACGGCCCCTCGGCAAGACTGGACGGGGGTAGGACGCCCATGAAGGACGTCATCGGCGAGCTTGAGCAACGGCGGGCCCAGGCCAGCATGGGCGGCGGCGAAAAGCGCATCGCGGCCCAGCACGCCAAGGGCAAGCTCACCGCGCGGGAGCGCATCGACCTGCTGCTCGACGAGGGATCGTTCGAGGAGTGGGACATGTTCGTCGAACACCGCTGCAACGACTTCGGCATGGCCGACCAGAAGGTCCCCGGCGACGGCGTCGTCACGGGCTGGGGCACGGTCAACGGCCGCCTGATCTTCGTTTTCAGCCAGGATTTCACGGTTTTCGGCGGTTCGCTGTCGGAGCCGCACGCCGAGAAGATCTGCAAGATCATGGAGCGCGCCATGCAGGTCGGCGCCCCGGTCATCGGCATCAACGATTCCGGCGGCGCGCGCATCCAGGAGGGTGTCGCCTCGCTCGCGGGTTATGCCGAGGTCTTCCAGCGCAATGTGCTGGCTTCGGGCGTGGTGCCCCAGATTTCCATGGTCATGGGCCCCTGCGCGGGCGGCGCGGTCTATTCCCCGGCCATGACCGACTTCATCTTCATGGTGAAGGACAGCTCCTACATGTTCGTCACCGGCCCGGACGTGGTGAAGACCGTGACCCACGAGGTGGTGACCCACGAGCAGCTGGGCGGCGCGATCACCCACACGTCGAAGTCCGGCGTGGCCGATCTCGCCTTCGAGAACGATGTCGAGGCGATCGCCGAACTGCGCCGTTTCATCGACTTCCTGCCGGCCTCGAACCGCGAAAAGGCCCCGGTTCTGGAGACGGAGGACCCGGCGGGCCGCATCGAGCCGTCGCTCGACAACCTGATCCCGGACAATCCGAACAAGCCCTACGACATCAAGGAACTGATCGAGAAGGTGGTCGACGAGGGCCACTTCTTCGAGCTGCAGCCCGCCTATGCCGGCAACATCGTCATCGGTTTTGCCCGCATGGAGGGCCACACCGTGGGGATCGTCGCCAACCAGCCCATGGTGCTGGCCGGCTGCCTGGATATCGACGCCTCCAAGAAGGCCGCGCGTTTCGTGCGCTTCTGCGACTGTTTCAACATCCCCATCGT
>CALLQH010000015.1 GCA_938014945.1 uncultured bacterium | reverse complement strand
GACGCGCTCGAGAGCGACGACGTGGTGTTCATGCCCTCCAGCGCGCAGGAAGCCGACGAAGCCGGGTTTGTGATCGGCACCGACTTCCATGCGGGTGAGGGCAACGACACCATCTTCGGGCGCGGCAACAAGGACAACATCTTCGGCGATGCCGGTGATGACCTTCTCTTCGGCGATGAGGGTAACGACAACCTCCTTGGTGGCGACGGCGACGACACCCTGGACGGCGGCTTTGGCGGCGACGGCCTCAACGGCGGCGCGGGCAACGACGTCCTGATCGGCGGCGACGGCAACGGCAACGACCTGCTGCTGGGCGAGGACGGCGACGACACCCTGATGGGCGGCGACGGCACCGACCAGCTGTCGGGCGGCGCGGGCAACGACCACCTGATGGGTGGAGCCGGCAACGATCTGCTGCTTGGCGGCGATGGCGACGACGTGCTCGAGGGCGAGGACGGCGACGACGCCATGAACGGCCACGCCGGCAACGATTACATGGACGGCGGCGCCGGTCAGGATCTGTTGCTGGGCGAGGATGGCAACGACACCATCTTCGGCGGCGCGGGCCAGGATCAGATCAACGGCGGTGCCGGTGACGATGTCATCGACGGCGGCGAGGATGCCGACTACATCGACGGCGGTGCCGGCAACGACACCATCGACGGCGGCGCCGGCGGCGAGCAGATCCTGGGTGGCGCGGGCGACGACCTCGTGACCGACCTGCTTGGCTCGAACTTCGTTTCGGGCGGCGACGGTGACGACATCATCACCACGGGCGACGAGTTCGACTTCCTGATGGGCGATGACGGCGACGACATCCTGGATGCCGGTGGCTTCGGCGACCGTGTCGAGGGTGGTGCCGGCGACGATATCCTCTATGGCCAGGCTGGCAGCGACGACCTGTTCGGCGGCGAGGGCAACGATCAGCTCTTCGGCGGCGATGACAGCGACAATCTGCTGGGCGGCAGCGGCAACGACGAGCTGCACGGCGGTACGGGTGCCGACTATCTGGTCGGCGACGTGGGCGATGACATCCTCTTCGGCGACGAGGACAACGATCAGCTCGACGGCGGCGACGGCGACGACGAACTGCACGGCGGCGACGGCAACGACTTCCTCACCGGCCGCTCCGGCAACGATGTGCTGTTCGGCGGCACCGGCAACGACGACCTCGATGGCGCCGACGGTGACGACACCATCTTCGGTGAGGAAGGCGTCGACAATGTCTTCGGCAAGGAAGGCAATGACGAGCTGCACGGCGGCGAGGGTAACGACTTCATCCTCGGTGAGGGCGGCAACGACATCCTGTTCGGCGATGCCGGCAACGACAACATGGCCGGCGGCACGGGCAACGACGTCATGGACGGCGGCGAGGGCAACGATTTCCTCGCGGGCTTCTCGGGCAACGACACCATGTCCGGCGGCGAGGGCGACGATGGCCTGGCCGGCGAGGATGGCGATGACGTTCTCTTCGGCAACGCGGGTGCGGACCAGATCAACGGCGGCGCGGGCAACGACACTGCCGACGGCGGTGACGGCAACGATGCCATCAACGGCGGCGACGGTGATGACACGCTTCGCGGCGGTGCGGATGCCGACCAGCTTGTCGGCGAGGCGGGCAACGATCTGCTGTTCGGCGATGACGGAGCCGACTTCATCCTCGGTGGTGAAGGCGCGGATGTGATTGACGGTGGTGCAGACGACGACACGATCAATGGCGGCGATGGCGTCGACACGGTCGATGGCGGCAGCGGCGCCGACACGATCTACGGCGGCCTCGGCAACGATACGCTGCGCGGCGGCCTGGATGACGACAATCTCCAGGGCGAGGATGGCGACGATACCCTGCTTGGCGAAGCCGGTTCGGACACGATCTCGGGTGGCGAGGGCAGTGACCAGATCGACGGCGGTATCGGCGACGACAACCTCATGGGTGACGGCGGTAACGACACCATCATGGGCGGTACCGGCTTCGATACGCTCGCGGGTGGCGCCGGCGACGATACGCTGAACGGTCAGGACGACTCCGACAGCCTCTTCGGCAACGAGGGCAACGACGTCCTGACGGGTGAGGCCGGCGACGACTATCTCGACGGCGGCACCGGCAACGACACGCTGATGGGCAACAACCGCTTCGATCACCTGATCGGCGGTGACGGCGATGATTACCTCGACGGCGGCAACCATGCCGACACACTTGAAGGCGGAAACGGCAACGACATCCTGATTGCCGGCGACGGCGATGACTCGGCCGATGGCGGCGATGGTGACGACACCATCCAGGGTAATGCCGGTTCGGATGTCCTGATGGGCGGCGCCGGCGACGACATCATCACCGACAGCGACGGTGCCGACAGCCTTGACGGCGGCACGGGTGACGACACCCTGATTGCCGGCGTCGGCGCGGATGTCGTGCTCGGCGGCGAAGGCAACGACAGCATCGATGCCGGCGACGGCAACGACGATGTCTACGGCGGCAGCGGCAACGACAACATCATCGGCGGCACCGGTGCAGACTTCCTGCGCGGCGAGGACGGCAACGATACGGTCGACGGCGGCGAAGGCAACGACGAGATCGATGGCGGCAGCGGCGACGATCTGCTGATCGGCGGCGACGGCACCGACTTCGTCTACGGCGGCGAGGGCAGTGACTCCATCCAGGGTAACGACGGTGTCGACTTCCTGTACGGCGGCGCCGGCGACGACACGGTCGATGGCGGCATCGGCAACGACTACATCGAGGGCAACGACGGTTTCGACAACATCATCGGCGGTGCCGGCGACGACTATCTGGTCGGCGGCCTGGGCGGTGACAACATGTCGGGCAACGACGGCATCGACCTGCTTGAGGGCGGTGACGGCGACGACATCCTCAATGGCGGTGCCGGCACCGATGAACTCTACGGCGGTGAGGGCCATGACGCCCTGATCGGCGGGGCCGATGCCGACCAGATGTTCGGCGATGCCGGTAACGACTACATGCAGGGCGACGCCGGCAACGACTACATGGAAGGCGGCGACGGCGACGACGGCATGAACGGCGGCGAAGGCGAGGACTCGCTCTTCGGCGGCGAAGGCAACGACCTGCTGATCGGCGAAGGTGGCAACGACTACCTCGAAGGCGGCAACGGCGACGACGGCATCAATGCCGGCGAAGGCAACGACCTGCTCTTCGGCGATGCCGGCAACGATCTTCTGCTGGCCGGCGGCGGCAACGACGAGATCTACGGCGGCACCGGCAACGACAACATCGATGGCGGCGCCGGCAACGACCTGATCTTTGCCGAGGATGGCAACGACACGGTCATCGGCGGCAGCGGCATCGACGAGATCTACGGCCAGGAAGGCAACGACGACATTCAGGGCAACGAGGGCGACGATCTCCTCTACGGCGAGAACGGCGACGACGTCCTCCTGGGCGGCGACGGTGTCGACAGCATCCTGGGCGGCCAGGGCATCGATCAGCTCCAGGGCAATGCCGGCGACGACTTCCTGTTCGGCGAGGAGGACGACGACGTTGTCCTGGGCGGCGAAGGCAACGACTACATCGAGGGCGGCAGCGGTGCTGACGATCTCGATGGCGAGCTCGGCGACGACACCATAGACGGCGGCAGCGACGATGACGTGCTGCGCGGCGGCGGTGGCGCCGACAGCCTGCTCGGCGGCGACGGCAACGATGTCCTGCTTGGCGAGGACGGCGACGACTTCATGTTCGGTGACACCGGCGTGGACGAGTTGGACGGCGGCCTGGGCAACGACACCATGGATGCCGGTGACGGTGCGGATATCCTCAAGGGCCGCGATGGCGACGACCTGCTGACCGGTGGCGGTGATGCCGACATCTTCTTCTTCGCCGAGGGTGACGATCACGACACCATCACGGACTTCGAACTGGGTATCGACCACATCCAGATCGATGTTGCCGGTGTCGATACGATCGCCGACCTGTCGATCAGCTACAGCGGCTCCGATGCCCTGATCGATCTGGGCGGGGGCGATCTCATCGAGGTCATCGGTGTCGGGCCGGGTGCTCTGGGCAACGACGACTTCATCTTCGGTCCGGAATCCGACCTGCTCTGATCGCCGGTCGTGTGACCGGGATGAAATCTGGACGCCGGGCAGCCGTTGCCCGGCGTCCGTTCTTCCGGTAACCCATCGTCGCCAGACGCCTGCGATGCCGCTACGATAGAGGGGGAACAGGTAAGTGCCGCCAAGCGGCGCCCCAACGGCTTGTGAATCGGGTTGTACCAGGATGAAGAAGGTTCGTACCGAGCTTGAACTTGCGATCGTCGATCTGCGGCGCACGTTCATGACCATCGGCAGCTTCAGCTTCTTCATCAACCTGATGATGCTGACCGCTCCGCTCTACATGATGCAGCTCTTTGATCGGGTGCTGGCCAGCCGCAATGAGTCCACCCTGGTCGCCCTGACCCTGATTGCTGTCATGATGCTGGTCATCATGGGCCTGCTGGAGATGGTCCGCAGCAGGGTCCTGGTGCGCGTGGGTGCCAAGCTCGACCAGCGTATGTCGGCACGGGTCTTTTCGGCGACCTTCCTGCGCAGCCTGGGTGCTGCCGAAGTCGATCGCGGCATGGCCCTGCGCGATCTCGACGCCCTGCGTACTTTTCTGACCAGCTCGGCTCCCTTCGCCCTGTTCGATGCCCCTTGGGCACCTGTCTTCCTCATTCTGATCTTCATCTTCCATCCGCTGCTTGGCGTCATCGCGCTGTTCGGTGCGGTGGTGCTGTTTGGCTTCGCCGTCGCCAACGAGCTGCGGACAAGGCCGCGTCTGGATGAGGCGATGCGGCATGCCAACGAAGCCAATGTCTTTGCCCAGAGCAGCCTGCGCAACGCCGAGGTCATCCAGGCGATGGGTATGCTGCCCGCGCTGCAGCATCGCTGGCGCCAGCGCCACGACAAGGCGCTCGCCCTGCAGGCCGAGGCGAGCGATCGCGGCGGCACCATCACCTCGGCCTCCAAGGCGTTCCGCATGATCCTGCAGGTGCTGATGCTGGGCACCGGCGCGCTGCTGGCGATCGAACAGATCATCACGCCCGGTGTCATGATGGCGTCCTCCATCATCATGGCGCGCGCGCTTTCCCCCGTGGAGCAGGCGATCGGAAGCTGGCGCGGCATCGTCACCGCCCGTCAGGCCTACGGGCGCCTGCAGGAGCTGCTCACCGGACTTCCCCAGGAGGGGGAGCACATGCGCCTGCCCGATCCGGAAGGCAAGGTCAACGCCGAGCGGCTGGTCGGCGTGCCGCCGGGCGCCCAGGTCGCGGTCATCAAGGGCATCAGCTTCGACATCGAGGCGGGCGAGGCCGTCGGCGTCATCGGCCCCACGGGGGCGGGCAAGTCGACCCTGGCGCGCCTGCTGGTCGGCATCTGGAAGCCCTACGGCGGCAACCTGCGTCTCGACGGTGCCGATCTCAACAACTGGGACATGGAGGAACTGGGCCGCTTCATCGGCTACCTGCCCCAGGATGTCGAACTCTTTGCCGGTACGGTCAGCGAGAACATCTCTCGTTTCGGCGACGAGCCCGATCCCGCTGATATCGTCGCTGCGGCGCGCCTTGCCGGCATCCACGACATGGTCCTGCGCCTGCCCAACGGCTACGACACCATGATCGGCGAAAGCGGACGGCGCCTTTCGGGCGGCCAGCGCCAGCGCATTGCGCTCGCCCGCGCGGTCTATGGGCTGCCCTCGCTGGTGGTGCTCGACGAGCCCAATTCGAACCTCGACGCAGAGGGTGACAAGGCCCTGGGCGAGGCGATCAAGACGCTCAAGGAGCTGGGCAAGACGGTCATCGTCATGGCCCACCGGCCCAGCGCGATTGCTGCCGTCGACAAGCTGATCATGCTGCGCGACGGCCAGATCGAACTCTTCGGCGACAAGGACGAGGTGCTCCAGAAGGTCGTGGAGCGCCGTGGCGGCGGCGGAACGCCGCCCCAGGCACGCATCGAGGCCGGATCATGAGTCTCAAGCTTCTTGCCGGCCCGACCTCGGACGAGGAACACAAGGCCAGCACCAACGTCGATTGGTGGATCTACGTCGGCGTCGGCGTCATCTTCCTCACCTTCGGCGTCTTCGGCGTCTGGGCTTCGCTCGCCCATCTCACCAGCGCGGCGCTCGCTCCCGGGGTCATCGCGGTCGATACGAACTGGCGTACCATCCAGCACCTGGAAGGCGGCATCGTTGCCGAAATCCTGGTGCGAGAGGGCGATTTCGTGAAGGAAGGCGATGTCCTGCTGCGGCTTGATCCAACCCGTTCGGACGCTTCGCTCTCCATCCTCGACAGCCAGCTGGTCCTGGCCAAGGCGACCGAGGCGCGCCTGATCGCCGAACGGGACGGCGCCGACCTGATCGACTTCCCCGATGAGCTGATCGACCGCATGGACGACCAGGAGGTCGCCACGGTGGTCGCCGGCCAGGACCTGCTGTTCCGTGCCCGGCGCGACAGCATGGAAGGCCAGATCAATATCCTCAACGAGCGTATCGAGCAGCTGAAGCAGCAGATCGAAGGGCTGGAGGTGCAGCAGAACGCGCGCGCCGCCCAGACTGCCCTGATCGACAAGGAGCTTGAAGGCCTCCAGCAGCTCTTCGAGGAAGGATATGCCTCGCAGCAGCGCATCCTGGCCCTGCAGCGCGATGCCGAACGGCTGCGCGGCGAACGCGGCGAGAATCTCGCCTCCATCGCCAGTGCGCGCAGCCAGATCGGCGAGACCGAACTGCAGATCCTGCAGCTCGACAAGGCCTTCCGCGAGGAGGTCGTGAACGAACTGCGCACCGTGCAGTCCCAGGTCTTCGATCTGCAGGAGCGCCGCACAGCGGCCGCCGACGAACGCCGCCGCATCGACATCGTCGCGCCGGTCAGCGGCCAGGTGCTGGGTCTTGCGGCCTATACGGTGGGCGGTGTCATCAAGTCCGGCGACGACATCCTCAACATCGTGCCGCTCAACGACAACCTGGTGATCGTGGCCCGCGTCACGCCGGACGACCGCGACCGGGTCAGCGTCGGGCAATCGGCCCAGGTACGGCTCACCGGTCTCAGCCGCCGCTCGACGCCGGTGTTGCTGGGCGAGGTCATCACCATTTCCGGAGACCGCCTGACCGACCGCCAGAGCGGAGAGGCCTATTACGAGGCCCGCGTCATCATCCCGGAGGAACAGCTCAGTCTTCTGGAAGATACCGCCGAACTGGTGCCGGGCATGCCGGCCGAGGTGATGATCGAGACGGGCGAGCGTTCCGCTCTGGGTTACATCCTCTCGCCGCTGACCGACAGCATGGACCGTGCCTTCCGCGAGTAGGGCCTTCCGGGAATGGGCCGCACAGGCTTGACGCCGCCGCTGCCCGCGCCATGCTGCGTTGCCTATTTGCGCGGGAGCAAACCATGACCTCGGCACGACCCAACGAACGGATTGCCTACTTCAACGGTGACTATGTGCCCGAGAGCCATGTCCTGATTCCCTACCGGGACCGGGGCTTCCGCTGGGGCGACGGCTGTTTCGATACCGAGCGCACGATTGAAGGCAAGATCTTCAAGCTGAAGGAACACGTCGACCGCCTGTTCCGCTCCATGCGCTACCTGCGCATCGAGATCGAGGAAACGCCCCAGCAGATTGCCGAGATCACGGAGGAAGTCGTGCGCCGCAACCTGCCCCTGCTGGGCAAGGGCGAGGATTTCTGGGTCTATCAGAATGTCTCGCGCGGCGCCGACTGGATCGGCGACGAGCCGAACCTGCGCGAAGGGCCTACGGTGATCGTCACGGTGCAGCCGCTGCCCCTGCGCTCGCGCGCCAGCCTCTTCCGCGACGGCATCGAACTGATGACCGCGCCCATCCGCCGCACCGCGCCGGAGGCCCAGAGCCCGCGCGCCAAGATGACCAACTACATCAACGTCACCCTGGCCGACATGCATGTGAAGGCGCAGAACCCGAAGGCCTGGGCCAGCCTGCTGGACTCCTCGGGCCATCTCAACGAGGGCACGGGGCAGAACCTGTGGCTGGTACGCGATGGCGAGCTCTATACGCCGCGCGGCGCCATGGTGCTGGAGGGCGTGAGCCGCGCCACCGTCTTCGAGATCGCAGAGAAGCTCGGCATCCCCGCGCACGAGGCCGATCTCGATCTCTTCGACGGCTACACCGCCGATGAGATCTTCCTCTCCTCCACAAGCCTGTGCATCTGCCCGGTCTCCAGCATGGACGGCCGCCCGCCGCTGGCACCCGGCATTCCCGGCCCGGTCACGCGTCGCCTGATGGATGGCTACAAGGACCTGCTGCAGTTCGATTTCGAACGGCAGTACCTGCAGTTCCTCGACGACTGATACGTCAAGACGTTGAATTAAGGGGTGTTTTCGGCATTCAGGCGTTGCCGATGGTGCCCGGGTCGATGAGTTCGGCGACGTAGATGTCGCCGTCCTTCTCGACCAGCACGACATCGCCCTCGACCCGGTCTTCCTCGTCGGCGGCTTCGTTGAAGAGGAACCAGACGGTGGCGACCGCCACGGACTGGGCCGAAAGGACATCCTCGTCGATGTCCTCCTCGTTCATGCGCACGACGGCCGCGAGCATGGCCAGCGCCCGCTCCAGCGCATCGTCCAGATCGACGCCCTCGCGCATCAGGTTGCCCACGACCATGCCGTATTGCAGGTCCTCGACCTCGAAGATGTAACCGTCGCGGTCGTCGCCTTCGCCCAGGCTGTAGATGATGCGCCTGCTCATGGTTCCTGTTCCATCCTGTCTCCTTCCGACACCACCGGCGTCATGGAGAGCGTGATGGTCTCCCTGACCGTCGGCACGGCGTCTTCCTCTGCGACCTCTTCCGCAGGCATGGGCCCGGCAACGGCAATCTCCGGTTCCGGCGCCGCCGGCACTTCGGGTTCGATGGAGGCCTCTTCGGCCTCAACGGCGGCGACGACGGAATCCGTCTCCTCGGGTCCCCAGCCGGCTACCCACTGCTCCAGCGGCACCACCTCGGCAGGTTCACCATTGTCATGAAACCAGGAATCGACCGCATAGGCCTCACCCGTTGCGGTCTCCACGATGACCGCGGTGGTGTGGGGCCAGCCGTTATAGACG
This sequence comes from uncultured bacterium, assembly GCA_938014945.1. Taxonomy (GTDB): domain Bacteria; phylum Pseudomonadota; class Alphaproteobacteria; order SP197; family SP197; genus CALGGB01. The sequence goes on along the minus strand of CALLQH010000015.1, from coordinate 5,474 downwards.
AAGAAGCGCGACATCGGACCGCGCACCTGGTGCCACACCAGCAGGCCGGCGCCGTCCAGCAGTTCCAGCACGGTGGTGGTGTTGCTCGTCTCGTCGATGCAGTCGAGCTGGCCGGGCATGGCGAAGCCCACGAAGGTGCCGCCGACATCCTCGTCGGTGCCCAGGCGCGCGCCGACTTCCGCTTCGAAGGCCGCGATGGTCACGGCGATGTTGGCCCGTTCCGTCGCCGCATCCGGCGCCGGTTCGGCCATGGCGGCGGTCAGCCTTGGCCAGGCCAGGCGAAGATCGACCGTGTCCTGGCGCTTGCAGCCGTAGCCATGACAGATCAGCACTGCCTCCAGGCTGGGATCGGGATCGGCATACTTGGTGAGGAACCGATCGGGCGAGGCTGTATTCGTGCAGCCGGCCAGCAGCAGGGCACAGAGAAGGGTGAGCGATCGCGTCAGCAGGGCCAAGGCTTGCATCCGGGTCTGGTTCGGGCGGGATGCCCGTGCAATTGCGCTGGGGTTGTATCGTGTCGCGGCATCGACGGCCAGCCGGGGCAAGGCCCTCACATGCCGAGCTGGTTCTGGATGAAACGCCAGCCGTAGCGCCTGTAGATCCGCATCTTGCGCAGGGCCGGGATCGGGAAGCGGGGCAGGGGCCGCGTCATGGTGGCGGGCAGGTTGGCATTGCCCCTGCCGCTGATCAGACCGGCCACGGCCCGGCCCGACCAGGTCGCCATGGCGACGCCGTTGCCGTGATAGGCCAGGCTGTAATAGACGCCGGGGTCATCGGCGACCGCGCCGACATGGGTCAGCCGGTCCGCGCTCTGGCAGAGCAGCCCGCGCCAGCAGTATTCGATCTCCACGTTGCGCCACTCGGGGAACATCGTGGCGATGCGCTTTTCGTGGAAGCTCTTCCAGCGCTCCTTGGAGGCCGGCGTGCCGGTCATGCCGCCCGCCCCGCCCATGTGCAGCCGGTTGTCGGGCAGCACACGGAAATAGGCGAACATGGGCCGCGTGTCGTAGAGCGGCGCCTGGGCCCGCCAGCGATGGGCCTCCAGCTCGTCGGGCGTCAGCGGGCGTGTCGCCACGATTTCGGAAATCGCGGGCAGCAGGGCGCCGTCGACGGCGGGGTGGAGCTCGTCGCGGGTGAAGCCGTTGGTCGCAATCAGCACCTTGGCGGCACGCACGCTGCCGCCCGCGGTGATCAGGCGGTGGCGGCTGTTCTCGCGCTGCCAGCCGGTCACCATGGAGTTGCCGTGGATCACCGCGCCGTGGCGCTGGGCCAGGCGCGCCAGTTCGCGCGCGTACTTCAGGGGATGCAGGCCGAAGCCGTAGGGAAACACCATGCCGCCGTGGACGTGGGGAGCGGTGAAGCCGCGCTCGTAAAACCCCTCGCGCGAGAGCAGCTCGCAGTCGAAACCGCCCAGGCGTTTCCACATCGCCGCGGTGTCATCGAGCCCGGCGCGCGCCTTGGGCGTGTGGGCGACACAAAGCGCGCCATTGCCCTGCATGTCGATGTCGAGGTCATTGGCGGTGGCCAGATCGCGCACCAGGTCGATCGCCTCGCGCTGGGTGGCGATGTTGTGGCGCGCAACATCCTCGCCGAATTCCTCGGCGATGGTGGGTGCATCGAGCCCCGCGCCGCCAAAGCAGCAATGGCCGCCGTTGCGTCCCGAGGCGCCCCAGCCCGGCGCGACCGCTTCCAGAACGCGCACCGAAAGTCCGCCGTCGCGCACCAGATGGAGTGCTGCCGAAAGGCCCGTGAAGCCGCCGCCGATGATGGCGACATCGCAATCGAGATCACCCGCGACGGGGTCGCAGCCCGAAACCATGACGCCGCCCGAAGCCTCCCAGTGGCTTTGCAGGGGTGTTTCGGGATCGTACATCACGGGGTGAAAAAGCCGGGCCATCGGTATCCTCCTCAGGGGCGTGCAGTCTGGCCGGGGCCTTGCCCAAAAGAAAGGGGCCGGCGAACCGGCCCCAGTCGCAATCAACAGGGAGGACACTCATGGAGAGCGCAATCCAATATAGGCCTGTATGGCTTTCCATGAAGTGACTGCGATCACCCGGTTGGCCTGAAGTCTGATATGAACAAGCGGCGCCGCGTGTGCCATGGAACAGTGATGACCTTCGATCCTCTGGCGTTTCTCATCCGCCACCATCTGATTGCCGACGGTGATGCCGCCGTCTGCAGCGCTCTGACGGGCGGATACTGGAACGATGTCTTTCGCATGGTCGCCGGCGACGACGATCTTGTGCTCAAGCACTTCGGCGGCACCCGGGTCGCCTCCACCCTGTTCCCCATCATGCCGGAGGCAGAGGCCCGCGCCCTGGAGGTTCTTGCCGGGCGCGGCGTTGCGCCCGAACCTGTGGGTTTCTGGCCTGCTGCCGAGGGGCACGGGCCGGTGCTGGTCTACCGTTTCGTGCCCGGTTCCATGTGGCAGGGCGACATGGCCGAGGCGGCGGCGCTGCTGGCGGGCATTCACGGCACGCCGGCGCAGGGCTTCCGCGTCATGCCGGTAACGCCCGAGGAGGTTCTGGCCGATGCGGACCGCCTGCCGCGCCCGCCCGAGAGCGATCCTGTGTGGCAGCGGCTTCTGGCGCTGCGTCCCGCACCGATCGCGGTGCCGCCGCTGGCGCAGCGTGTGCTGATCCACGCCGATTTCAGCGCGGGCAACATGATCGCCGGGCCCCAGGGCGTCCGTTGCATCGACTGGCAGTGTCCTGGCATGGGCGACGGCGCCGAGGATCTCTTCAGCTTTCTCTCGCCCGCCTTCCAGATTCTCTACGACCGTGAACCATGGCGCGATGCAGAGATCACCCGCTTCCGCGATGCCTATGGCGATGCCGCGACCCTTGCACGGCTCGATGCGATGCTGCCGTTTTTCTCCTGGCGCTTTGCAGCCTACTGCGTTTTCCGCACCCACCAGCTCGAGGGCGTCGATGCCGCCGGTTCGGATCGCTACCGGCGCGCCGCTGCTGCCGAGATCGCCGTGCTCGAAGGTCTCGCCTGAGCCACTTCCGTCAGTCTTCGCTTTCCTCGAAGCGAAAGGTCATGCGCAGCTCGCCGGCCGTGTTGGCGACGGCGGCAAGGCAGGCGGCGGCCCGGCGCGGCGGGATGTTGACGGCAAAGCGCGTGACATAACGATCATGTCCCTTGGCGGGCACGCGTTCGCTGTTGAGGCGCACGATGTTGGCGCCGAACTGGCCGAACATTTCCGACAGGCGCGCCAGCACGCCTGGGCGGTCGGGCCCGGCGACCTCGATGCGGTGGGTGATGTGGCCGCTCCTGTCGTGGACGGCGCGCATGTCGAAGGAGGCAACCGTGATGCGCGCATTCTCCAGATCGGGAATGTCGTGCAGGTCCTTCTCGATCTGCTTCAGCGTCACGCCGGAGGGGATTGCCGCCAGGCAGGTGAACTCCGCCATCTCGCCCAGCACCGCGAAGGTGGTGTCGCCCAGGTCCAGGTGCAGGTCGAAAAGATGACCTGCGATGTCGGCAATCAGCGCCTTGCGGTCGGCGCAGATGATCGAGATGAGTGCGTTGCTGGCCATGGCCGCCTCCGGTTCCTTGAGGCGCAGGATGCGGCAGGATGGCGCACCGTTAAAGCCCCGCTCAGGTGAAGGCGTCGGCAGCCGCTTCCTGCCGGCGCGAGGGCACGATGCCGCGGCGCATCAGCCAGGCGAGCATGAAAAGGCCAGGCACGGCGGCAAGCGTGGTGAGCACGAAGAAGCCGATCCAGTTGACCTGAAGGGCGACATCCTGGGGTGCGACGCTGCCGGTCAGCCACAGCCAGCCTGCCGCCCAGTCGACGTTCTCCACCAGCCAGCCCGAGGGCGAGGAGAGGAAGGTGCGCCCGACCGACATGAACGAGGAGAGCAGGGCGTATTGCGTCGCCGTATAGGCGACGTTGCACAGGGCCGAGAGGTAGGCGACGAAGGCTGCCGTGCCCATGCCGCCTGCCAGGTTCTCGATCGCCACCGTGGCGGTCAGCACCAGCGGGTCGTGGCCGTACCAGGCCTGCACCGCGAACATCAGGTTCGATCCGGCCTGCAGGATGCCGAAGATCCACAGGCTTTTCATGATGCCGATGGCGCGGATCGTCCAGCCGCCCAGGATGACGCCCAGGATGGTCGCGCCGAAGCCATAGACCTTGGCGATCTCGGCAAGTTCGATCTTGGTGAAGCCGATGGTCAGGATAAAGGGCGTGGTCATCGAGCCGGCCAGCGCATCGCCGAACTTGTAGAGCAGGACGAAGAGCAGCACGGCGATGGCGCCGGGGCGCGTCAGGAACTCCAGGAAGGGAGCGACGACAGCGGTGTAGAGCCAGCTTGCGGCATCGCGCAGGGCGCCGCCCGCGCCCTGGCCCAGGACCCGCTCCACCTGACCGCGGCGCAGCGCCTCTTCGGCTTCGCGGTCCGCCGCGTCGGGTTCGCGCGAGGCGAGCACCGTCGCCATGCCCACGCCGACCAGAGCGGCCATGGCGATGTAGCTTGCCTGCCAGCCATAGACCTGGGCCAGGATCAGGGCGCCTGCGCCCGAGGCGAGCATGGCGATGCGGTAGCCGCCGATATAGACCGCGGCACCCGCGCCCTGCTGGTCCTCTTCCAGGCTTTCGATGCGGAAGGCGTCGATGACGATGTCCTGGGTCGCCGAAAGGAAGGCGACCGCTACGGCAAGAATGGCGGTTACAGCCGGGGCGCTGGCCGGGTCCGTGAAGCCCAGGCCGATCACGGCAAGCGCCATCAGCGCCTGGATCGAAAGCAGCCAGGCGCGGCGGTGGCCCAGCCGCCGGGCAAGCAGGGGCAGCCGTACCCGGTCGACCAGCGGGGCCCAGACGAACTTGATGCTGTAGGGCAGGCCGACCAGGGCGAAGATGCCGATCAGCGTCAGGTCGACGCCGCTGTCGGTCATCCAGGCCTGCAGGGTGGCGCCGGTCAGCGCCAGCGGCAGGCCGCTGGAAAAGCCGAGCAGCAGCACCGCGATGACCCGGGGCCGGGTATAGACGGCGCTGGCGGCAAGCCAGCGGGAGAGGGATGATGACCTGTCGTTCACACGATGGAGCCTAATGCAGATTGTGTCCCCGCCGCAGCAGCATTGGGGCAGGGCACGCGTTGAGCCTCACGGGTGTTGACGCACCTGACACGGGCTTGTGAAGCAACCGCCCAGCTTTGGCCACGAAGCGACCCTAGATCGTATGCACCAGGGCGCTGTCGGGCGGCCACTCTTTTCACCATCCAGGTTCATTCGATCCACGGCCCGACATATTCGAGGAGGTCCTATGCGTACAAGATCATCCCTAGCCGCGGCCATCGTCATCTGCCTCGGCACGGCGATTGCCCCCATGGCGCAGGCGGCCACCGGGGCGCTGTTCACCAACGAGGACGGGGAGCCGACACTGGCCCCGGTCATCAAGGAGATCGGCCCGGCGATCGTCAACATTGCCACCAGCGGCACCGTCACCAACGAAGGCGTGCCGGCCGATC
>CALLQH010000014.1 GCA_938014945.1 uncultured bacterium | reverse complement strand
GTCGTCTCGATGCCGAGCTCGCGGTTGTCGAGGCCGCTGTAGTTGGAAACGATCGCCACGGGCTTGTCCGAGGTCGCGGCGGCCGCCCGGCAGGCATCGACCAGCGCGCGGAAGTAGGCGCCGCCCTGCTGCACGTCGAGCACGTAGAGGCCGAGCGCGGTGTCCTCGTCGGCGAGCAGCGCGGCAAAACAGTCGCGCGCGATGCCGTCGAAGTCCTTGCCCGTGCCGTAGGCGTCGCAGGGGTTCTCCGGCTCCAGGCCGTATTCCAGCCGCTCGGCGAGGCGGGTCACCGTCCCCTCCCCGATTTCTGCGAAGCGCACGCCGAAGGTCTCGGCCATGTCGGCGATCAGCTCCCGTTCGCCGCCGGAATCGTGGATCGAGGCGATGCCGCCGGGGCCGACATCCTGCGCCCGCTCCAGCAGCAGGGCGGAGGCGACCAGTTCGTCGAGGTCGTCGACGCGTTGCACGCCGTAGCGGCGGAAGAGGGCATCGTAGGCCTTGTCGTCGCCGGCGAGCGCGCCCGAGTGGCTGACCGCCATGCGCGCGGCGGCCTCCGAACGGCCGGTCTTCAGCGCCACCACGGGCACGCCCCGGTCGGCGGCCTTCTCCAGTGCGGCAACGAAACCCTCGGGGTCGCGCACCGTCTCCAGGAACAGGGCGAAGACCCTGGTCGTGCCGAATTCCAGGGCATAGTCCATGTAGTCGGCAACCGAGGTCGAAAGCTCGCGCCCGCAGGAGACGGCGAGGTTGAGACCGAACCGTGCGTCCGTGCCCGTCATGGCGCCGAACACGGAGCCGGAATGGCCAAGGAAGGTGATGCCGCCCGGGGTGCGGCCCGCGAAGGGGCCGGGGTTGATGTTGATGCGGGCCTCGTAATTGCAGAAGCCCAGGCAGTTGCCGCCGTTGATCGGCAGCTTCGCTTCCCGCGCCATGGCCGAGAGGCGTTCGGCGAGCTTCGGCGTAGCATCCTCCTCGATCAGGCAACTGCCGAAGATGCTGAGCGCGCCGGTGCCCGCCTCGATGGCCGCGGCGACATTCTCCTCCAGGCGCGTGTCGGCAACCGAGAGCACCGCCAGGTCGACACCGCCCGGCACGTCGGCGAGGCCCGGATAACACGGCAGGCCGTCGATCGCCTCGTAGCGCGGATTGACGGCATGGACCGGCCCTGTGAAGCCCGCTTCGGCCAGCGAGGCGCGCAGCCGGCCGAACTGGCTGCCCTCGCGCGGCGAGGCGCCGACAACGGCAATGGAACGCGGCGCCAGGAGCGGTGTCAGGCGGTGGTCGATGCGGCGCGGTTCGAAGGGCAAGGCAGCCTCCCGTTGTGCAACAGGAAACCGGGCGCTGGCGCGCGCCCGGCTGAGGATGGCGGAAGGAAGAAACCCCGGCGGAGAGGTCACCGCCGGGGCTGTCGGATCACTCGGCAGCCATGCGCATGGCCGGGCCCTCGAGCGGCACGTAATCCAGGATGTGCTGCTGGAACCAGGTGAGCGAGGTCTCGCCGCTCTGGGCGAGCGGGCCGACCTCCATCATGGGCGAGTGGAGGGCCTGCTGCTGCTGTTCGCACACCCACATGTCCTCGATCTGGAAGTCGAGGCTCTCCATGGCGTGGCAGGACAGCTCCTCCAGCGAGATGTAACGCTTGCCGTCCTTCATGATGTGGCCGTGGCTGGAGGTCGAGCTCGGCGTCGTGCGCTTCTTGCTGGGGTCCTGCTTCTCCCGCGGCATCATCCAGGTGCGCAGTTCCAGGTAACAGCGCTCCGGGCTCACGGGCACGATGGTGTAGGCCGAGAAGAAGGTCGGCGCGGTGACGAGGCCCGAGTTCGGGAAGAACTGATAGACGGCGGGATGGCGCACCGAGGTGTCGACCCCGGGGATGCGCGTGTAATAGGTGTCGCGGTCGCGCTCCTGGGGCTGCGGGTCGGACATGAAGATCCAGTGGCGCCCGGCGGCATCCCAGCCCTGGTTCTCGATGTCGGGACCCATCAGCGTCTTGTCGTGCAGGTAGCTGAGGTGATAGCCGTCCATGGCGTTCTCGCAGAAGCCCTTCCAGTTGGCCTGGAAGTCGTAGCGGACCGGGCGCTTCTCGCTCAGCATGTCGATCTTGTGGGGCCACATGTGGCTCTCGCGCACGCCGCCCAGCCAGCCCTCGAATTCCTCCTCGGGCTCGGCCTGCGGGTTGACGAAGACGAGGTCGCCCAGGATGCCGACCGCGGCCTTGTGCAGGCTGTGGGCCTTCAGATCGAGATCGGGGAAGGCGAGCTCCTTCTTGGGCAGGCCGCGCAGGGAACCATCGTCCAGATTGTAGGTCCAGGCATGATAGGGGCAGACGATGCCGTGGCGGCAGTTGCCCTTCTGGTCGTCCTCGAAGAGCTTGGTACCGCGGTGGCGGCAGGTGTTGTGGTAGGCGCGCACGTCGCCGTCCTTGCCGCGGATCACGACCATGGGATAGCGGTTGATCTGCACCGCCTTGTAGTCGCCGGGATTGGGAATGTCCTGGACGACGCAGGCGAAGGTCCAGGCGCGGCTGAAAAGCTCCTGCTGCTCGCGCTCGAACCATGCGGGATCGTAGTAGCACTCCTTGGGCAGGAGCTGTTCGGCGCGCTTGGGCTTGGGGGGAACGGGCATGGCCATGGTGCTTCTCCTTCTGCGTCGTGTCGTCGGCCGCCTCGCGGCGCCGCGTGGTGCGTGTGGGTCCTAGAGGGCAAAACCCGCGCGCAAACCTTCGAGGACTGCTTCCTCGCAGGTACGCGGGGCCAGGCAATCGCCCGCCATCACCACCTCGCCCGGCCAGCCCTCGAGCTCCTCGGCAAGGCCGGTGACGCTCTCGTGGCCGAGCGCGGTGACGATGGTGTCGACCGCCTCGATGATGATGGGTTCGCCGTTGGTGACGTGCTGCAGGTAGCAGGTCGCGGCATCGGCGCCGTAGAGGCGCGCATAGGGCACAACCTCGACGCCGAGCTTGTGGATGTCACCGACCCAGCGGTCGCGCACGTATTTCTGCAGCATCTCTCCGGGCATGTAGCCGTTGACCGCCAGGGTTACCCTGCAACCGTCGCGCGCCAGTTTCTCCGCAAGGCCAAGGCCGATCCAGTCGCAGCGCCAGTCGGCGATGACGACACGGCCGCCGACATTGGCCTCGCCCCGGATGACCGCCCAGGCATCGACAATGTGGGCCTCGTCGGCGCCCTCGATCTCGTCTGCCCAGGGCCGCGCGCCCGTGGCGACCACCACGGCATCGGCACCCTCGGCATCGAGCAGGGCGCGGGTGACGGGCGTGTTGAGGCGAACCTCGACGCCGTGGCGCTTCATCTCCTTCTCGAGGTTGGTGACGATGCCGCCGAACTCGGCACGGCCGGGCAGTTCCTGGGCAAGCAGGGCCTGACCGCCCAGGCGCGCGCCCTGCTCGCAGAGGATGACACGGTGGCCGCGCTCGGCGGCGACGGCCGCGGCCTTCATGCCGGCGGGGCCGCCGCCGGCAACGATCACGGTGCGCGCGGCGGCCGCCCTGGGCTTGATGGCGTAGTCCCGCTCGCGCCCGGTCTCGGGGTGCTGGATGCAGGAGATGCCGAGGC
>CALLQH010000013.1 GCA_938014945.1 uncultured bacterium | reverse complement strand
GGCGTCGCCGAAGACCACGCCAGCAACCCGATCAAGATGGGCCTTTCGGCGCTCAAGGAACGCGGGGTGAAGATCGTCTCGGTCAATCCCGTGCGCACCGGCTATTCCTCCATTGCCGATGAGTGGCTCGGCATCGCTCCGGGCACCGACGGCCTCTTCGTGATGGCGCTGATCCACGAGCTGCTGCGCACCGGCCGCGTCGATGTCGACTACCTGATCCGCTACACCAATGCCCCCTGGCTGGTGATCGAGGCGCCCGGCGCGGCCGAGGACGGCATGTTCGCCCGCGGCGAGGACGGCCATCCCCTGGTCTGGGACCGGGAGAAGGGGGAAGTTGCCAGTTCGGCGACCGGCGAGGCCAAACCCGCCATGAAGGGCAGCTTCGTCCTGCCCGACGGGCGCAAGGCCGTTCCCGCTTTCGAGCTGATCGCACGGCGCTGCCTGGATGAGGCTTATGCGCCCGCCGCCGTGGCCGAGCGCACCGGCATTCCGGCCGCGACCATCGCCCGCATCGCCGATGAGCTGGCAGAGGCCGCCTTCGAGCGCGAGGTGGTGATCGAGGAGCCCTGGACCGACTGCTGGGGCCGTCATCACGAGCGCATGATCGGCCGGCCCGTGGCGATGCACGCCATGCGCGGGATCTCGGCCCATTCCAACGGCTTCCACACCTGCCGCACGATCCACATCCTGCAGATCCTGCTCGGCAGCATCGACACGCCCGGCGGCCACCGCTACCGCCCGCCCTATCCCCGCCACATCCCGTGCCCGGCCAAGCCCACGGGGCGGCCGAGCCAGATCGTCGCCTGCCAGCCCATGCCCGGCATGCCGCTGGGTTTCCCGGGCGGGCCGGAAGACCTGCTGATTGAGGATGACGGCACGCCGGTGCGCATCGACAAGGCCTATTCCTGGCAGGCGCCGCTCGCCATCCACGGCATGATGCACACGGTCATCACCAACGCCTGGAAGGGCGATCCCTACAGGATCGACACGCTCTTCATGTTCATGGCCAACATGGCCTGGAACTCGGCGATGAACGTGCCCGGCACGCTCGCCATGCTGACCGACAAGGACCCGGAGACGGGGGAGTACCGCATCCCCCACGTCATCTATTCGGACGCCTACCAGTCCGAAATGGTCGCCTATGCCGACCTCGTGCTGCCCGACACGACCTATCTCGAGCGCTGGGACGCGATCTCGCTGCTCGACCGCCCGATCAGCGATCCCGACGGCGCCGCCGATGCCATCCGCCAGCCGGTCGTGGCGCCGGATCGGAACGTCCGCGCCTTCCAGGATGTCATGGTCGAACTGGGTCATCGCCTGGGCCTGCCGGGCCTCACGAACCCGGACGGAACGGCAAAGTTTCCAGATGGTTACAAGGATTATCTCGTCAATCACTTAAGAAAACCGACGGTCGGCACGCTGGCCGGCTGGCGCGGCGAGAACGGCGGCTCGGAGGGCAAGGGCGCGCCCAACAAGGGCCAGCTCGACGCCTACATCGCCAACGGCTGCTTCTGGCGCCACGCCTTCGCGCCGGGGCACCGCTTCTACAAGTTTGCCAATGCCGGCTACCTGGCCGAGGCGACGGAACTGGGCCTCATCGACCACGACGCGCCCATCGTGCTGCAGCTCTACAGCGAGGAGATGCAGAAGTTCCGCCAGGCTGCCCGCGGCCACGGCCCCGCCGTGCCGCCCGAGGCGGAGCGGGCGCGGCTGGAGGCCTACTGCGATCCGCTGCCCCTGTGGTACGCCCCCTTCGGCGGCGAGGAGGACGAATACCCTCTGCACGCCATCACCCAGCGGCCCATGGCCATGTACCACGCCTGGGGTTCCCAGAATGCCTGGCTGCGCCAGATCCATGGCTGGAACCGGCTTTATATCGGCCGCGATGTCGCCCGGCGCGCGGGCCTTGCCACCGACGACTGGGCCTGGCTTGAAAGCCGTCACGGGCGGGTAAAGGCCCAGGTCGCGGTCATGGACGGGGTCAATCCCAACACCGTGTGGACCTGGAACGCGATCGGCAAGCGGGCCGGCGCCTGGGCCCTGGACGAACACGCTTCAGAAGCCGAAAAAGGCTTTCTTCTCAATCATCTGATTGACGATCTTCTTCCGGAACAGGAAGACGGTTTCCGTTATGCCAATGCCGATCCGGTGACCGGCCAGGCCGCCTGGTACGACCTCACCGTGAAGATCGAGAAGGCCATCGAGGGCGGCAGCGAGCCGCAGTTTGCGGTGCTGGGCAAGGGCGCCCGCCCGGTCGGGGAGCCGGTGTCGTGACCAGCCTGCCGGAGCCGGGAGCCAAGAAGCTGGGGCTGGTCATCGACCTCGACACCTGCGTGGGCTGTCATGCCTGTGCGGTCGCCTGCAAGCAGTGGAACGACACCGGTGTGATCGCGCCTCTTTCGGACAAAAATCCTTATGGTTCAGAGGCTAGTGGCACCTGGCTCAACCGGGTTCATAGCTTCGAGGCACGCGACGAGCAGGGTGGTTTCGCGCTGCATTTCCCGCGCTCGTGCCTCCATTGCGAAAACGCCCCCTGCGTCACGGTCTGCCCGACCGGGGCCTCCTACAAGCGTGCCGCCGACGGCATCGTCCTGGTCGACGAAGATTTGTGCATCGGCTGCGGTCTCTGCGCCTGGGCCTGTCCCTACGGCGCCCGGGAGATGGACGAGACCCACGGCGTGATGAAGAAATGCACCCTGTGCGCCGACCGCATCGACAACGCCCACCTGCCGGAGGAGGACCGGATCCCGGCCTGCGTGCGAACCTGTCCGACCAGCGCGCGCCATTTCGGCGATCTCGGCGACCCGAACTCTGAGGTCTCGCTGCTGGTTGCGGCGCGGGGCGGCGTGGCGCTGATGCCCGAAAGCGGCTGCGCCCCGACCAACCGTTACCTGCCGCCGCGCGAGCGCCGCTCGGCCGCCGCCCCCGTCGCGGAGACCGGCGAGGCGACGGCGGATGCGCCGGGCGGGTTCCTGGGCTGGCTCGACCGCGTGCTGTCGGCCTGATGTTTCCCGCCCGCTCCATCATCCTTTTCACGACGCTCTCGGGCGCGGGCTTCGGCGCGCTCGCCTGGCTGGGCCTGCTGGGGCTGGCCGGCGGCCTGCCGGACGATACTGCGACGGCGCTTCTGGCCGGTCTCCTGTCCATGGCGCTGGCGGTCGGTGGCCTCGTCGCCTCGGCCTTCCATCTGCGCCATCCGGAGCGGGCCTGGCGGGCTTTTTCCCAGTGGCGCAGCTCCTGGCTCTCCCGCGAAGGCGTCTTTTCCGTCGCGACCCTGGGCGCGGCGTTCGCCCTGTTCCTAGCCTGGGCGGTCTGCGGACCGGCCAACTGGGTGGTTGGGCTGGCCGGTATCGCCACGCTCCTGGGCGCCCTCGCCACGGTCGTTTCCACGGCCATGATCTACTGCTCGCTCTGGGCCGTGCCGCAATGGCACAACGGCTGGACCGTACCGGTTTTCCTGGCGCTCTCGGCGGCGAGCGGTGGACTGGTGCTGTGTGCCGTATTCGCCTGGACCGGCGTGCTGGACCTGTCTCCGGCCTGGCTGGCGATCGGCACTCTGGTCGCCGTTGCCGCCGCCCTGGTGGCCAAGGCCTGTGCCTGGAACGCCGCGGCGCAGGTCGCACCCGCCAGCGACACGCCCTCGGCCCTGGGCCTCTCGGGCCGCGCCGCATCGGTTCATCCGCTGGAAGCCCCGCACACCAGCGAGACCTGGCTGCAGCACGAGATGGCCTACCGCATCGCCCGCAAGCACAGCGCCAAGCTGCGCCGCATCGCCGCCCTGCTCGGGCTGGCCGTCGCCCTGCCGGCGCTGCTGGTCGCCCTCTGGCTGGGCGGAATCGGCGCGGCGCTGCTGCTCACGCTTGCGGCTCTGGCCGGCCTTGCCGCCGTGCTGGTCGAGCGCTGGCTGTTCTTTGCCGAGGCGCGCCACAAGGTGACGCTCTATTATGGCGCCGAACAGGTCTGAAGCCGGGGCGGTTTCGCCGGTCTGACGGGCGCGGGAGGCGCAACACCATGGCCAAGCATGTCACCGTGATCGGCGGCGGGATCGTCGGCGTCTGCGCCGCGCTTGCCCTGCAGCGCGACGGCCACGACGTGGTCATCGTCGAGCGCGACGGGCCGGGCGAGAACTGCTCCTTCGGCAACGCCGGCATCATCTGCGGGCGGGATTCCGCCATCCCCCTGCCGTCGCCGGGCATCATCCGCGACGTGCCGGGCATGCTGATGGACCGCGAGGGCGCGCTCGTGATCCGCTGGCGCTACCTGCTGCGCATCATGCCCTGGCTGATCGGCTTCCTGAAAAGCTCGTCGACGGAGCGCCAGATGGCGGGCGCGCGGGCGATGTATGCGCTGCTCGATGGCAATCCGGCCGCCTACGACCGCATCACGGCGGGTTCGCCCGCCGCGGGGCTCATCCGCAAGAACGGCTATCTCATCGTCCACGGCAGCGACGCGGCCTTCGAGGGCGAGGCGCGCGAGCGGGGCATCCTGCGGGAGCTCGGCTGTCCGGTGGAGGAACTGGGCCCCGACGAGATCCGCCAGATGGAGCCCTCGCTCAGCCACGATCTGCGCCATGCGACCTACTACCCCGACAGCTACAGCACGACCGATCCCTACCGCCTGACCCGCCTGCTGGCCGACGATTTCACCGCCGCGGGCGGCAAGATCGAACTTGCCGAGGTGACGGGCATCCAGCACGGCGGCGGCCGCGTCACGGCGCTGGAAACCACGAACGGAACCCTCAAGGTCGAGAACCTGGTGGTTGCCGCCGGAGCCTGGTCGCACCGCGTGGCGGCGATGATGGGCCTGAAGGTGCTGCTCGATACCGAGCGGGGCTATCACATGGTCTTCCACGGCGTGAAGACGGGCCTGACGCGTGCGGTGATCAACGCCGACGGCCACTTCGGCGTCAACCAGATGGACGGCGGCCTGCGCTTTGCGGGCACCGTGGAACTGGCCGGCATCGAGGCAGAGCCGAACTACCACCGCTCCGATCTGCTCTACCAGCGCGGCCGCAACCTGCTGCGCGACTTTGATCCCGAACAGGCAAGCGAGGTGACGCGCTGGATGGGCCGACGCCCGACCATGCCCGATTACCTGCCGGTCCTGGGCGCGGCGCCGGGCTTTTCCAACACCTGGTTCGATTTCGGCCACCAGCACCTGGGCCTCAGCATGGCCGCGCGCTGCGGCTATGTCGTGGCCGACCTGCTGGCCGGCCGCGATCCCGGGCTTGATCTCACGCCGTTCCGGGCCGATCGCTTCTGACATGACGCCAAAGGCGGTCTTCACCACCGCGCGCAGTGCCCGGCACCAGAAGGACGCCATGGCGGTGGCCCCCGAGGGGCTGGAGGTCGCCATGCTGCGCTCGCCGGAGCGGGCGGAGCTCGAGAAAGCTCTTTCGGCGGCGACCTATCTGGTCTCCGAGCGCAGCGGCGTGGTGGACGAGGCCATGCTGGCGGCGGCCCCCGACCTGCGTCTGATCCTGCGCCTGGGCGAACTCTGCCACGACATCGACCTGGAGGCGGCGCGCAGGGCCGGGGTCATGGTCTGCTGGCAGCCCCAGGAAGGCGTGCTGCGGGTGGCGGAGTTCACCGTGCTGCAGATGCTCGCCCTGCTGCGCCGCCTGCGCGAGAGCGAGGATCTGCTGCGCCAGGCAGGCGACGGCTGGGTGCCCCGGCGCACGACGGACGAGAACCGCTTTGCCTACAACTGGACCCGGCGCGAGAACCTGCGCGGCCTCCACGGCCTCCACATCGGCATCCTGGGCCTGGGCGAGATCGGCGTCGCGCTGGCCCGGCGTCTGGCGGGCTGGGGCGTGACGCTCTCCTACCACCGCCGCAGCGCGCTGCCCGGGCCGGTCGAGGCCGAGCTTGGCCTGACCCGGCGCGAGCCCGACGACCTGCTTGCCGCCTGCGACATCCTGGTCTGCCTGCTGCCCTATTCGGAGCAGACGGCGGGCTGGCTGAATGCCGCCCGTATTGCCGCCATGCCCCGTGGTGCGCTGCTGGTCTCGGTGGGCAGCGGCGGCATCATCGACGAACAGGCTCTGGCGCAGGCCCTTGCGGCAGGCGAGCTTGCCGGGGCGGCCCTCGACACCTTCGCGGTCGAGCCCATCGAGGCCGCCAACCCGCTGCTCGCTCTGGCGGAGCAGGGGGCCAACGTGCTGCTCACGCCCCATGTCGCGGGAGGCTCGCCCGAGGACGCAGACGCCACCTTTGCCGCCATGTGGGATCCCGTGCGCGACCATATGGCCGGGCGCGAACCCGCCGGGTGCATTGTCTGAAGCAGCGGGTGGTTGGTTCGGGAACCGGCCATCCCCATATGTCGTTTAGCGAACAGCCTTTTCCGACCGCGCCTGAGGGGGCCGGTCTTTCTTCAGGAGTCGAGCCATGAGCCGAGCTTTCGTGAAGGAGCCCGATGGCGATCTTGTGCCGGAGGCGCTGCCCGAACTGCCCCAGGAGCCGATCCCCAATTACGTCACGCCGGAGGGTCTGGAAGACCTGAAGGCCTGGCGCGACCGGCTGCAGGGCGAACTCGACGGTCTTGATCCCGATCCCGAGGACATCGTCGATCGCAGCAAGCGGGCCCATCTGGCGCGCGACCTGCGCTTCGTCGACGGCCGCATCGAACACGCGGTGGTGGTCGATTCGTCCGAGCAGCCCAAGGACAAGGTGGCCTTCGGCGCGATCGTCGAGGTCGCCGGCGAGGACGGCAAGAAGCAGACCTGGCGGATCGTCGGCGAGAACCAGTCCGACACCGACAAGGGCCTGGTGAGCTGGGTTTCGCCCCTTGCGCGGGCCCTGGTCGGCGCAAAGGTGGGCGATGTCGTCACCTGGCCGCGCCCTGCCGGCGATCTGGAGCTGGAAATCCTCAAGATCACCTACAAATAAGGCCTCTTGGGGCCGTTGACGCGGGGGGGCGCTGTCAGTATGGTCCGCGCCTCCCGCCCCGCCGGGCATTATTCATGTTGATGTCGGGGCCATCCGGTCAACGACCTTTGAGGACAAAGCGATGAAAATCGTCAATTCTCTGCGTTCGATGAAGACGCGTCACCCGGGTTGCCGGATCGTGCGCCGCAAGGGCCGTATCTTCGTCATCAACAAGCAGAATCCGCGCTTCAAGGCGCGCCAGGGCTGATCCTGCGGCGCCGTTGGCGCTGTTGTTTCGGTTTTCCAACGCCGGGCCCAGTGCCCGGCGTTGACGTTTCAGGCCCCTGTCGCGATGCTCGCTCTGCACTGACACGGGCAGCTCCTTCATGTCGATCGCCATGCCTGCTCCCGATGCGGACGTCATCGCCCGCCGGGACGGCTTCATCGCAGCCCTGCGCACCCTGATTCCGGGCGAGGGCGTAATTGCCGACGAGAAGGGCCTGCGCACCTACGAATGCGACGGCCTTGCTGCCTATCGCGCGCTGCCGCTGGCCGTGGTCCTGCCCGAGACCGTGGAAGAGGTCTCCGCCGTGATGGCGCTGGCCGGAGAGCACAACGTCAAGGTCGTGCCCCGCGGATCAGGCACCGGGCTCTCGGGCGGCGCCCTGCCGCTGACCGACGGCATCATCCTGGGCCTGGGCAAGTTCAACCGCATCCTGGAGATCGACTACGCCAACCGCTGCGTCACGGTGCAGCCGGGCGTCTCGAACCTTGCGATCAGCCAGGCCGTCTCGGCGGCGGGTTTCTACTACGCGCCCGATCCCTCCAGCCAGATCGCCTGTTCCATCGGCGGCAACGTGGCGGAGAATTCCGGCGGCGTGCACTGCCTGAAATACGGCGTCACGACCAACAACCTGCTCGGCCTGGAGATGGTCCTGATGTCGGGCGAGGTGATCCGCCTGGGCGGCAAGCATTTCGATTCGGACGGTTACGACCTGCTCGGCATCCTCACCGGCTCCGAAGGCCTGCTGGGGGTGGTGACGGAAGTGACGGTGCGCATCCTGCCCAAACCGTCCTCGGTACAGGCCCTGCTGCTGGGCTTTGCCGATGTCGTCGATGCCGGCGATTGCGTCGCGCGCATCATTGCTGCCGGCATCATCCCGGCGGGGCTGGAGATGATGGACAAGCCGGCGGTCAAGGCCGCCGAGGACTACTGCCACGCGGGTTACCCGCTCGACGTCGAGGCGCTGCTCATCTGCGAGCTCGACGGTCCCGCCGCCGAGGTTTCCGAGCTGGTCGACCGGGTCGAGGCGATTGCGCGGGAATCGCGCGCCACCACCCTGCGCCGCTCCCAGAGCGAGGAGGAGCGCGCCCGCTTCTGGCTGGGGCGCAAGTCGGCCTTTCCCGCGGTGGGGCGCATCTCGCCCGATTACTACTGCATGGACGGCACCATCCCGCGCGGCCAGCTTGCCCATGTCCTGGCCCGCATGCGCGAGCTTTCGGCCCATCACGGCCTGGGCGTGGTCAACGTCTTCCACGCCGGCGACGGCAACCTGCATCCGCTGATCCTCTACGATGCCGCCCGCGAGGGCGACCTGCAGAAGACCGAGGCGCTGGCAGGCGACATCCTGCGCCTGTGCGTGGAGGTCGGCGGTGTGCTTTCGGGCGAACACGGCATCGGCATCGAGAAGCGCGACCTGATGGGCGCGATGTTCACCGAGGACGACCTCAAGCAGCAGCAGCGCATCAAGTGCGCCTTCGATCCCGAGGGCCTGCTCAATCCCGGCAAGGTCTTTCCCGTGCTGCACCGCTGCGCCGAACTCGGCGCCATGCACGTTCACCACGGCAAGCTGCCGTTCCCCGACCTGCCGCGTTTCTGACCCCATGGCCGAAACCCTGCGCCCCGCCTCCGCCGAGGAGACCCGCCAGGCCGTCGCCTGGGCGCTGGGGGAGGAAACACCCCTGGAGATCGTCGGGGCCGGGACCAAGCGCGGCTTTGGCCACCCTGTTGCGGCCGGGCACCTGCTGGACCTCTCCGCCCTGTCGGGCATCGTCGCCTACGAACCCGCGGAACTGGTGCTGACGGCGCACGCCGCGACACCCATGGCGGAGATCGAAGCTGCGCTCGCCCAGTCGCGCCAGCAGCTTGCCTTCGAGCCGCCGGACCTCGGCCCGCTGCTCGGTGCCCCTGCCGAACGCGCCACCCTGGGCGGCGTGCTGGCGGCCAACCTTTCGGGCCCCCGCCGCATCCTTGCGGGCGCGGCGCGCGACCATGCGCTGGGTCTGGCCATGGTCAGCGGCAGGGCCGAGCTGGTGAAGGCAGGCGGCAAGGTGGTGAAGAACGTCACCGGTTACGATGTCACCAAGCTGATCTGCGGCTCCTGGGGCACGCTGGGTGTGATGACCGAAGTTTCAGTAAAGGTCCTGCCTGCGCCGGAGCGCACGCGCACCGTGCTGGTCGCCGGGCTGGAGCCCTCGGCGGCTGTGGCCTGCATGGGCCGCGCGCTGTCGAGCCCCAACGAGGTGTCCGGCGCGGCCTATCTGCCCGCCACCGTGGCGGCGCGTTCGGCGGTCTCCTACGTGGCTTCGGCGGGCGCCTCGATCACCGCCCTGCGCATCGAGGGGCCGCCGATCTCGGTCGGCGCGCGCAACGAGGCGCTGCGGGCGCTCTGCGCCGGGGACGGCGAGATCGAGGAACTCCACAGCCACAACTCCGCGACCTTCTGGCAGGAGCTGCGCGATGCGAGCCCCGTGCCAGCCGATGCCCCCGCCGTCTGGCGGCTCTCCGTCCCGCCTGCCGCGGGGGCAGGGATCATGGCAGCGCTGGCGCCCAGCGACGGCGAGGGCTGGCTGGACTGGGGCGGCGGGCTGGTCTGGTGGTCGTGCCCGGCGACGGGTGCGGCAGGCGCCGTGGTCCGCCATGTCGCGGAGGCCGCCGGTGGTCATGCCACCCTGGTGCGTGCACCCGACGCTCTGAAGGCCGAGGTTCCCGTTTTCCATCCCCAGCCCGCGGGTCGCGCCGCCCTCTCGCGCCGGGTACGCGAGGGCTTCGATCCCAGGGGCATCCTCAATCCCGGCCGGATGGGTGCTGCCTGATGGAAACCCATTTCGACCTCGTCCGGCTCGCCGATCCGCAGGTGCGTGAGGCCGAGCGTATCCTGAAGGCCTGCGTCCACTGTGGCTTCTGCCTGGCGACCTGCCCGACCTATCTGCTGCTGGGCGACGAACGCGACAGCCCACGCGGGCGTATCTACATGATCAAGGACATGCTCGAGAGCGGCCGTCCCGCCGATGCGGTGACGACGCGCCATGTCGACCGCTGCCTCTCCTGCCTTTCCTGCATGACGACTTGCCCGTCGGGCGTGAACTACATGCACCTCGTCGACCATGCCCGCGCCCACATCGCCGCGACCCGCCGGAGGCCCCTGGGCGAGCGCTGGCTGCGTAGCCTGATCGCCGCGCTGGTGCCCCATCCTGGACGCTTCCGCCTGGCGCTCGCCGGGGCGATTGTCGGGAGGCCGTTTGCCCGGCTGCTGCCCGGGCGGCTGAAGGCGATGGTGGCGCTGGCGCCCTCGCGTCTGCCCGAGCCCTCCTGGTCCGACCGGCCCGCCGTCCACGCCGCGCAGGGAACGCGGCGCAAGCGTGTCGCACTGCTCGCCGGTTGCGCCCAGCAGGTGCTCACGCCCCAGGTCAACGAGGCGACCCTGCGCCTGCTGACGCGCCTCGGCTGCGAGGTCGTGGTGGCGCCGGGCGCGGCCTGCTGCGGATCGCTGGTCCTGCACATGGGCGATGCCGATGGGTCGCGCGCCGCGGCGCGGCGCAACATCGCGGCCTGGGAGGCAGCCGGACCCTTCGACGCGGTCATCGCCAACGCCTCGGGCTGCGGCACCCAGCTCAAGGAATACGGCCACCTGCTCGCCGAGGACCCAGCCTGGGCGGACCGCGCCGCCGCACTCTCGGCCCAGGCGCGCGATGTCAGCGAACTGCTCGACGAACTGGTGCCGGAGGGAACGGCCCCGGCCGGCGCGCCGTCGGTCGCCTATCACGCGGCCTGTTCGCTCCAGCACGGCCAGAAGATCACGTCGGCGCCCAAGGCGGTGCTGGTGCGCGCCGGCTTCGAGGTGCGCGAGATCGCCGAGGGCCACATCTGCTGCGGTTCCGCCGGTACCTACAACATGCTCCAGCCGGAGCTTGCCGGCCGCCTGAAGGCGCGCAAGGCAGCAAACATTGCGGCCACGGGTGCTGGTTGCGTGGCGGCAGGCAACGTCGGCTGCATGGTCCAGATCGCCTCGGGCATCGACAAGCCGGTCGTCCACCCGGTCGAATTGCTCGACTGGGCGACGGGCGGGCCGCGACCGGAAGCCTTGCGTCCGCCGTCCTGAAAGGCCACATCTGACAGGTCGTCCACGAAGGAGACTTGCCATGAAGCGCAAGACACCGCCGCGGCGACGCCAGGCAGCCGCCAGGGCGCTCGCCGAACGCCAGTTCCGGGCACGTATTGTCCGGAGCCGGAAACTCTACACCAGGAAGGGCCGCGTGCCGCAGGGTAGCGGCCCTTTTGATTCGGCGGCATCACCGTCTTGTGTTGGCGCCCTGCTTGGCTTGCCGGCGGCGGCTGCCTAGACTCGATCCCATGACCAGATGGCTTTTCGCCGCGGCCCTTGCGGTCGTGCTGATCTCCGGGCCTGCCTCGGCCGCCCAGGACGATCCCCGTCTCGACGATCTCTTCGCACGCCTCCTGGCGACCCAGGACGAGGCTGAGGCGCAGGTCATCGAGAGCTTCATCTGGACCCTGTGGCTGGAGGGTCACGACGACCGGCTCAACGATCTCATGGCCCAGGGCACCCGCGACATGCAGGTCGGCGACCTGGAGGCAGCCATCGATCGTTTCGGCACGCTGATCGAACTGGCGCCCGATTTCGCCGAAGCCTGGAACAAGCGCGCCACCGTCTACTACATGACGGGCCAGTACGATGCGGCCATTGCCGACTGCATGGAGGTGCTGGCGCGCGAGCCGCGCCACTTCGGCGCGCTCTCGGGCCTGGGCTTGATCTATCAGGCGCGCGGCGAGGATGCCGAGGCGCTCGCCTGGTACCGCCGCGCCCTGGAGCAGAACCCCCACATGCCCGCCATCCGCCAGCGCGCCGAAGCGCTGAGCCTGGAGGTCGAGGGCGAGGCGATCTGAGCCCTGAGGTTCAGTCGACCCAGGCGATGCGCAGGGTGTTGGTCGAACCGGGCGTGCCGAAGGGGACGCCCGCGGTGATGACCAGGCGATCGCCGGACTTGGCGAATCCCTCGGCGCGGGCGACGGCGCTGGCCTTGTTCACCATGTCGATGAAATCGCGCGCGTCCTCGGTGTGCACGGAATGGACGCCCCAGGCGAGCGCCAGACGGCGCGCCGATTCGATGCGGGGCGTCAGGCCCAGGATCGGCACCTCGGGGCGCACGCGCGAGGCGCGCAGGGTGGTGCTGCCGGTCATCGAATAGGCGACGATGGCGGCGGCATCGATGGTCTCGGTCACCTGTCGCGCGGCCGCCGAGATGGCGTCGGCACTGGTGGCTTCGGGGGCGGTCGAGAGGCTGTCGTAGAGCGGATCGTGCTCCACCGCCATCATGATACGGTCCATCATGGCGACGGCCTCGGCGGAGTATTCGCCCACGGCGGTTTCCGCCGAGAGCATCAGCGCGTCGGCGCCGTCATAGACCGCGGTCGCCACATCGGAGGCTTCGGCGCGGGTCGGCGTCGGCGATTCGATCATCGACTCCAGCATCTGCGTGGCGACCACCACCGGCTTTCCGGCCTGGCGGCAGGCCCGCACGATGCGCTTCTGCAGGCCGGGCACCTCCTCGGGCGGCAGTTCGACGCCAAGGTCGCCGCGCGCCACCATCACCGCATCGGAGAGTTCGACGATGGGTTCGAGGCTGGTAATCGCCGAGGGCTTCTCGAGCTTGGCCATGATGCCCGCGCGCCCGCGCACCAGGCTGCGCGCCTCGGCGATGTCCTCGGGGCGCTGCACGAAGGACAGCGCGATCCAGTCCGCGCCCAGCTCCAGGGCGAAGGCCAGGTCCTTGCGGTCCTTCTCCGTCAGCGCCGGAATCGGCAGCAGGACGCCGGGCAGGTTGAGGCCCTTGTGGTCGGAGAGTTCGTCGCCCGCGATGACCTTGGTTTCGGCATGACTGGAATCACAGGAAACGACCTCCAGAACGACCCGGCCGTCGTTGAGCAGCACCCGGGTGCCGGGCGCAATGGCGGCGAAGATCTCCGGGTGGGGCAGGTTGACGCGGGTTGCATCGCCCGGTGTCTCGTCGAGATCGAGGCGCAGGCTCTGGCCGCGCTCCAGGGCGATGGCGCCGTCCCTGACGGTGCCGACGCGCAA
>CALLQH010000012.1 GCA_938014945.1 uncultured bacterium | reverse complement strand
GCGGGAACTGCCCTTCCTGCAGATAACGCTCGTGGCAGCGCCGCATGGCGACGGGGTCCAGCGTGACGCCCAGGCCGGGACCGGTCGGCACCGGCACGACGCCGTTGCGCGGCACCGGCGTGCCTTCGTTGACCACATCGTCGGCATACCAGCGGAACAGGGTCTGGCTGGGCTCGCGGACATGGGCCATGGCTGCAGAGACATGAAGGTAGGCGGCACTCGCCACGCCGGTCTCGCCGCTGTGGAAGCGGAAGCCGACATCGAACAGCTCGCAGGCGCGGATGAACTCCACCGTGCGCCGGATGCCGCCCAGCTCGACGAGGTTGGTGACGATGGTATCGGGGGCGCCCAGACGCACCGCCTTGGGCAGATCGACGATATGGGCCGAGAAGGCGGCGCGGGTGAAGGGGCGCAGCTGGGCCATTTCCTCGTAGGTTTCGGCGGGCTCCTCGTAGTAGGCGATGCCGTGTTCGTCCATGCGGGCCATGGCGAGCCGGGCGGTCGCCACCGTCCAGCCGCCGTTGGCGTCGAGCTTCAGGGGCCGCTCGCCGATGGCGCGGCGGATCAGGCGGACCATCTCGACCTCCTCGTCGAGCCCCACCGTGGCGACCTTGCCTTCGAAGTTGGTGGCGCCGAATTCGTCGATCATGCGGGCGCAGTAGTCGGCGATTTCGGCGGGGGAATGCTCGCCCTTTTCCTTCGGCCCGGCGACGCGGTAGCCGAAGTATTCCGACAGCGCGATCTCGTGGCGCACGGCCCCGCCCAGCAGGACGTGGAGCGGCACTTCCTCAATGCGCGCGCGGGCATCCCACAGGGCCATCTCGATGCCGCCGAAGGCGCGGGTCTGGGCCACCACGTTGCCCCACGGCGTGTAGCGGATGCCCGGCAGGCAGCGCCGCTCGGCCGTCGTGATCTCGCGGATGTCGAGGCCGATCAGGCGCTCGCGGAACTTCAGGACATCGGCGGCGCGGTCGCCGTCGGCGACTTCGCCCAGGCCCGTTGCGCCCTCGTCGGTATCGACCTCGACGATGGTCTTGGTCAGCGACTTCACCGAGCCGTGGCTGAAGACGTAAGGCGCGGTGAACGGAATGTTCACGGGCGTGGAACGGATGTCGATGATCTTCATGGGCGTTCCCCGGGCGGATCCCGCGACGATACATGGTTCGCCACGGCCTGCCATCGCCCCTAGGGTGGCGGTCGAACAGCCTTGGAGCACGTCATGCGGCCCGAACCGGTCGATTCCTGCGAGGTCCTCGTCCTCGTCGACAATATCAGCGATCTGCTCTCGACGGTGCCGCAGGGCGTCACGGGCGAGGTCGCCAACGTGGTGGCCGCAGGTGCGACGGAGCTGGCCGGGCGCTGCCTGTGCTGCGCGCAGTGGGGTCTGTCGCTGCTTATCACCGTGCGCCGTGGAGACCACGTCCGCACGGTGCTGTTCGATGCCGGGCCGGAAGCCTATGGCGTGCTGCGCAATGCCGAAAAGCTGGGTATCGACTGGGGCGTCGTGGATGCCGCCGTCTTCTCGCACGGTCACTGGGATCACGTCGGCGGCATGACTGCAGTCCTGGAACAGGTGCGTGAGGCCAAAGGCGGGAACGCGGTGCCGGTGCATGTCAACAAGGGCATGTTCGTACGCCGTGCGATGCGTCTGCCCGCGGGCGAACTGCCGATGGAGCGTGTGCCGCCGCCCGCCGACCTGGAGGCCGCGGGCGGCCGGGTCGTGATGGAGGAGGGGCCGTCCCTGCTGGCAGGCGGCATGGTCCTGCTCAGCGGCGAGATTCCGCGCGTGACGCCCTACGAGAAGGGCCTGCCCGGCCAGGTCGCCGAACAACCCGACGGTACTTGGGTTCCCGACCCCTGGATCACCGACGAGCGCTGGCTGGCGGTCGACGTGAAGGGGCTGGGCGCCATCGTCTTTTCGGCCTGCTCCCATGCCGGCATCGTGAACGTTCTGAAGGATGCCCGCGAGCGCTTCGGCTCCACGCCGCTGCACGGCGTCATGGGCGGTTTCCACCTTTCCGGCGCGGCCTGGGAGGCGATCATCCCGGAAACGGTCGCCGACATGGCGGCCTTCGATCTCAAGGCCATCGTGCCCGGCCACTGCACCGGCTGGCGCGCGGTACAGAAGCTGGTTGAAGCCTTCGGTGAAGACGTGGTGGTGCCGTCCGCCGTGGGCAGACGGCACCACTTTGCCGCCTAGCCTCGGCTGGGATCCTCGCCGATCCGCACCAGCTGCTTGCCGAAATTCTTGCCTTCCATGAGGCCCGCGAAGGCGTCGGGGGCCTTTTCGATGCCCTCGACGATGTCCTCGCGGTAATTCAGTTCGCCGGACTTGATCCAGCGGGTCAGGCGCTCCAGGCCCTCGGAGTAGCGGTAGCGCCAGTCATGCACGAGCAGGCCGCGCAGGGTGGCGCGCTTGACCAGGAAGTGGCGCAGGTTGCGCGGGCCCATGGCCTGTTCTGTGTCGTTGTACTGGGCGATCTGGCCGCAGATCGCCACCCGTGCGCCGAAGGCCATGTTGTCGAAGGCCGCATCGGTCATCGGCCCGCCGACATTGTCGAAATAGCAATCGATGCCGTTGGGGCAGGCCTCCTTGATGGCCGCACCGATGTCCTTGGTGGCGCGGTGGTCGATGGCGGCGTGGAAGCCCAGTTCCTTCGTGATGAAGTCGCACTTCTCGGGCGAGCCCGCGATGCCGACGACGCGGCAGCCGCCGATGCGCGCGATCTGCCCGACGACGCTGCCCACGGCGCCCGAGGCAGCATTCACCACCAGGGTGTCGCCCGCCTTGGGCCGCAGCACGTCCAGCGTGCCGAAATAGGCGGTGAGCCCCGGCATGCCGAGCACGCCCAGCGACGTGGAGATCGGCGCGTCGGCCGGGTCGAGCTTGCGCAGGTCGCGGCCGTCGGCGACGCCGTGGGTCTGCCAGCCGGTGTGGGCGGTGACGTAGTCGCC
Source organism: uncultured bacterium (assembly GCA_938014945.1). Taxonomy (GTDB): domain Bacteria; phylum Pseudomonadota; class Alphaproteobacteria; order SP197; family SP197; genus CALGGB01. The sequence continues at coordinate 12,392 of CALLQH010000012.1, read as the reverse complement.
CCTGGCGAAGCCTTCGGCATTGGACTCCACGATCTGACCGGCAATCTCGCCGATCATGACCTCGCCGATCTTCTGGGGTTCGGCGTAGGAGGGGCCGGGACGCAGGCGGCCGCGCATGTAGGGATCGACGGTCAGGTAGATCGCGCGCACCAGGGCCTCGCCGGGGCCGGGCGTGGGGATGGCTTCCTCGACGATCTCGAAGTTGTCGGCGCCCGGCGCACCCTTGGGGTAGCTCTTGAGCACGACCTTGCGGTTGGCATTGGCTGACATGGCGTGGTTCCCGCTTCTTGGTGATGAGGTGCGCCAAGCATCGCAGGCTGCGGTCAGGGGTCAACCCGACGGGCAGTGGGGGCATTGCCTGCTCGGCATCCCCCAAGCTCCTCATCCCTGCACAAGCAGGGATCCAGGGTGGCGTCCGCAACAGTGGACCTGCCTGCCATCCTGGATGCCCGCGTTTGCGGGCATGAGGAGAAGGAGAGAGGACGAGCGGGCGCCTACTTCGCGCCGGTGACCTTGTTGAAGTGCTGCAGGAAGCCGACCAGCGCGTCGTCGCGCAGGCGCTGCAGCTCGGAGAGCGGACGGCCGTCCTGCAGGCGCTCGGAGCCCGAGGCCATCTTCTCGATCAGGTCGTCGGTGATCGGGGGCGAGGGCAGGCGGGTCCAGTCGTCGGAGACGGCGGGATCGAAGTGCTTGAGGAAGTGGCGCATGCCGCCTTCGCCGCCGGCCAGGTGGAAGAGCAGGCAGTAGCCCATGATCGCCATGCGCGGGCCGAAGCCGTAGATGATCGATTCGTCGATCTGCTCGGGCGTCGCCTCGTCGGCGGCGACCATGTAGAGGATCTCGTTCCACATCGCCTGCTGCAGGCGGTCGGCGACATGGCCCAGGACCTCGCGGTCCATCTTCATCGGGTGCTTGCCCGCGACCTTGTAGAATTCGCAGGCCCAGTCGACGGCGGCCGGATCGGTCTTCTTGCCGCCCACGACCTCGACCAGCGGCATCAGGTAGGGCGGGTTGAAGGGGTGGCCCAGGACCATGCGGCTGGGGTTCTTCGACTTCGCCTGGATGTCGCTCATCAGCAGGCCGGAGGTCGAGGAGGCGATGACGACGTCGTTGGCCATGGCGGCGTCCATTGCCGCATACATGTCCTGCTTGATGTCGATGCGCTCAGGCCCGCTCTCCTGGACGAAGTCGGCGTCCTTCACGGCATCGGCAAGGTCGGTGGTGAAACGGACGCGGTCCTTGGACGCGCCCTGGCTGAGGCCCATGGCCTCCAGGCTCGGCCAGGCGGCGTCGATGATGCGGCGCATCTGGCCTTCGGCCTGCGCGTTGATGTCCTGGACGGTGACGTCGTAGCCCTTGGCGAGGAAGCCGGCGGCCCAGCCGGCGCCGATGACGCCGCCGCCGATGCAGGTGATGCGGCGGACGTCCTGTGGCGCGGGACGATTCATGCAGATGTTCCTTGTATCTCTGGTGTGGGGGTCAGCGCTTGTTGCCGTCCCACGCGGCCTCGCCAGCCTTCAGGGCATTGGCGCGGTCGCGCAGGGCGAACTTCTGGATCTTGCCGGTGGCGGTCTTGGGCAGCGGGCCATAGACGATGGTCCGGGGCACCTTGAAGTGCGCCATGGTGTCGCGGCAGAACGCGATGATGTCGGCGGCGTCGGTCGCCTCGCGGCCGGGCTTGAGCGTCACGAAGGCGCAGGGCGTCTCGCCCCACTTCTCGTCGTTGCGCGCGACCACGGCGGCTTCCATGACGGCGGGATGTTTGTAGAGGGCGTTCTCGACCTCGATGGAGCTGATGTTCTCGCCGCCCGAGATGATGATGTCCTTGCTGCGGTCCTTCACCTGGACGTAGCCGTCCGGGTACATGACGCCGAGGTCGCCGGTGTGGAACCAGCCGCCGCGCAGGTCCTTGGCGGTGGCTTCGGGATTGGAGAGGTAACCCTTCATCACCGTGTTGCCGCGGATCATGATCTCGCCGATCGTCTCGCCGTCGGCCGGCACCGGCTCCATGGTATCGGGATCGGCGACCATGTAACCCGCGACCATGGCGTGGCGCAGGCCCTGGCGCGCCATCTGCGTGGCGCGTTCGTCCACGGTCATCGACGGCCAGTCGTCCTGCCAGGCCGAGATGAGCGCGGGACCGTAGGTCTCGGTCAGGCCGTAGAGGTGGATGATGCGGAAGCCCAGCGCCTCCATGCCCGCGATCACGGCGGCGGGCGGGGCGGCGCCGCCCGTGGTGATGGTCACCGTCTGGGGAAAGCGGCGCTGATCCTCTTCCGGCGCGTTGAGGATCATGTTGAGCACGATGGGCGCGCCCGCCATGTGGGTGACGCCGTGGTCGGCGATCATGCGGAAGATCTCGGCCGGATCGACCTTGCGCAGCAGGATGTGGGTGCCGGCATAGGCCGTGACGCCCCAGGAATGGGTCCAGCCGTTGCAGTGAAACAGGGGCAGGGTCCACAGGTTCACGGTATCGGGCGTGAAGCCGGTCATCATGCCGTTGCCGACCGCGTTCAGATAGGCGCCGCGGTGGTGGTAGACGACACCCTTGGGATTGCCCGTGGTGCCCGACGTGTAGTTGAGCGCGATGGCCTGCCACTCGTCACTGGGCAGCGCCGGCTCGTCGGCGGGATCGCCGCTTTCCAGGAAGGCCTCGTAGGTGGTGTCGCCGAAGGCCACCGTGTTGTCGGTCGCGGGATCGTCGATGGCGACGACGTGGATCGGCTTGCCATGGAGTTCCAGGGCCTTCGTCACCGTTTCCGTGAACTCCCGGTCGACGATGATGAGGCGCGCGCCCGAATGCTCCAGCATGAAGGCGATGGAGGGGGCATCGAGACGGAAGTTGAGGGCGTTGAGCACGCAGCCGGCCATCGGCACGCCGAAATGGGCTTCCAGGATCGCCGGGCCGTTCTGGGCCATGACGGCCACCGCATCGCCGGCCCCTAAGCCGCGGGCCCGGATGGCGCTCGCCAGCCGGCGACAGCGTTCGTGCATCTCGCGGTAGGTGACGCTGCGGTCACCGTAGATCCAGGCCTTGCGCGTGGGATAGGCGACGGCCGAACGGACCAGGAAGTCGATCGGGGTCAGCGGCGCGTGATTGGCCGCGGTCTGGTCCAGGCCGGTCTCGAAGCGGTTCGTCGTGTGTTCCTGGGCCACGGTGCTCTCCCTGCCGTGCTGATCCTCGGCGCGCCTTCGTGGCGTCAAAGGCCCTGCCGTGTCAATGCGTCCCGCCGTGCTAGCATCGCCCGCGCAGAAGGGGAAATCGGCGTGGCAGGCAGCACCAGCGTGGCGGGATCACAGCGCAGCAACATGCGCGGCATCGTCTGCATGGTGGCCAGCGTCTTCATCATCACGCTGAACGATTCCCTGCTGAAATGGCTCAGCGCCGACTTTCCCGTCGGCCAGATCATGGCGGTGCGCGGCCTTTTCGTCTTCCTGCCGGTGCTGGCGCTCGCCCGCTGGGAGGGCGGTCTGCACAACCTGCGGGTCAGCCGCCCGGGCGCGCAGGCGGTGCGGGCCTTCTTTGTGGTCTGCGGCATGTTCCTCTACATCGGCGGCCTGCGTTTCATGCCGCTGGCCGACGCCATCGCCATCACCTTCGCGGGTCCTCTGTTTTCCACCGCACTTGCCGTGCCGATGCTGGGCGAGAAGGTCGGCTGGCGGCGCTGGAGCGCGGTGGTCGTGGGCCTGATCGGCGTCACCGTCATGCTGCGCCCCACCGGCGAGGGGTTCGCCTTCGCCGCCATGCTGCCGCTGGGCGCGGCGCTCACCAGCGGTTTCCGCGACATCGTGACGCGCCGCCTCTCGGTCTCCGACAGTTCCTCCTCGATCCTGGGCGTGACGACCCTGGCGGTGACCTGCGCCGGTTTCCTCAGCATCCTCATCCCACCGCTCACCGGCTGGGATTACTGGACCTGGCAGCCCATGGACCTGTTCCATGTCGGGGTGCTGGCGGTCGCCGGCCTGCTGCTGGGCACCGGCCAGTACCTGATGATCGAGTCGGTGCGCCTGGCCGAGATCGGGCTGGTCGCTCCCTTCCGTTACACCAGCATGCTCTGGGCGGTCGCCATCGGCTTCATCATGTTCGGCACCCTGCCGGACCACTGGGTGCTGACAGGCGCCGGCCTGGTCATCGCCAGCGGCGTCTACATCCTGCACCGCGAAACCCGCGTGCAGTCGGCACGGCGTTCGGCCGGTGGTCGTCCCGACGCCCTGCCGCTGGAGAAGGACGGGTGACAAGGACCCGCCGACTGCCCTGTAATGGCGCACCGTACGGGAGGAACCATGGGACGTTGTGAAGGGGCGATGGCGCTCGTTACCGGAGGCGCATCGGGGATTGGTGCGGCCGCGGCGCGGCTGCTTGCCGCGCAGAGCGCCAGGGTGATGATCGCCGACCGCAATGCCGAGGGCGCTGCCCGGGTCGCCCGCGAAATCGGTGAGGCCGCCGCGAGCGTGGCGCTCGACGTCGCCGATGCGGCATCCTGGGAGGCTGCCGTTGCCGCAACGCTGGAAGCCTTCGGCGGCTGGAACGTGCTGGTCAACAGCGCCGGCATCCTCCGCCACGGCTCCGTCGAAAGCGAGACTCTGGACGACTGGCGCCAGGTCATGGAGATCAACGTCAAGGGCACCTGGCGCGGCTGCAAGCTGGCTGTGGCGCACATGAAGGAGACCGGCGGTTCCATCGTGAACATCTCCTCCATCGCTGGCATCGAGGCGGGCGGCGATCTCTGCGCCTACAGCGTCAGCAAGGGCGCGGTGCGCCAGCTCACCAAGTCCGTGGCGCTCTACTGCGCCGAGCGGGGCTGGCAGGTGCGCTGCAATTCCGTCCATCCCGGCATCATCGAGACGCCGATGCTCGACACCTACTTTGCCGAACAGCCGGACCCGCAGGCCGAACGTGCGGCCTGGGACCAGGTCATGCCGCTCGGCATCCGCGGCGAGCCGGAGGATATCGGCCACATGATCGTCTATCTGGCGAGTGCGGAATCGCGCCTGGTGACGGGTGCGGAAATGGTCGTCGACGGCGGAGCGATGGCACGATGAGCGGGCGTCTGAAGAACAAGGTGGCGCTGGTCACCGGCGGCGCATCCGGCTTCGGGCGGGCGAGCGCCATTCGCCTTGCCGAGGAGGGGGCGCTGGTCTGCGTCACCGACGTCAACGAGGACGAGGGCAGGGAGACCGCCGCGATGCTGGGTGGGCGGGGTTTCTTCCAGCGTTTGGACGTCACCAGCGATGGCGACTGGACCGAGACGATGCGCGCGGTGCTCGGGCGTTATGCCAAGCTCGACGTGCTGGTGAACAGCGCCGGGATCGCCGCGGCCCGCGACAACATCGAGGAATGCGACGACGCCATCTGGGACGCCGTCATGGACGTCAACCTGACCGGCACCTATCTCGGCTGCCGCCATGCCATCGCTCCGATGCGCCGGGCGGGCGGCGGTTCGATCGTCAATCTTGCCTCCGTCCTGGCGCTCAAGGGCGAGGGCGGGGCGCTGGCCTACTGCGCCAGCAAGGGCGGTGTGCGGCTGCTGACCAAGGCAGTGGCCGTGCATTGCGGGAGGCAGAAGAACGGCATCCGCTGCAACGCGATCTGCCCGGGCTACATGCTGACCGCCATGCTTTACGACTTCCTCGACACCCTGAACGACCGCGAGGGCGAACACGCCCGCCTTGCCTCCATGCATGCACTGGGCCGGCTGGGCGATGCCGACGACGTGGCGCAGATGGTGCTGTTCCTGGCCTCGGACGAGTCGCGCTTCGTCACCGGCACGGAGATGGTGGTCGACGGCGGCTTCACGGCGGGCTGAGCCATGAACCCCAGCCATATCGATGTCGGACGCGCCGCCTGGAAGGCGGCAGAGCCGGATGCGCGGGCCATGTACCGGCGCATCTGGGAGAAGCCTGAACTCGGCATGATGGAGACCGAGGCGGCCGCTGCGCTATGCGGCTGGCTGGAGGCCGAGGGTTTGGCCGTGGAGCGCAAGGCCTGCGGCCTGCCCACCGCCTTCCGCGCGGTATGGTCGAACGGGCCGGGTCCGGTGCTGGGTTTCATGGCCGAGTACGATGCCCTGCCGGGCCAGGGAAATCGCGCCGAGCCGCGCAAGGCGCCCGACGGCAACCGGGCGGGCCATGCCTGCGGCCACAACCTGATCGGCGGCACGGCGGCGGGTGCGGGGATCGCCCTGCGCCATGCCATGGAGGCGCTGGGTCTCACCGGCACGGTGGTGGTGCTCGGCACGCCCGCCGAGGAAATCCTCTGGGGCAAGATCGCCATGCTGCGCGGCGGCGCCTTCGACGGCATCGACGTGCTGTTTGCCAACCATGCCGATTACCAGAACGGCGCCATCTCGCGCCCCTGCCTTTCCTGCGTGTCCTCGGAATTCGTCTTCAGCGGTGTTTCGGGGCACGGCGGCTCGCGGCGTTCGCAGAATGCCCTCGATGCCGCCGAACTCTTCGTGCAGTCGATGGAGCGCTTGCGGGCGCACCAGTTCAGCGACGCCATCATCGGCCATGTCCTGCGTTTTGCCGGTTACATGCCCTCGATCACGCCGGACGAGGCGCGGCTGTGGATCACCGTGCGCCACGAGAGCTTCGAGCGGGCCGAGGAGGTCTATCACCAGCTTCTGCCCATTGCCCACGATGCCGCGCGTTACACGGGCACCCGCGCGCAGGAAATGCTGATCGCGGCCTCGCGCGGCTATCTGCCGAACGACACCCTGGCGAATGTGCTCTACCGCAACATGGAGATCGTCGGTCCGCCCGCATGGGACGAGGGCGACCTTGCCTGGATGGCGGAACTTTCCGCGCAGTGCAGCCCCGGCAAGCCCTTTGCGCTGGACCGCGACATCGCGATCCATACCGAGGGCTGCGACCCCTACGGCCAGGACGACGGCGAGGCGAGCCACTATATCCCGCTGGCGCGGGTGAACTGGGCCTATCCCTCCGGCGTGCTGCTGCACAACTGGGCGGCCACGGCGGCATCGGGTCACGAGAGCCAGTTCAAGGGCGCCTGTTTTGCCGGGGAATCCATGACCCTGGCCGCGCTGGATCTGCTCGGGCAGCCGGATCTGGTCGCGGCGGCTGAGGCGGAGCGGGCAAAGCGCGTCGGTACGCGGCTGCTTTCGCCGCCACGGGTTGGCGGCATGGCGACCATGGTCGAGGACCCCGCAAGCTTCTGGGACGCGAACTGGCAGGGCGATGGCGGGCTGGTGCGATGAGCACGCTGGCGCTCGATGCGGAACGCATTCCCGTAACCGTGCTGACCGGCTTCCTGGGCAGCGGCAAGACGACCCTGCTGCGCTATCTGCTGGCCCACCCGGACATGGACGAAACCGCCGTCATCGTGAACGAGTTCGGCGCGGTGGGGCTCGATCATCACCTTCTGGAGACCTCCGACGAGGACACCCTGCTGCTCGACAACGGTTGTCTGTGCTGCGGTTTGCGCGGCGATCTGGTGGCGACCCTGCAGTCCCTGCTGGAGCGGCGCGAGCGCGGCGAGGTGCCGCCTTTCCGCCGGGTCGTGATCGAGACCACGGGGCTGGCCGATCCGGTGCCCGTGCTGCAGACCTTCCGTACCGATCCGTTGCGCTTCTCCCTCTATGACATGACTGGGCTGGTGACCTGCTTCGATGCCGTCAACGGTCTGGCGACGCTGGAGCGGCACAAGGAGGCGGAGCGCCAGCTTGCCCTGGCCGATACGGTCGTTCTGACCAAGACCGATCTGCCCCACGACGAGGGCCTGCGCGACGAACTGGCCCGGCGCAACGGCCTGGCGCGTCTGCTCACCGTCCTGGACGGCGCCTGCGCACCCGCCGACCTGTTTCGGCCAGACAATCGGGAGGCACCGCCGCTGCCGGGTGAGGGACATCACCACCACCATCACCACCACGACCGCATTGTTTCGGTCACGGTCACCGGAGCGGATCGACTGACCTGGGAACATGTCCGCAGGGCGGTTGCCGAACTGGTCGAACAGCATGGCGACCGGCTGCTGCGGGTGAAGGGCCTGTTGCGTGTCGAGGGCTTCGACGGGCCGGTGTCGGTCGATGGCGTGCAGCACCTGTTCCACCGGCCCCGGCCGCTGGAGGCCTGGCCGGTCGGCGTGGATACGCCGTTCCTGGTCGGCATCGCCGAAGGGGCGACCGCCGTCGAGGTCGAAGGCTGGCTGCGCGCGGTGCTGGAGCCCTAGTCCCGTCCGAGCACGCCTTCGAGCAAGGGCAGCCAGACGGCGCTCTGTTCGCGGTAGGGATCGGAGAGGATGCTGCTTTCCTCGTCGAGCCTCAGCACCGCCCGCTGTTCCAGGCTATAGGCTGGCCAGAAAGGCAGGTCGCCCGATCCGCACCGGTTGGGATCGCCGTGGCGGGCAAAGGCGATGATGGCGTCCTGGAAGGCCCAGGCCAGCGTCTTTCGACGCGCTTCCTCCGGTTCGGCGCAGGGCGGCGTGAACATGTCGCGCGACTGCACCGCATCCATCTTGTCGAAAGCGAAGGGCAGGTCGGTCGCATGGGCCGCTGCCATGGGGGAATCCGGAATCTCCCAGGCGAACTGGTAGAACCATGTCCGTGCGCCCGCCGTCGCGCGGCGTTCGGCCAGGAGAACCGAAGGCATCACGAACACCGCGTCCGACAGCAGGTGCATGCCGCGCACGCCTTCGGAAGCGTGTGGGAAGCAGCGGCAATAGGTCTCCGTCAGCGCCGTGGCGACACCCGCGTCGAGGGGGCCAAGGAAGGCCAGCGTTTCGGCAAAGGGCCGCCGGTCGAGTTCCTTGTCCCACAGCAGCCAGAGGCCCATCTCGTAGGCCGTGGTGCCGATCATGACATCGATGGCCGCGGCCTTGGTGCTCGCGGCCCAGTCGTAGGGCGAGCGCGTGAGGGTCGCGCCATCACGGCGGGGATAGAACCAGGAGTCGATGCTGAGCATGTGGTAGCTGTCGAGCAGGGCCGCATGACGCGCCAGGATCTCTTCCGTCGAAAGGGCGAGCAACGCGTCGATGGAACCGATCCCGGCTCGTTCGAGCAGTTCGCGGGCAAGGCGGGCGCTCTCGCCGCTGTCGTCGGCATGGCGCCGGGGCACCGCACTGACGGTGTTGACGCCGCTCATCAGCACTGCCCGGCGGGCGAGGCCGTCGAGCGCGCCCGATGCAAGCAGCCAACTCGTGTCGACGCTGCCCGCGGACTCGCCCATGACCGTGATGTTGTCGGGATCGCCGCCGAAGGCCGCGATGTTGCGCTTCAGCCACTGAAGGGCGAGCAGCTGGTCGCGCAGGCCGTTGATGTGGCTGCCTTCATAGGCGGGATCGAGGACGCCGACGTCTAGGAAGCCGAAGAATCCGAGCCGATAGTTGAGGCTGGCGAAGACGATGTCGCCGCGCGCGGCGAAGCGGTCGCCGTGGTAGACCGGCACGCGGCTGCTCTCCAGCCAGTTGGCGCCGCCGTGGATATAGACGATGACCGGCCTGCGGGCATCGTCGGCGCCCGGTGTCCAGACGTTGAGCGTCAGGCTGTCCTCGGAACCGACAGAGAGCGGCGGGGGATCGCTGGGTTCGCCCCCCAGGTCCTCGATCAGTGCTTCCAGGGGATCGAAGACCTGCGCAGAGGCGGCGCCGAACCGTTCGGCTTCACGGATGCCCTGCCAGGGCTCGACCGCCACGGGTGCGCGGAAGCGCAACGCGCCAACCGGTGGCTGGGCATAGGGAATGCCGAGGAAGCAGCAGACGCCATCGGTGTCGGTTCGGCCGCGCACGCGTCCGGAGGAGGTTTCGACGATCATGGTTTGGAGCCGGGGATGGGGCGGTTCGCGGGGCGGCGATAGGGCTGTGGGGCCGCGTCGATGTCAAGCACGGCGAGACACCCCGAGGACATTATGTCGGCTTGTAGCTCGGCGGCTTGAACTTCAGCAGGAAGTCGGTCACCGGTCCGGTCTTGCGGCCTTCGTGGTCCAGGCGATCCTTGCGGGCGATGGCGGCGTGGACCATGTGGCCGCCGACCCAGCGGATGGGCTCGGGCGGGTAGGCGCGGTCAGGCGGGCGCACCAGGGGACCGGTCGACCAGGCATCGGTGGTTTCCAGCGCCAGCGATGCCAGCATCTTGCTGCCCAGGCGGCTCGGTACGATGCCCGCGCCGGAATAGCCGTAGCCGTAGAGGATGTCGGGGCAGGTCGGCAGGCGACCGAACAGCGGCAGGCCGTTCTTCGAGCGGTCGATGGGGCCGCTCCAGGTCCCGGCAATCGGTGCATCGGCGAGCTGGGGATAGACCGAACGCAGCAGGCTGCGCATCTCTTCCACGCTCTTGTGCGGGCTCGTCAGAGCGGCATCGAGGCGTCCGCCGAAGGGCAGGCGTCCGCCCGCCTTGCTCCACATCACGCGGCCGTCGGCCGTGGTGCGCTGGGCCTCCACGAAGATGCGCGAGTCCGTCAGCCCGGCGTAGTCGTTCCAGCCGGCCTGGGCGATGCGGTCGGGCATGGGTTCGGTCATGGCCGCATCGGTGCAGATCACCATGATCGCGGGGCGCAGCTCCGGGATCTGCAGGGACCAGCCGTAGATGCCGAGAATCACCTTGTCGGCCGTCACCGTGCCGCGCGGTGTGACGACGGCGGGCGGGCGGCCCCGCTTCAGCGCGGTCATGGCCGTGTGTTCGAAGATGCGCACGCCCTTGGCCAGGGCCAGCCGCCGCAGGCCGCGCACCAGGTGGCCGGGGTGGATCAGGGCGCTGCTGGTGTCGAGCACGCCCGCGACATAGTTGGCCGCCCCGGTGCTGGCGCGGATCTCCTCGCCGTCCATCACCCGGTAGTGACGGATCTGGTAACGCGCGACCGTTTCCAGCATGCGGTCCCAGTGGCCCGACTGCATCGGGCAGGTCGCGCCCCAGAAGACGCCGCGCCGGTCGACCTGGGCGTCGATGCCGTGGGTCGGCGCCAGCGCCTCGATCTCGTTGATCGCATCGTCGGAGGCGCGGCACAGGCGTACGGCCTCTTCTTCGCCACCCCGCTTGGCGAGTTCTGCAACTGCCATCCATGTCGAGAGGGCAAAGCCGGCATTGGCGCCGCTGGCGCCCGCGCCGCAGACATCGCGCTCGATGATGGCGACATCCAGACCGGGCTGGCGGGTCTTCAGTTCGATGGCCGTCCAGAGGCCCGTGTAGCCGCCGCCGACGATGGCGACATCCACCCGCAGGTCGCCATCCAGCATATCGACCGGGACATCGCCTTCGGCGGCCAGCGCATCCCGAAGCCAGACACTTGTCATGCCGTTCCTCCCGAGCCCATCGGCGATGAGGTTGTCAGGCAATGGCAGGACCGTCCATGGCCCACGATTGACCGATCCGGTGGACCGGGTTGTTATCCCCCACGGACAGGTGGTGGGTTGTGATGTCTTTGGGTGAGCGCGATGCCGGTGGCGGACCCGGCAGGATCCGGCTGCACGCTGACAAGGAGGCCGTCGAACGCCTGCTGAAGATGCCGCCGCTCGCCTTCCTTCAGGCATCAGCCCGCACGGAGGAGGTCGAAGCGGCGTTCTTCGACACCTCCCGCGGTTTGCTGCGCAAGGCTGGCTTCGCCCTGTGCGTTGAGCGCCGGGATGGCGTTACGAGCCAGACGGTGCTCGCCGCTGACGGCGCATGGGACCGTGCAGCGACCCGGCTCTGCAGCGGGGAGGTGGAGGATCCGGAACCGAACCTCGATCTGCTGACCGGCATGCCGGATATCCCAGCCAAGCTCGCCGGCAAGACCCTGGAGCCGATCTGCCGCTTCAACCTGCAAAAGCAGACCATGATCCTGCCCGGCGATGACGGCGGCGAGATCGCGGTGGCGATCGAGACGGGAACACGCAGGGCCGGAGGCGAATCCGATTCGGTCCACGACATCGTCCTGACGGCGGGAAAGGACGCATCGCAGGCCGCGATCTGCCGGCTTGCCCTTGCGCTGCATGGGCTGGAACCGCTCGCCCTGGAGCCGCGCAGCCTGGGCGTGGCGGTGGGCATGCTGGCCAGCGGCAAGCCGCCGGCCTGGACCAAGGCGGGGGCTGTGCCCCTGGATACGACAACGACGCTGGATGACGGCATCGCGGCGATCCTGGGCCAGTGCCTGGACCAGTGGATGGACAATCAGGCAGCCGCCTGCGACGGACGCGACATCGAGGGTGTCCACCAGATGCGGGTTGCCATGCGGCGCATGCGTGCGGCCTTTGCCTTCCTGAAGCCTTGGCTGGAAGGGGAACAGGCGGCTTGGTTCGATGGCGAGATCAAGCGGATGGCGCGCAGGCTGGGCGCCGTACGGGACCTGGATGTCCTGCTGGCCGATACCCTTGCGCCCGTGGCCCGCGCGCGCGGCAAGGATGCCGATATCGAGGCTCTGGGCCGTGCGATCGCCGCGGCCCAGTCAAAGGCTCATGACCGCCT
>CALLQH010000011.1 GCA_938014945.1 uncultured bacterium | reverse complement strand
CAGATTCTGCAGGTGCGCGGGCAGTTCGTCCCAGCGTTCCTGGTTGGCGAAGAAATGGCCGATCCAGGCGCCCGAGATGTTGTTGGTGAGGAAGTACTCGGTGACGTCCGCCCAGCCGACCTCGTAGGCCTCGGTGATGCCGCACCAGGCGACGCCGTCGATCTCGCGCGTCTGCAGGGCGATCTCGACATCCTCCCAGGGCACGGTCACCGGCACGACGCCGAACTGGCTGAGGAAACGGCCCGCCGTCGGGAAGGTGAAGACCCGCTTGCCCTGGAGGTCGGCCAGGCTGCGGATGGGCGAACTGGTGATGAAGTGGCAGGGATCCCAGGAACCGGCAGAGATGTGCTTGACGCCGACGGCGGCGTACTGCTCGGCCCAGATCTCGTTGAGGCCCCAGTTGTTGAAGAGTGCCGGAACATCGAGCGAATAACGGCTGGCGAAGGGGAAATAGCCGCCGAACACCGTGACCTCGGTGGGCGAGGCCATGGAGTCGTCATCGGACTGCACGGCGTCGATGGTGCCGCGCTGCATCGCCTGGAACAGTTCGCCCGTGGGCACGAGCTGATCGGCGTAGAAGAGGTCGATCTGCATCTCCTCGCCGGCGATGGCGTTGAACATGTCGACGGCAGGCTTGACCACCTGGGCCCCCAGCGACGTACCGGCATAGGTCTGCATACGCCAACGGATCGTGTCCTGGGCGCGCCCCACGGCCGGGGCGGCCAGTGCCGCTGCGCCACCAAGCGCACCGGTCGTCAGAAATTTGCGTCTCGTCGACATGGTTTCCTCCTGTTTCGACTGGTTCAACGACTGCTTCAACGAACGTCGAGGTACTGCGGCAACCAGAGAGCGATCTGCGGAAACATCATGATGAGCGCCAGGCCCAGGATCATCACGGCCACGAAGGGAACGATGGACCGGTAGATGTCGACCAGGGTCACCTCCGGCGGGGCCATGGCCCGCATGAGGAAGAGGTTATAGCCGAAGGGCGGGGTCATGTAGGCGATCTGGCAAGTGATCGTGTAGAGAACACCATACCAGATCAGGTCGAATTCGAGCATACCCACGATCGGTACATACAACGGCGCAACAATGACCAGCATTGCCGTGTCGTCGAGAAAGGTTCCCATGATGATGAAGGAGAGCTGCATCAGGATCAGGATATGCCAGCGATTGAGGCCCAGGTCGTCGATGAAGAGCGCACGCACGAAGTCGACCGCCCGAAGCCCGTCGAACACGGCGCCGAAGGCGAGCGCGGCAAGGATGATCCAAAGGAACATGCAGGAGATCGCCAGGGTCTGGCGGGCGCAGCTCTCGAGCACCTTCCAGGTCATCCGGCGCTTGAGGATGGAGGCCAGAAGCGCCGCCAGGGCCCCGATTACCGAACTCTCGACCAGCCGCGTGTAGCCCATGACGAAGGGCACCATCATCACGAAGAAGATGCCGAGCGGCAGCAGTCCCGCCAGGAGCAGCCGGTACTTCTCGCCCCGGGTGATCGAAGCGCGGTCCTCCGGACCGATCGCCGGCCCCAACGACGGATTGATCCGGCAGCGGATCCAGATGTAGCCGATGAACAAAGCCGCCATCATCAGGCCCGGCAGGATGCCTGCCATCCAGAGCTGGCTGACCGGCTGGCGGGCGATCATGGCGTAGAGCACCATCACCACCGAAGGCGGGATCAGGATGCCCAGCGACGAGCCGGCCTGGATGACGCCCGTCACCATGCGCTTGTTGTAGTGACGCTTGAGCAGTTCGGGCAGCGCAATGGTCGCGCCGATCGCCATGCCCGCGACCGAAAGGCCGTTCATCGCCGAGATCAGCACCATCAGGACGATGGTGCCGATGGCAAGCCCGCCCGGGACCGGGCCGAACCAGACGTGGAACATGCGGTAGAGGTCGTCGGCCAGGCGCGATTCGCTGAGCACGTAGCCCATGAAGATGAACATCGGCAGGGTGATGAGCGGGAACCAGCCCATCACCTTGAAGGTCTGGGCGAAGGCGAGGTCGTAACCTCCCCGATCGCCCCAGAGCCAGATCGCCGCGACCACGGCGACAAAACCGATCACGCCGAACATGCGCTGTCCGGTGAGCATCAGCGTCAGCATCGAGCCGAACATCAGGATGGCGATGTACTCGGCCGGCATCAGGCCTCCCTCTCCGGCAGCGGCCGTCCGAGCGCGCGGGCCAGGTCGCGGATCAGGAAGGCGGTGCATTGCAGAATCATGAGGACGATGCCGAGAACCATCATCACCTTGACCGGCCACATGTAGGGTCGCCAGAGGCCGCGGCGCCGCTCGCCGGTCTCGATCGCGTACAGCGTGCTCTCGACCCCGCCCCAGAGCAGGACGCCGAGGTAGAACAGCAGCGTCAGGATGGTGACGGCATCGACGGCCGCCTTGGTCCGGTCGGACCAGCGCGTGTAGAGCAGGTCCATGCGCACGGCAGAGCCGAGTTGCAGGGCATAGGCGCCGCCCAGCAAGAAGTAGCCCAGCAGCAGGAACTGGGACATCTCGTCGGTCCAGATCGGTGGTGCCGAACCGGCGCGCCCGATGACGCCGTAGAGCAGGACCGCCATCAGCACGAAGAGCAGCAGCATGGCGAAGCGACCAATGCCGTAGGCCCAGGCCTCGACGATGCGGACGTACCTGGCCAGTAGGCTCACGCCCTCACTCCCAAGGCGACCCGCGCCTCGAGGTCGACCGTCCCATGGTCATGGAATCCTGCCATCCCCCGCCATCGCCCCCGCGCCAAATCCAACGGTGCGGCCATCTTCGCAGCCTTCACCTGACCGATGGCATCGTGTCGCGCTTCCCGCTCCTCCGCAAGGGCACGCGGCGCCCGTCAGCTCCGCAGCAGAAACTCGCGGCCGACCTTGACGCGAGGCTTGCCGTCATAGGCGACGATGTCGGCTGTGGCGTAGGTCTCCGACCAGGTGTCGGGCAGGTAACTGCCGGTGCCGATGACGTCGATGGGCGCCTTGGCGATGGCCATGACCTTGCACTTGGCCGCACTGAACCCGGAACTGGCGACGATCTTCACCTTGTCGAAACCGGCCGCGTCGAGCTGCTCGCGGGTGTGCCAGATGGCCGCGGCGGACACACCGGTGCCGATCAGGTAACGCAGCTCCGTCTCCGAGCGGTAGCCGCGGATGGCATAGGGTTCGTTGCGCTCGATCACGGCATAGCTCGTCTGGGTGTCCAGTCCCTCGACATACCGCCCGCCCGCAGTATCCAGACGCACGGATAGCTCGCCCGATTGCGCCAGGTCCGGAAAGCGGCGGCAGACCTCCAGGGCGTCGGAAATCTCCTGGCCGAAGTAGTCGACCAGCACGGTCATCGGCACGCCGGGATTGGCCTCATGGAACATCTCGGCGGCGCGCACCGTGCTGCCGGCATAGCCGATCAGGGCGTGCGGCATGGTGCCGAAGCCCTTCTCGTTGCCGAAGTAATGGGCGGTGGCGTCGGTAGCGTTGCCGATGAAGCCGACGGCCTCGGCCTTGCGCCTGGCGCGCGCCGAGCCGACCGAGGCGGCGTAGGCCATGATCTCGGCCATTTCCGTACCCGCGCAGTGGCGCGCGTCCATGGCAAGGAAGCCGGTCTGCGGCAGATCGACGCACATGGTGTAGGCGTTGTAGGCGGCCACACAGGCCGGCCCCAGCTTCTGCAGGTAGAGGGTTTCCAGATCGACCAGATCGGCGAAGGAGCCGGTGAGATAGAGCATCGGCTCGCCCGCGCC
Organism: uncultured bacterium; assembly: GCA_938014945.1. GTDB lineage: Bacteria > Pseudomonadota > Alphaproteobacteria > SP197 > SP197 > CALGGB01. The sequence goes on along the minus strand of CALLQH010000011.1, from coordinate 13,990 downwards.
GACCCACTGGCCCTCCTGAAACTGCGGCTCGATCTGGAACCTGGAACCGCGGGCGGCGGCCATCGCCTCCAGCCATTCGATCATCAGGCGCGGCGCGCAGACCACCGGGCGGCGCATGAACACCGCATAGGTCACCTCGACATCGCCGAAGGCCTGCACGGTCGTGCGCGTGCGGTTGAAGTAGGCGTCGGTCCACAGGCCGACCTCGCTCTCGCGGGGCCAGGCGCCGTTGCCGTGTTTGCCGTCATCCTCGGCCATGACGCGCCTCCCTCGGCGCAGATAACTACTGGGCCGCAGCCGCCCGTTCGGCCTCGCCGCGTTCCTCGCGGAGCTGCTCGGCGATCAGGAAGGCAAGCTCCAGCGACTGGCTGGCGTTCAGGCGCGGATCGCAGTGGGTGTGATAACGGTCCGAGAGATCGGCGTCGGTGATCTCCTGGGCGCCGCCGATGCATTCGGTGACGTCGCGGCCGGTCATCTCGAAATGCACGCCGCCGGGATAGGTGCCCTCGGCGCGATGCACGGCGAAGAAGCCCTTCACCTCGGCCAGGATGCGGTCGAACGGGCGTGTCTTGTAACCCGTGGAGGCCTTCACCGTGTTGCCGTGCATGGGATCGCAGGACCACACCACCGTGCGGCCCTCGCGCTCCACCGCGCGGATCAGGGCGGGCAGCTTCTCCTCGACCTTGTCGGAACCCATGCGGCTGTAGAGCGTCAGGCGGCCGGGCTCGTTGGAGGGGTTGAGGATGTCGATGAGGCGGATCAGTTCGTCGGGATCCAGGCTCGGGCCGCACTTCATGCCGATGGGATTGTTGACGCCGCGCAGGAACTCGACATGGGCATGGTCGGGCTGGCGCGTGCGGTCGCCGATCCACAGCAGGTGCGAGGACGTGTCGTACCAGTCGCCGGTCGTGGAATCGACACGGGTCATGGCCTCCTCGTAGTTCAGCAGCAGCGCCTCGTGCGCCGTGTAGAAATCGGTCTCGCGCAACTGCGGCACCAGTTCGGAGGTCAGGCCGCAGGCTTCCATGAAGCTCAGCGCCTCCTGGATGCGCTGGGCCATTTCCTCGTAGCGGTGGCCCTGGGGGCTGTCCGAAACGAAGTCGGCGGTCCAGCGGTGGACACGATGCAGGTCGGCAAAACCGCCCTGGGCGAAGGCGCGCAGCAGGTTCAGCGTCGAGGCCGACTGGTTGTAGGCGCGCAGCACACGCTGGGGATCGGGAACGCGCGCGCTCTCCTCGAACTCGATGCCGTTGATGATGTCGCCGCGGTAGCTCGGCAGTTCGACACCATTGATGGTCTCGGTATCGGCCGAACGCGGCTTGGCGAACTGGCCTGCCATGCGGCCGACCTTCACGACCGGGCAGGCCGCGCCGAAGGTCAGCACGATGGCCATCTGCAGCAGCACCTTGAAGGTGTCGCGGATGTTGTCGGGGTGGAACTCGGCGAAGCTCTCGGCGCAGTCGCCGCCCTGCAGCAGGAAGGCCTCGCCGGCCGCGACGCGGGCAAGCGAACGCTTCAGGCTGCGCGCCTCACCGGCAAAGACCAGCGGCGGCGAACGGCGAAGCTGGGCCTCGACATCGGCCAGCGCACCGGCGTCGGGATAGAACGGGACCTGCTGAATGGGCAGTTCGCGCCAGGTCGACGGGGTCCATTTCGCGGTCATCGGCTCGTCCTCATCACGTCAAAAGTTATCCACAGCCTAAGCGGGACTGGCGGGTATACGCCGCGAGTCCGCGGTTTTCCAGCGAAAGGTGGCCGATCTGGCCGCCTGCAGCCATGATACAGCCGACAGCATCGGACGCAGAACGCATGGCGCAAAAACCCAGGATCATGGTCATGCAGCCCGGCAACGTGCCCGATAGCGGACTCGCCCCGTTCTTCCATGCCGCCGGCGAGATCGGCGTGGAGGCAGAACGCCTGGAGCAGCGAATTCGCCGCGCCCACCGCCTGATCTACCTCCTGGAGGGCGAACGCCTGCTCGGTGTCTGCGCCATCAAGGTTCCTGCCCCCTCCTACTGCCGCCGCGTTTTCGGCGGCGCCGGAGCAGACGACCGGAGGGATGCCTTTCCCCTGGAGTTCGGCTGGCTCTATGTCTTTCCCGGCGAGCGCGGCGCCGGCCATGGCGGGATGCTGATCGCCGCCGGCCGCAGAGCAGTGCCCGACTGGGGCCTGTTCGCCACCGTGCGCGCCGACGCCGAACCGCTGAAGCGACTCTTCATGCGCCAGGGCTATGCGCCGCTGGGCGGCGACTACGATTCCGTCCTTGGCGACCACCGGCTTTCGCTGCTGGGATCCCCACCGTTCCGCGCCGCACAGCGCTGAACCGCAGGCACGGCCCTACTCTGCCGCCTCCCGCGCGCCGCTGCGGGTCGCCTGACGCATCGTGACGAACTCCTCGGCGGCGGTGGGATGGATGCCGATCGTGGCATCGAAGACCGCCTTGGTCGCCCCGGCCTTGAGCGCCACCGCCAGGCCCTGAACGATCTCGCCGGCATCGGGCCCGATCATGTGGACGCCCAGCACGCGGTCGCTGCTCTGCTCCACGATCAGCTTCATCAGGGTCCTCTCCTGATTGCCCGATACCGTGTTCTTCAGGGCGCGGAACTCGGAAACATAGATGTCGAGTCCGTCGCCATGTCGGTCGCGCGCCCTGGCCTCGGTCAGGCCGACGCTGGCGATGGGCGGCTGGCTGAAGATCGCCGAGGGCACGAGATCGTAATCGACCGTGGTCGGGGTATCGGCAAACAGGGTCTTGGCGATGGCCATGCCTTCGGCCAGCGCCACCGGCGTCAGTTCCGGCCCCTCGGTGACGTCGCCCAGTGCCAGGATCGAGGGCACGGAACTGTGGAAGTGCTTGTCGACCTTGACCGTGCCGTCCGCGTTCATCTCGACGCCGGCCTCCTCCAGGCCGATGCCGGCGGTCAGCGGCTTGCGCCCGGTGGCGTACATGACGAGATCGGTCTCGATCTCGGCGCCGTTGTCGAGGCAGGCGATGGTCTTGCCGTCTTCCTGCATCACCGCATCGAGGTTGGCGTTGAATCTCAGGTCGATGCCCTTGCGGCGCATCTCGGTCGCCAGATGCTCGCGGATGTCGTCATCGAAGCCGCGCAGGAAATGCGGGCCGCGGTAGAGCTGCGTCACATCGACGCCCAGGCCATGGAAGATGCCGGCGAACTCCACGGCGATGTAACCGCCGCCCACGATCACCATCCGCTTGGGCAGCTTGTCGAGGAAGAAGGCCTCGTTGGAGGTCACGACATGCTCCTTGCCCGGAATGTCGGGGACATAGGGCCAGCCGCCGACGGCGATCAGGATGTACTTTGCGCTGAAACGCTGCTCGCCGATGGCAACGGTATGGCCATCGACCACGGTGGCGCGTCCCCAGTGCAGGTCGCAGCCGGCGTTCTTCAACATGTGGTCGTAGATGCCGTTGAGACGCTCGATTTCCTTGGTCTTGTTGTCGCGCAGGGTCGCCCAGTCGAAGGTCGGCGTGCCGACGTCCCAGCCGAAGCCCTTGGCGTCGTGGAAGTCCTCGGCGAAGTGGGAGGCATAGACGAAGAGCTTCTTGGGAATGCAGCCGACGTTGACGCAGGTCCCGCCCCAGTAACGCTCCTCGGCGATGGCGACCTTCGCGCCAAGCCCGGCCGAGAAACGCGCGGCACGCACGCCGCCCGAGCCGCCGCCGATGACAAACAGGTCATAATCGTATTCCGCCACGCTGCATCCTCCAGAAGTGCCCTGCTCATATGGGGTGCAGGTTCGCCGATCCCATAGGCGACCGCCAGTGGCCATCTCCAAGCAAACCCGCTTGCCGCCCTGCCTCGCGCGGCCCCAGAGTGCGCCGTCCGCGTCATCAGCCGGCCGCAACGAGGTATCCCTTGGACTCCCCCGACCTGGTGTTCCTTGTCACCCCGCCCTGGCGCACCACCCGCGCGGGCGATGCCGGCGACTACCTTGCCGTCGCCCACTTCGCGGCCCGCTTTCCCGAGATCGAGACGCGCGTCGTCTATTTCAACGACCCGTCGACCGAGATCACGGTGGTCGCCGACCGCACCATGCTGCGCCAGGACGGCTGCGGCACCATCGCCCTCTCCGGCGCCTCGGCCTATGTCTATTTCCCCTATTCCTTCGAGCCCGAGGACCTCTCCCTGCGGCCGCCGGAGCGTGCGCGGGACGACGGCCATTGGGAGCATCGCCAGTGGCGCGCCATCCAGGCATGGATCGAACACGCCCTCCCCGTCTGGGGCCGTTGTCTCAATGCGCCGCTGAAGGCGCGGGCGGCCTCCAACAAGCTGATCCAGATGAGCGCCTTTCGCCTGCCCATGGCCGTGCCGCCGACCTGGATCGGCAACGACGCCACCGCCGGCAGCTTCCTCAAGGAACGCCGCGCCGTCGCCAAGAATCTTTCGGAAGGCACCTTCACGGGTGAGCTGCTGGGCGAAGGCCGCATCGTGCTCGCCCGGCCGGCGGACGAGCACGATTACAAGGCACGCTCAGCCCCCATCATCCTTCAGGAGCGGGTCGACGCGCCGGTGGAACTGCGCGCCTATGTCATCGGCGAGCGCGTCCTGACCCTGGAGATGTCGCGCGCCGGAACCGACGAAGCCAACCCCGATGTTCGCGCCCGCGGCCTCGGCGCGTCCGACGTGCGTCTATCGGAGGCATGGCGCCATTTCGATGCCGATCTGGTCGCCTGCGCCCGACGCCTGGAACTGGGCTATGCCGTGTTCGACCTGATGCCCGTGGGCGAGACCCTCTTCGTCCTGGAAGTCAACGCCAACGGCGTCTGGACCGGAACATGGGAAGAGGCAGGCGCGCCGGTGCGTGATGTGCTGCATGAGCACATCGCGCAACTGGTGGGATGACGGCGAGCAGCCGACCTACTCCGCTTCCTCGGGCGGCTTGCGCATCCACCCTTCGGGCACGGTGCGCAGGTGCAGGTCGCGCTGGGGGAACGGGAAGCCGATGTCGTTGGCATGGAAGCGTTCCCAGATCTCCAGCATCACGTCGCTGCGCACGTTGGTGATGCCGTTGGCCGGGTCCTCGATCCACAGGCGCAGTTCCAGGTCGACCGAGCTGTCGCCGAAACCGCGCAGCAGGCAGCGCGGCGCGGGCTGGTCGAGCACGCGATCAACGGCCTGCGCCGATTCCACGCAGAGCGCCATCGCTCGCGGCACATCGCTGTCGTAGGAAACGCCGACCGGAATCTTCAGGCGCACCTGGGTGCTGGAGTAGGTCCAGTTCTCCACCCGCTGGGTGATGAGATCCTCGTTGGGGATCAGGAACTCGGTCGAATCCCGCGTGATGACGGAGACATATCGGGCACGCAGGGAGTTGATGTGGCCGTAGGTGTCGTCGATGGCGATGACGTCGCCCGGTTTGATGGAGCGGTCGAGCAGCAGGATGATGCCGCTGATCAGGTTGGAGACGACCTTCTGCAGGCCGAAGCCCAGGCCGACGCCAAGCGCGCCCGAGAAGATCGCGAAGGTCGTGAGATCAACGCCCGCGGTGCCCAGGGCCACGACGATGGCAAGGGCGATCAGCCCGGCGCGCACCACCTTCGAGAACAGAACCTGCAGCGAGGGCGTGATGCTGGAGGTGCCCTGCAGGCGCTTCTCCACGAAATGGCCGACCAGATTGGCCAGCCACATGAACACCGCCAGGGCGAGTAACCCCTCGACCACCGTGAGCATCGAAAGACGGGATTCGCCGACGTTCATGCCGATGGCGTCGAGCGCACGGCGCGTCGGCTCGATCAGGTCCAGGATGCTGAGCGCGGCAATGGTCCAGGCGATGACGCTGACCACCCGCTCCCAGAAGGGATCGCGCAGGAAGCGGCTGACCAGCTTGATGACGACCCAGGCCGCGAGCAGGCTGATGGCGATGCCGATCAGTTCGCCGCTCCAGCCGGCATAACGGGCGCTCTCGCGGCCGATCACCAGCAGCACCAGCCAGACGAGCAGGCGCATATGGCTGAGCACCGCGTCGATCAGACGACGCAGGGTGCCGTCATCGCGCAGGCCTGAGAGCGCGCGCCCGACCATGCGCCGCACGGGGGGATCGAGCACCAGGGCCAGCATGAAGGTGCCGATCACGATCAGCGCCTGGATCAGCGCGTTGGGCGTCATGATCTCGGCCTGGACCCAGAGCAGGGCCTGGAGAGCCAGCGCGCGTCCCGCCTCGATCACCTGCTCCATCAGACCTCCGCTTCCTTCGCCTCCGGCCTTTCACGACGGCCAGATGGAACTCAATCCTGGTCGCGCTGCTCCAGGCGCCGTTCGCGCCGGTGGTCCGCCCAGTCCTGGGCCTCCACGAAGATACGTTTTACCTCGGCGTGCCGGCTGCGGATGTCGCGCTCGATCTCCGTCACGGCATCCTCGATGTCCCCGGCCGACAGGTGTGGTTCGAAGTCCAGGCTGAGGTTCACCAGGATGTCGCCGGGGCCAAGATGCATGGTCAGCACCTCGTTGACGCGGGCCACGCCGCGCTGCGAACGCGCCGCCCGGCGGATGCTCTCCACCGTCTCCGGCAGGGCGCTTTCACCAATCAGCAGGCTTTTGGTCTCGATCGCCAGCAGCACGGCCGTACCGCCCAGGATGCAGCCGATGCCGATGGAAGCGACACCGTCGAGCACCGGCATCCCGAGCTGGTCCGAGGCCAGCACGCCGATGAACGCGACCAGCAGGCCCAGCACCGCGGCGCTGTCCTCGAACAGCACAGTGAAGACCGTGGGGTCCTTGCTGACCCGCACGGCATTCATGAAGCTTCCGCCTCTCTTGCGCGTGCGGCTGAATTCCTTGAAGGCGACCACCCATGCCGCGCCCTCGAAGATCAGTGCCGCACCCAGCACCAGATAGTTGATCCAGGCATCGGTATGGGCATGGGGATGGCGCACCTTGTCGATGCCCTCGTAGATCGAGACGCCCGCGCCACCGGCGAAGATCAGAATGGCGACAACGAAGGTCCAGAAATAGAGCTCCGGCCCGTAGCCGAAGGGGTGCCGCGCATCGGCCGGGCGCGCCGCCCGCTTCATGCCGTAGAGCATGAGGCCCTGGTTGCCGGTATCGACCACCGAATGCACGGCCTCGCTCAGCATCGCCGAACTGCCGGTCCAGGCCGCCGCAGCGAATTTGGTGATGGCGATCAGCGAGTTGCCGGCAAGAGCGGCAAAGATGACCTTTTTCGACGCGTGCGTGTCCATGATCTCGACCATAGCCGCACTGCCCCCCGGCGACTATCCTTCCAGAGGGACAACGCCGGGAGGTTGGAATGGCTGCACTCGAAAAGCATCAGGTTGAACAGGCGGTTGACTACTCGAAGGGTGCCGCCTGGGTCGACGGCGCCTTCGTGCCGGCGGCCGAGGCCAAGCTCTCGGTCTTCGACTGGGGCTTCGTGCGCTCCGACGTCACCTACGATGTCGTTCACGTCTGGCAGGGGAGTTTCTTCCGCCTGGACGACCACCTCGAGCGCTTCGAGAATTCGGTCAAGGGCCTGCGCATGGAACTGCCGGTCGACCGCGAGGGCCTTGCCGCCATCCTGCACGGCTGCGTCGCGCGATCAGGCCTGAAGGACGCCTATGTCGCCATGGTGCTGACGCGCGGCCTGCCCGATCCAAGCTGGCCCAAGCGCCTGCCGAGCAACTTCAAGGGGCGCAACAACCTCATCTGCTACGCCATCCCCTTCGTGTGGATCATGAAGCCGGAGGTGCAGGAGACCGGCGCTCACATGATCGTCTCCACGGTCGAACGCATCGCGCCCACCGCGGTCAATCCCACGATCAAGAACTACCACTGGGGCGATTTCACCAACGCACTCTTCGAGGTCGAGGACGCCGGCGCCGACTATGCCGTGCTGCTGGGCCCCGACGGCTTCATCGCCGAATGTCCGGGTTCCAACGTCTTTGCCGTGCTCGACGGCGTCGTCACCAGCCCCGGCCACGGCGCGCTGGAAGGCATCACCCGCAAGGCGGTCCACGAGCTGTGCGACATCCTGGGCCTGCCCAATCAGGTGCGCGACATCACCAAGCAGGAGTTTCTCGACGCCGACGAGATCTTCATGGCCTCCACGGCCGGCGGCGTGATGCCGATCCGCCGCATCGACGACCGCATCCTGTCGAACGGCGCACCCGGCCCGATCAGCCGTGCGATCCACGCCGAATACTGGAAGAAACACCAGGAAGGCTGGAAGGCGACCCCGGTCGACTACGGCTGACGCGCCGGGGCATTCAGCCGGGCGCTGGCGAAACGGCGCCAGCGCCAGCGCACCAGCACAAGTGCGGCGAAAACTTCGAGCAGCGGCCAGACGACCGGCGGCACGGCGAAGTCGAACAGCGGGATATCCCAGACCGGCACGAAGACCGGCAGGCTGGCGTAAAGCCCCAGCGCCGCCAGGATCATCGGCACCAGGCCGTAGAGCACCGCCATCCACAGCAGCCAGGTGGCAAAGGCGCGCCGCCCGCCCCGTCCCAGGGCGGCGAAGACCAGCAGCAGCAAGTCGCGCGTGACGAACAGGTAGAAGGCGATCAGGGTTCCCGCGGCGAAATCCAGGCCATCGACCCGTTCGATGCCGCCGGCCGACCCCTCGCCCCCCGACGAAAACAGAGCGAGCGAAGCGATCAGTACCGCGATCAGGGCAACGGCGTGGTTGACCAGCCAAAGGGGCATGAAGCGCAGGGCCGTGCCCATGTCGCGCTGGCGCAGGGCGCCGAACAGGCGGCGCAGGCGCACCGGATCGGGCTGTTCCAGGACGGCCGGAACGTAGCCGGCAAGCAGGACGACGACGGCGACAATGACGACGGCGCCGATGCCGTCGGTGAAGCCGGCGCACCACAGCCCCGTGAACACCGCAAACACCGGCCACAGCACCGGCCAGTTGCGCACCTGGAGTTCGACGCGCATGCGCCGCCAGAGACCGACCACGGCCCAGGCGGCAAAGGCACAGACGCTCGCAACGGCGAACCACAGGGCATCGAGGTTAAGGCCGAACCAGACGATACGCGCATCCTGGCTGCGGTCGTTGAAGGAACTGAAAAGGCCCAGTGCGGCGACGATGACGACAATCTGGGCAATGGAGACGTCGAGCTGGCGGCCGGTCTCGCGCCGCGCGACCGCGGTCATGGCGATCAGCATGACGCTGGCCAGAACCAGCACGGCAAAGGCGATGAGGCCCAGCACCATCTGCGCCAGCACCACCCAGAGCGGCGCGTGAAAGGCCAGCGCGACGCCGTTGTAGAGAGCCTGCCACAGCACCATCGAGACACAGGCGAGCAACAGCAGCAGCAGGCAGCCGTAACCGACGACCAGGGTGCTGCCCACCAGCTTGCCCCAGGTCATCGCCCATGCGCCGGTCGAACTGAGGCGCTGCTGGTCCCAGGTGCGGTCGGCCACTTCGCGGACGACGGCGTTGGCCGCCAGGCGCGCACCCCAGAACAGCACCAGCACGGCAAAGCCGGTGCTGCCCAGGGCCGTGAAGCCCTCCAGCATGTCCGCCCCGCCCAGAGGCTGGCCAGCCTCGAAGGCCCAGGCGCCGACCAGCACCATCAGCGCGCCGATCACCAGCGGCATGGCGATCAGCCGCGCCGGAGAAAGCTCCAGCCAGAGGTAGCGGCGCAGTTCCGGATTGATGGTGCTCATGCCTGGCCCTCGTCGCCGCGGGCGACCTCGCGGTAGATGTCGCGCAGGCCCAGGCGCCGTTCGGCAAGCCCTGCCACGGGCACCCCCTCGCCGATCAGGCGGCGCAGCAGATCGTGCCGGAAGGTCCCGCCGGCGGGCGCGCGAAACACGGCGGTCAGGCCGTCGACCACGACATCCTCGATGCCCTCGACGGCGCCAAGGCGCGCGGCGAGATCGGCGCAGGGCGCGGCGACTTCCAGCGCCAGCGTGACCGCGGCATCCGCACTGCCCGCGATGGCCCGGTGCTCCACCAGGCGGCCCCGGTCCATGACCAGGACGTGGCTGGAGTAGTCCTCCAGCTCGGCCAGGATGTGGGAGGAGACGATCAGCGTCATTCCCGTTTCGCGCAGGCCGAGCAGCAGGTCGGAGAGCTTGTGGCGGGCCAGCGGATCGAGGCCCGAGGCCGGCTCGTCGAGCAAGACGATGGCGGGCTGATGGACGATGGCCTGGGCGATGGCCAGGCGCTGGCGCTGGCCGCGGGAAAGTTCGCCCGCAGGACGCTGCGCAAGGTCGCCCAGGTCGAGCTGGCCGATGACACGCTCGACCGCCTCGCGTTCATCCGCGCCGCGCAGGCCGTGCATGGCCGCGGCATGGCGCAGGCAGCGCGTCACCGAAAGCTCGTCGTAGAGGCCGAAGAAGTCGGAGAGATATCCCAGCCGCCGGTGGGAGGCGCGCGGATTCTCGTGGGCGTCCTCGCCCTCGATCAGGACACGCCCGGCATAGGGCGTCTCCAGCGCGGCCATGCAGCGCAGCAGCGTCGTCTTGCCCGCCCCGTTCGGGCCGACCAGCGCCGTCACCGAGCGCGGCTCCACCGTGAAGGAGACATCGTGCAGCGCGCGCAGGGTCGGGTAGTCGAAGATCAGGTCTTCGACCGCGATGGCGGGCGCGGCCTGCCCGGCATCCGCCGCCATGCCGCCGCCGGTTTCGCTCCGGGGCGGCATGGCGGGTTCAGATGCGAGGGTGCTCAGCGGTCGACGCCGGCAATGCAGATGTACTTGGCCTCAAGGTACTCCTCGAGACCCATGTGGCTGCCCTCGCGGCCCACGCCGGATTCCTTGACGCCGCCGAAGGGCGCCACCTCGGTCGAGATGATGCCCGTGTTGACGCCGACGATGCCGTATTCCAGCGCCTCGGCGACACGGAAGACACGGCCCATGTCCTTGGCGAAGAAGTAACTCGCCAGGCCGAACTCGGTATCGTTGGCCAGCGCCACGGCCTCCTCCTCGGTCTCGAAGCGGAAGAGCGGAGCCAGCGGCCCGAAGGTCTCCTCGCGCGCCACGACCATCTGGGGATTGACGTCGATCATCACGGTCGGCTCGAAGAAGGTGCCGCCCAGGGCATGGCGCTTGCCGCCGGTGATCACCTTGGCGCCCTTGGAGGTGGCGTCGGCGATGTGCTCCTCGACCTTCTCGATGGCGCCCATGTTGATCATCGGGCCCTGCACGACGCCGTCTTCCAGGCCGTCGCCCACCTTCATCGCCTTGACCTTGGCGGCGAACTTCTCGGCGAAGGCGTCATAGACGCCCGACTGGACATAGATGCGGTTGGCGCAGACGCAGGTCTGACCCATGTTGCGGAACTTCGAGACCATCGCGCCCTCGACGGCCGTGTCGAGATCGGCGTCGTCGAAGACCAGAACCGGCGCGTTGCCGCCCAGCTCCATGGTGACCTTCTTCACGGTCGAGGCCGACTGGCGCATGAGCTGCTTGCCGATCTCGGTGGAGCCCGTGAAGGTGATCTTGCGGACGATGTCGCTCTCGGTCAGCTCCTTGCCGATCTCGGAGGACTTGCCCGACAGGATGTTGAGCACGCCCTTGGGGATACCGGCCCGCTCGGCCAGCTCGCACAGCGCAAAGGCCGAATAGGGCGTCTCGGTGGCGGGCTTGCAGACGAAGGTGCAGCCGGCGGCCAGCGCCGGGCCGGCCTTGCGGGTGATCATGGCGGCCGGGAAGTTCCACGGCGTGATGGCGCCGACGACGCCGATCGGCTCCTTCAGCACGATCAGGCGGCGGTCATGCATGTGGCCGGGGATGGTCTCGCCGTAGATGCGCTTGCCCTCCTCGGCGAACCATTCGATGAAGGCGGCGGCATAGGCGATCTCGCCGCGGGATTCGGCCAGCGGCTTGCCCTGCTCGCTGGTCATCAGGATCGCGAGATCTTCCTGGTTCTCCATCATCAGGTCGAACCACTTGCGCAGGATCGTGGCACGCTCCTTGGCCGTCTTCTTCTTCCACAGGGGCAGTGCGGCGTTGGCCGCCTCGATGGCGCGGCGCGTCTCGGCCGTGCCCATCTTCGGGATGGTGCCGAGCTTCTCGCCGTTCGCCGGATTGGTGACGTCGATGGTCTCGCCGGAATCGGCGTCGCACCACTTGCCGTCGATGTAGCTCTGCTGACGGAAGAGCGAGGGATCCTTGAGTTTCATGGGCTGTCTCCTTGACCTGGGGCGCGCCGTTTGGCGTCTGTGATGTCCGATGTGGCGTGGCGCGCACTATAGGCAAGGACCGGGGGCCTTGGAAACGGGGATGGCGACGCGCTTCAGGCTTCTATCCGGGTCGGCCGCGTGGCGGGACCATCGGCTTCCCAGCCCTGCACCAGGGCCTCACCGCTGGCGGGGCAAAGCACCGCGGCAAGGCGGGTGTCCGGATTGAGGATCGGCGGCTGCAGCCAGTCGAGTTCCCTGGCCCCGCTCATGGCGGACGTCATCAGGGCCAGCCTCTCACGGCTGTGGCCGGTACGTGGATGTCCCTGCCGTGTGCGTGACAGCCAGTGGTTGGCGATCGCGGCCGGGGCATCGTGGGCCACGCCCCGAACACCGTCGTGCTCGATGACGCACCCCTCGCCCGCTCCGGGACCGGCCAGGGAAACGAAATACGGCGCGGCGACCGGCGTCTCCAGGATGCGTGCGCGGGCTTCGTCGTAACTGCCTGCCCCGTCGCAGATGCGCCGCAGCAGATGGGCCGGCGGCTCGGCATGGCGGCGCGCCATCGCCAGACGGTTGAGCGCCCAGTCCAGCGGCATGGGCAGTTCCAGCCCTGCGAAACGGCGCGCATGCATCGGCGGCTGGTTGAAGGCAACGGCAAAGCGGCCCGGGCAAAGCGCCGTCAGGACGCCGGCAAAACCCGCCCAGGTGAGGTTGAGCCATGGGCCTGCGGGACCTTCCATGCGGGCTGCCATCAGGCCGCGCCCCAGGCCGTGGAAGGGCCAGTCGAGGGTACGCAGCAGGCGCATGCCGGAACCATGCGGATCGGGTGCAACCCCCGCCGTACAGCCCCACTCGTAAGAGATATTGAGCAGAAAGGCGCCCGGCCGCCCGACCTCGGCGGCGACGTCGGCGATCTCGTCCTTCAGCGTGCTCGCCGAAGCCGCCAGCCAGCGCCGCGACAGTCGATCGGCGAGGCGCACGCCAGGACGCGTGAAACGACGCTCGGCATCATCGATCTGGGCCTGGGCGGCTTGCGGCGCGGCCCGCGCCAGGGCCAGCGCTCCACCCGAGGCAATCTCGAACACGGGAACCGGCGGCAGCGCGTTGTTCATTCAGCCGATATCATCGTGCATACGCCACGATCAAGACCTGCACTCTGTAACCGGGACTCGTGGGCCCCAAGGCGGGGCGGCGACGAGAGCGTTGCCGAGGCCCACTCTGCGGTGCTAACGCGAGGCCTGCATTGGGGGACGTCGGCCATGGACTTCGACTTCACGACGCGGATCGACCGGCGCGGCACGTACGCCGCCAAGTGGAACAGCCAGCTTGCCGCACACAACCAGCCCGCCCCCGGCGCGGCATGGCTTGCCGAAGGGCTGGAGCCGATCCCGCTTTCGGTCGCCGACATGGAGCTTGCCGCACCCCAGGTGGTGCTCGACGCCATGAAGGCGCGCGTGGACCACGGCATCTTCGGCTACACCATGATCGGCGAATCCTATCGCCAGGCCGCCGTCGACTGGCAGCGGCAGCGCCATGGCTGGGACATGCCGCCCGAGGCGATCCTCACCTTCCAGGGCGTGCTGCCCGCGCTCTACCTGGTGATCCGCGGGCTCGTTGCACCCGGTCGGAAGGTGCTGCTGCAGACCCCGGCCTTCCCGCCCTTCCGCGACGCGGTCACGGAAAACGGCGCCGTGATCGTCACCAACGAACTTCTGCTGAGTGAGGACGGGCGCTACCGCATGGACATGGCAAGCCTGGAGGCGTCTCTCGCTGATCCCGAGGTCGCCATGTTTGTGCTGTGCAACCGGCACAATCCGGTCGTGCGCGCCGGGGATGCAGGGGAACTGGAGGAGGTCGCCCGCCGGTGCGCGCGCCACGACGTGCAGGTGTTTTCCGA
>CALLQH010000010.1 GCA_938014945.1 uncultured bacterium | reverse complement strand
AAAGCGTCATCGCCCACGAATACTTCCACAACTGGACCGGCAACCGGGTCACCTGCCGCGACTGGTTCCAGCTCTCCCTGAAGGAGGGCCTCACGGTCTATCGCGACCAGGAGTTCAGCGGCGACCAGCGCTCCCGCCCGGTCGAGCGCATCGCCAGCGTGCGCGCCCTGCGCGCCGCGCAGTTTCCCGAGGATGCCGGGCCGCTCGCCCACCCCATCCGCCCGGACCACTACATCGAGATCAACAACTTCTACACCGCCACGGTCTACGAGAAGGGCGCGGAGGTCATCCGCATGTACGAGCGCCTGCTGGGGCGCGACGGCTTCCGCAAGGGCATGGACCTCTACTTCGAGCGCCACGACGGCCAGGCCGTCACCTGCGACGATTTCCTCGCCGCCATGGCCGACGCCAACGGCGCCGACCTCACCCGCTTCAAGCGCTGGTACAGCCAGGCCGGGACGCCGGTCGTCACCGCGAAGGGGAAATGGGACGAGGCGGCGCAGGCGTTTGAACTGACGCTTTCCCAGGAAACCCCGCCGACGCCGGGCCAGCTCGTCAAGAAGCCGCTCGACATGCCTTTCGAGGTCGGCCTGCTCGGCCCCGACGGTGCCGACATGGTGGTGAAGCAGGGTGAGACGAAGGCCGCCAGCCACACCCTGCGCTTCAATGCGCCGAGCCAGGTCTTCCGCTTCGAGGGCGTCACGGCTCGCCCCGTGCTGTCGCTCAACCGCGGCTTCACCGCCCCGGTGCGCATCGACACGGAGCTTACCGAGGAGGAACGTGCCTTCCTCATGGCCCACGACAGCGATCCCTTCGCCCGCTGGGAGGCCGGCCAGCAGTACGCCACGCGTCTGATGCTGGGCATGATCGAGGACGTCCGGGCCGGGCGCGATCCCAGGCTCGACGCCCGCTTCGTCGTTGCCCTGAAGGCAATCCTCGAGGATCAGACGATCGACAAGGCGTTTGCCGCGCTCGCCGTCACGCTGCCGGGCGAGGGTTACCTTGCCGACCAGATGGACGTGGTCGATGTCGAGGGCATCCACGCCGCCCGCGACATGCTGCAGCGGGCCGTGGCCGCCGGTCTCGGCGATGTGCTCCGCACGGTCTACGAGGCCAATGCGACGCCCGGCCCCTTCAGCCCCGATGCCGTCCAGGCGGGCAAGCGGGCGCTGAAGAACGCTGCGCTTTCCTATCTCGCCGCACCGGGTGATGGCGATGCCGTGGCCATGCTCGACGCCCAGTACAAGGCCGCCGACAACATGACCGACCGCATGGCCGCCCTCACCCTGCTTGCCGAGATCGACGTGCCGGAGCGGCGCGCCGCGCTCGATGATTTCCTCGCGCGCTTCCGCGACAACGCCCTGGTGGTCGACAAGTGGTTCGCAGTGCAGGCGCGCTCGTCGGCGCCCGATGCGGTGGAGCAGGTGCAGACCCTGCTCGGCCATGAGCTCTTCACCCTGAAAAACCCGAACCGGGCGCGTTCGCTGATCGGCGTCTTCGCCGCGGGCAATCCCACGGGCTTCCATCGCAAGGACGGCAAGGGCTATCGCCTGGTCGCCGACGCCATCCTGGAGCTCGACGGCTTCAACCCCCAGATCGCCGCCCGCCTGGTCGATCCCCTTGGCCGCTGGCGCCGTTTCGATTCCGGCCGCCAGGAGATGATGAAGGAGGAGCTTGCCCGCATCCGTGCCAAGCCCGGCCTCTCGAACGACCTGGTTGAAAAGGTCTCGAAGTCTCTCGAATCCTGAACACCACCGCTTCGCCTTAGGAGAACGCCCTCATGCCGCACTTCCGCACGTCCGGAGCCGACCTCTACTACGAGCAGACCGGCTCCGGCCCGGATATCGTCTGGCTTCCGGGCGGCGACCAGCGGGGCGAGGAGATGCGCTGGCAGGTCGCGGGTTTCCCCGACTTCCGCAACACCACCATGGACCCGCGCGGCGTCGGCGAGACGCGGCACACGGAGGGCCCGCCCTGGTCGATCCTCGACATGGCGCGCGATGCCGCCGAACTGATCGAGGCGGTGTGCAATCCCCCGGTGATCGTCGCGGGCCTCTCCATGGGTTCGCTCATCGTCCAGGAGATCGCGATCAACTGGCCGCACCTCGTGCGCCTTGCGATCCCCATGGGCACCTTCGCGGTCTCCGAGGGTTTCTCGCGCGAATGGATGGAGGCGGAGATCCGCTACCGCCGGGAGCACGGCGACCTGCCGCCCGATTTCGCGACCTGCCACTACGCCGTCTTCATGTACTCGCCCGAGGTTCTCGACGACCCCGAGAAGTGGGCCGAACTGCGCAAGGTGACCGAGGCCGCCTACAAGCACCGCGACGGCAAGATGCTCGATGCCCAGTGGCAGGCCTGCTGCGACTTCGACACCACCGACCGGCTGCCCGACTGCAAGGTGCCGATGCACGTCATCGGCTTCGGCCTCGACATGCAGGCCCCGCCCTATCTCGGCAAGAAATGCGCCGCCCTTGCGGGCAACGGCCACTATCACCGGCTGGAAGGCCTTTCCCACGTGGCGCTGTGCGGCCAGAAGCCCGAGGTGGTGAACGCCAAGATCCGCGAGATCATCGAGAGCGAGGCCTGAGGTGGACGAACCCGGCCTCGAACTCGTTGCGGAGCTACACGTCACGCTTTCGCCCGCGCTCTCCATTGGTGACGTGGGCCACGGGCGGCGCGAGATCATCCCGATCACCGGCGGCACGGTCTCAGGCCCACGCCTGTCCGGTCGCATCCTGCCGGGCGGGGAGGACTGGGCGCTCGACGGCGAGGCGGGCCGCTTCAGCGTGTGGGCGCGTTATGCCCTGGAGCTTGACGACGGCACCCTGGTCACCGTCGACAACCGTGGGCTGGGCGAGACCGCGCCCGACGGCCGCTTCGTCGGCCGCACGGTCCCATGTTTCGAGGTCGCCGAGGGCCCCCACGCCTGGCTGCGCCACAGCATCTTCGTCGGCACGCTGGCTGCCGACCCCGCAGGCGCCTTCGTCGACCTGAGCTTCTACCGCGTGACCTGAACGGTCAGTCCAGCCGCGCCCGTGCGTCCACGGCGATGACGCCCTCGCCCTGGCGGCGCAGGAACAGCGGATTGATGTCGAGTTCGGCAAGGTTTGCGCCGGCATCGACCGCGAGCCAGGAGAGGCGCGCGGCGGCATCGGCCAGGGCGTCGATGTCGAGGGCGGGGCCGCCGCGCACGCCGGCCAACAGGGGCCACAGGCGCAGGCGCGGCAGCAGGGCCTTCACCCGCTCGGACGAGACGGGCGCGGGGATCAGCACGACATCGTCGAGCACTTCGGCGAGCACGCCGCCCAGGCCGACCAGCACCGCGGGGCCGAACTGCGGGTCGTGCTGGATGCCGAGGATCGCTTCGGCCTCGCCCTGCGCCATCTCGGCGACCAGCGCACCGGCCAGGCGCGTTCCCAGGCGCCTGGCCATCAGGTCCCAGGCGGTCTGAAGCTGCGTCTCGTCGCGCAGGGAGAGCGCCACCGCGCCCTCATCGGACTTGTGGATGAGGTCGGGACCGAAACCCTTGAGCGCCACCGGCCAGCCGATCTCGCGCGCGGCCATCACCGCCTCGCGCGCCGAATGCACGGGGCGCTCGCGCGTGGCGCGGATGCCGTAACGCGCCAGCACTTCCTTGGTCTCGTGTTCGGCGAGCCAGCCTGAAGGCAACCCGGCGAAGGGATCGCCGCCGGGCAGGTCGGCAGGCCGCTTCGCCTCGGGTGCTGCTTCGCGCGGCACCAGCCAGCATTGCAGCACGCGGATCGCCTCGTCGGGCGTTTCGTAGTGCAGCAGGTCAAGCTCGCGCACCGCCTGCCGCGCGCCGTCGGCGGCGTTGCCCGGCGTGAAGACCACCAGGGTCGGTTTGCCCGTTGCCTTGCCCGCGGCGGCCAGCGCGCGCGTCGCTTCGGTGAGCTGGGGCGCGGTGGTGATGACCAGCAGGTTGGCGGCAACGTCGGGATCGGCCGCGGCGACAGTGAGGCCGCCGTCGTCGATGTCGACGAAGCTGCGGCTTTTCATGGCGCCCAGATCCAGCGGGTTGCCGAGCTGCTGGGGTTCGTAGATCTCCTCCAGCTTCTTGCGCGTGGCGGGCGAGAACCGCGCCAGGCGCAGCCCGGCATCGTCGAAGCGGTCGGTGGTGATCGCCGCGGCCCCGCCCGAGCCGGAGACGACGCAGATGCCGTCGCCGGAGGGTTTGCCGTAGCGGGAGATCATCTCGGCGGCCTGCATCATGCCGTTGATGTCGTCGACCGGCACGACGCCGGCCTCGCGGCAGACCGCCTCCAGCACACGCCAGGAACCGGCCAGACTCGCGGTATGGCTCATGGTGACGCGCGCGCCTTCCTCGGAACGGCCGGACTTCACCATCAGCACGGGCTTGCCCGCCTCGCGGCAGCGGCGCGCCGCGGCGGCGAAGCGCGCGGCGTCCTTGAAACCCTCGACATAGAGGGTGACGCAGCGGGTCGCGGGGTCGTCGGCCATCCACTCCATGAAGTCGGCGAGTTCCAGGTCGGCCTGGTTGCCCACGGAGATGGCGCTGGAGAACCGTGCGCCGTCGCCCACGCCGCGGTTGTAGACCGTCGCCATCAGGGCGCCCGACTGGCTGATGAAACCGATGCCGCCGGGGATGTGGGGCGTCTCCTGCATGGAGGGCGAGGAATTCATGATCAGCCGGGCATGGGTGTTGATGAGGCCCAGGCAGTTGGGCCCGATCAGGCGCATGCCGTGGGCGCGGGCGGTGGCGAGGATCTCCTGCTCCAGGGCAGCGCCCTCCGGCCCGGTCTCGGTGAAACCGGCGGTGATGAGCACGCAGCAGGCGACACCTGCCTCAGCGCAGTCGCGCACATGGTCGAGTGCCAGTTCGCGCGGCACGGCGATGACGGCGACGTCGATCCCCTGGGGCGCTGCCGAGACGCGGGGTACGCAGGGCAGGCCGAGCAGGCTGTCGCGCTTGGGATTGACCGGCACGATGGTGCCCGGGAAGCCGCCGGTCACCGTGTTGTGGAAGATGCGTCCGCCGAACTTGCGCAGGTCCTCGCTGGCGCCGACGAAGGCGATTGCCGAGGGATTCATGATCTGGGCCACGGTCTGGCGCGGTGCGGGATCGTCGGTCATGGCGTCTGGTCCTCAGTAGCGCTTGGGGACATGGCGGGTCAGGCCCGCCAGGCCCAGCATGGCGATGCCGCCGGCAACGAACACCGCCGGCAGGGCAAAGACGTGAAGCAGGGCGGCGAAGACGCCGGGCGGGGCGGTCTGGGCGGCATCGCGGAAGGTGACGAAGACGGAGGTCATCTCCGGCCGCTCATGGGGTCGCACGGCGCGCAGGAAAAGCAGGTTGCCCGCGCCGTCGATGACGGAGGTGATGAGGCCCGCCACCACCAGCACCCCCACACCCAGCCAGGGCGATCCCATGGAGAAGGCAACCGCCAGCGATGCGATGCCCGATCCGGCATAGCCCAGCAGCAGCAGGCGGCGGATGCCCCACCAGCGTCCCATCGCGCCCCACAGGGGAACCAGCAGCATGGCGAGCGAAACACCCGAGACCAGCGCGCCGCCGACCTGTTCGCCCAGGCCCGATTCGACGCAGTAGATCGGCGCATAGACGAAGAACATCGACCACCAGCCCGAGCGGCCGACCGCCAGGACATAGGCCAGGCGCAGGCGCGGCTGGCGGAAGTAGCGGGGGAAGAAGCGCAGCGGGTTGGGCGGCGGGCGCTTGGCCGCCTGGATGGCGGGGTGCTCCGACAGGCGCAGCCAGGTGAAGCTGATGTAGAGCGCCGTGACGGCAACGACCAGCAGGATGAACGGCGCGCTGTAGCCCACTTCCGTGCGCAGCAGGACGCCGAGATAGGGCCCCACCGTGAAGCCCGCGCCCGCGAACATCACGCGCAGCGGCTCGAAGCGGCTGACCTCGCGCCGGGGGATGTGGTCGAGGACGTAGAGGTTGAGCGCGATGTCCCAGGCGATGAAACCCAGCACCATCAGCCACATGGCGATGCAGAAGGTGACGGTGCCCTCGTGCTGGAACAGCACCGCGGCGACCGAAGTGGAGATCGTTCCCAGCGCGATGACGCGGCGACGCCGGATCAGGTGGATCAGCGAGGGGATCAGCAGGCTGCAGGTCATCGAGGCGATGCTGACGCCGAAGTAGAAGAGGCTCACCCCCTGGGCATCGCCCAGCCGGACCAGCGCCTCCACGGGGATCACCGTCAGCAGGATCGTGCGGCAGAACGCCTGCAGGCCGAACAGGCTGGCGAAGGTCATGGCCGAGGGCAGGCCCGCCGTGCCCAGCCAGACGCCGATGTGTATGCCGCGCAACTGTGGCTCCCCGTCGCCTACGCTGCCATGGAACGCCCATGACGGCGCGTCCGCAACCGTCAATCCGGGATCAGTTGCCTCGCACGCCGCGATGGCGGTGGCCGGAGACTTCGGCGCCGGCGTCGGGGGCCAGGCGCAGGAAGAGCAGGCAGGGCAGGGCGGAGATCAGGGCGACGGCGACAAACCCGGCCGCGAAATCGGTGGTGACCAGGTCCTGGCTGCCCCGGATCGCCTGGGAAGCCTCCAGCACCATGGCGGCGAAGGCGACACCCAGGGAGAGCGAAAGCTGCTGCGCCGCCGCGGCAAAGGAGGTCGCCCGGCTCATGCGGTCGGGTTCGATGTCGCTGTAGGCCAGCGCATTGAGGCTGGTGAACTGCAGGGAACGGAAGAAGCCGCCGGCCAGCAGCACGACGACGATCACCAGGTGCGGCGTCTCGGTGGTGAACAGCGCGATGGCGCCCAGCAGCCCGGCGCTGATCAGCGTGTTGAGGACCAGCACGCTGCGGAAGCCGAAGCGGCGCAGGATCGGCGCGGCGGTGAACTTCATGGTCAGCGCCCCGGCCGCGGCCGCGAAGGTCAGCATGCCCGAGGCGAAGGGTGACAGGCCGAAGGCAAGCTGCAGCATCAGCGGCAGCAGGAAGGGGATGGCGCCGATGCCGATGCGGAACAGGAAACCCGCGCCGACCGACATGCGGAAGGTCGCCACCCGCAGAAGGGAGAGATCGAGGATGGGATGGGCCGCACGCCGGGCATGGAGGATGTAGGCCGTCACCAGAGCACCACCGCCCGCGATCATGGCGTAGACGGCCCAGCCCGGCAGCAGGTCGCGTCCGACCAGGGTGAAACCGAAGATCAGGGAGGAAAGGCCAAAGCCGCTCATCAGGAAGCCCCAGATATCGAGCGGCGGCGAGTGGTCGGCCCGGATCTGGGGAATGACGAAGCTGGCGATGATGATGCCGGCGATGCCGATGGGCACGTTCAGCCAGAAGATCCAGGTCCAGTGAGCGTAGGTTGTGATGAAGCCGCCCAGCGGCGGCCCGATCACCGGCGCCACCAGGGCCGGGATGGTGAGCCATGCCATGGCGTTCAGCATCTGCGCCTTGGTCACCACGCGCAGGATGATGAGGCGCCCCACCGGCACCATCATCGCCCCGCCGATACCCTGGACGAAACGTGCGGTGACCAGCATCGGCAGGCTGTCGGCCATGGCGCAGCCGATGGAGGAGACGATGAAGACGCCGATGGCGGCGCGGAACACGGTGAGCGCGCCGAAGCGGTCGGCGCACCAGCCGCTGATCGGGATGAAGATCGCCAGCGCCACCAGATAGGCCGTGAAGGCAAGCTTCAGGATGATCGGATCGACCTTCAGGTCGAGTGCGATGGCCGGCAGCGAGGTTGCGATCACCGTGCCGTCGAGGTTCTCCATGAAGAGAGCGGAGGCGACGACAAGGGTGATGACGCGGGTGCTGGCCATGGACCGGTCTGGCGCGGGTGAGAGGTGGAGGCAAGCACGAAGGCCGCCGCCTGGGAACACCGCATCTGCGGCGCGGCGGTTCAGGCCGGCGCAGGGTTCAAGGCTGTCTCCCCGGTCTTGTCCTCATCCTCGCCGCTTTCCTGCTGGCGCTGCCACATCGTCGCGTAGATGCCGCCGGAGGCGAGCAGGGCGGTGTGGCGGCCGCGTTCGACGATGCGGCCCTCCTCCAGCACCAGGATCTCGTCGGCATCGACCACGGTCGAGAGGCGGTGGGCGATGACCAGCGTGGTGCGGCCGCGCGCGATCTCGTTGAGGTTGGCCTGGATGGCGCGCTCGGTATGGGTGTCGAGCGCGCTGGTCGCCTCGTCGAAGATGAGGATCGCGGGGTCCTTGAGGATCGTGCGCGCGATGGCGACACGCTGCTTCTCGCCGCCCGACAGCTTCAGGCCGCGCTCGCCGACCGTGGTCTGGTAGCCGTCTGGCAGGGCCATGATGAAGTCGTGGATGCGCGCCAGACGTGCGGCGTTCTCGACTTCGGCGGGCGAGGCGCCGGGACGCCCGTAGGCGATGTTGTAGTAGATGGTGTCGTTGAACAGCACCGTGTCCTGCGGAACGATGCCGATGGCCGCCCGCAGGGATGCCTGGCTCACCGCGCGCAGGTCCTGGCCGTCGATCGTGACGGCGCCCTCGTCGACCTCGTAGAAGCGGTAGAGCAGCCGAGAAAGGGTGGATTTGCCCGCGCCGGACGGGCCGACCACGGCGACCTTGCGGCCCGCGGGCACCGAAAAGCTCACCCCCTTCAGGATCGGCCGCCTGCTGTCATAGCCGAAGCGCACATCGCTGAAGGCGACCGCGCCGCCGGCGAGCTGCAGGTCGGGTGCGTCGGGGCGATCCGTGATCTCGGCGGGCACGGCCATCAGGGTGAACATCTGCTCGATGTCGATCAGCGCCTGCTTGATCTCGCGGTAGACGAAACCGAAGACGTTGAGCGGCTGGTAGAGCTGCATCAGATAGGTGTTGGCGAGCACGAAGTCGCCCACGGTCATGGTGCCGTCGACGATGCCGGCCGCCGACATCATCATGACCGCCGTCAGGCCCACCGAGATGACGGCAGCCTGGCCGACGTTGAGCACGGCCAGCGACACGCTGCTCTTGACCGAGGCGTCCTCGTAACGCGCCAGCGAGCGGTCGTAACGCTGGGCCTCGTGCTCCTCGTTGCCGAAGTACTTCACGGTCTCGTAGTTGAGCAGGCTGTCGATCGCCTTGGTGTTGGCCCGGTTGTCGGCCTCGTTCATGTGGCGGCGGAAGGTGATGCGCCATTCCGTGACGACCAGCGTGTAGACGACGTAGGCGACCACGGTCACCAGCGTCACCGCCGCAATCGCGAAATCCAGCATGTACCAGAGGATGCCGAAGACCAGGGCCAGCTCCACCACGGTCGGCACCATGTTGAACAGGCTGAAGCGCAGCAGGGTCTCGATCGCCTTGTTGCCGCGCTCGATGATGCGCGACAGGCCGCCGGTCTGGCGCTCCAGGTGGAAGCGCAGGGAAAGCGCGTGCAGGTGGCGGAACACCAGCAGGGCGATCTTCCTCACCGAACGCGCGCCGACCCGGGCAAAGACAGCGTCGCGCATCTCGCCGAAAGCGAGCGAGGCGACGCGCATCAGTCCGTAGCCCAGGATGATGGCAACCGGGATCGCCAGCAGCGGCTCGGTCTCCCCGGTCAGGGCGTCGACCGCGTTCTTGTAGAAGATCGGCACCCAGACGACCGCGATCTTGGAGGCGATCAGGAGGATGACGGCCAGCACCACGCGCGCCTTGATGCTCCATTCGCCCTTGGGCCAGAGAAAGGGCAGCAGGCTGCGGATGGTGGCGAATCCGCCCATTTTCGGCTGTGGACCAGAGGGAGGCATGGCGATGGCTGGAATCCCTGCCCCGCGATACGCGGGACACTTGTGTTGTCACCTGGAGGGGGCCGGCTAGAGTGCCGTGGTCATCTATATGGGGGCTGGCGGCATGGAACGGAAGATCGCTCGTTTGGCGACAGTGGGAGAGGGCTGACCGCCATGCGCGCAACCCTTCCTGCCTGGACCTATCACAGCCCGGCCTTCTTCGAGGCCGAACGGCGGGAGATCTTCCAGAAGAGCTGGCATCTCGTCTGCCATGTCAGCGATCTTGCCCGCACCGGCGATTTCGTTCGTTACCGCCTGCTCGGCCAGGAAGCCGTGGTGGTGCGCGCGGAGAACGGCGACATCGGCGCTTTCCATAACGTCTGCCGCCATCGCGCCTCGCGTCTTGTGATCGCGGGCGAGGGCAACTGTGGCCACACCCTGCGCTGCCCCTATCACGGCTGGACCTACGACCTGCAGGGCCGGCTGCGTTTCGTGCCCGGCGAGGCGGGCTTCGAGGGTCTGGACAAGGGCGTCATCGGTCTGGTGCCGCTCGACGTCGAGGTCTGGCTGGGCTTCGTCTTTGTTCGCTTCGGCGGCGACGGGCCTTCGGTGGCCGAGACGTTCACTGACCACCACGAGGCGATGGCGCACTACCGGACCGAGGAGATGAAACCCCTGGGCGGCGAAAGCCTGAGGGAGCTGGCGGTCAACTGGAAGGTCGCGGTCGACAACAACATCGAGGCCTACCACGTCGCCGTGGGCCACCCCGGCCTGCAACGCCTGTTCGGCGCCAACTATACGCTGGCAACCGCTTCCCACGGCCTGTCGCGCGGCGGCGGGCCGCTGACGCCGGGCGAGGATTCGCCTGCCTGGAGCGAGCGCATGTACCGCCGCCTGCTGCCGCGGCCCGAACACCTGCCGCCCGAGCGGGCCTGGGGCTGGTACTACTATGCCGCGTTCCCGAGCCTTGCCTTCGACGTCTATCCCGACCAGATCGACTTCTTCCAGATCCTGCCCCTGGCGGTCGACCGCACCCTGCTGAGAAGCCGCGCCTACGCCCTGCCCGGCGCCGACCGGCCGATGCGCGCGGCGCAATACCTCAACATGCGCATCAACCGCCTGGTGGGTGCCGAGGACATCGACCTTGTGGAAGGCGTGCAGTCGGGCCTGGGCTCGCGCGCCTACGAGCGCGGCCTGCTGTCGAGCGAGGAGGCCCGCGTCTTCCAGTTCCATGAGGAGATCCGCGCCCGCATCCCCGCCGCCGCCTGCGATGAGGAGCAGGCGATCTGCTGAGGCCGCCTACTGGCGCCAGAAGTAGGGTGTCAGCAGCACGAAGACGGTCATCAGCTCCAGACGGCCCAGCAGCATGCCCGCCGAAAGCAGCCATTTGGCGGCTTCGGGCAATCCGGCGAAGTTGCCCGAGGGGCCGATCACCTCGCCCAGGCCCGGACCGACGTTGGCGACGGCGGTTGCCGCGCCCGAGATCGCCGTCATCGGATCCAGCCCGAGCATGGAGAGCGCCAGGGCCAGCATCCCCACCGAGGCGACAAACAGGAAGACGAAGACCAGAACGGACGCCGGCACTTCCTCATCGAAGCTCTTGCCGTTGTAGCGCAGGGGCAGCACGGCGCGCGGCGCCACCAGGCCCTTCAGCAGGCGCACCGCCGTGATGACCATGATCTGGATGCGGAAGATCTTGATCGCACCGGAGGTCGAACCCGTGCAGCCGCCGACCAGCGTCAGCGCCAGGAAGCTCACCACCGCAAACGCGCCCCAGACGTTGTAGTCGGTGCTGGCAAAGCCGGTGGTGGTGACGATGGAGGTGATGTTGAAGGCGACCTCGGTCAGCGCCCGGTGCAGCGGCGCCTCGTGATAGACCATGCGCCATGCGGTGATCGCCAGGGTCGTGCCGGCCAGGACGAAGATGAACGAGCGGGTCTGGCTGTCGTGCAGCAAGGCCAGCGGCTCACCCTTGATCATGCGCACGTAAAGCAGGAAGGGCGTTGCGCCTGCGGCCATGAAGACGACGCCGATCCACTGCAGCGTGATTGAATCGAAGTAGGAGAACGAACTGTCGTGCGTGCTGTAGCCGCCGGTCGAGAGGGTGGCAAAGGCGTGGGTGATGGCATCGAAGGGGCTCATGCCGGCAAGGTCGTAGGCCAGGGCGCAAACCGCGGTCAGCCCGACATAGACGGTGATGATCGCGGCCACGGTCTGGCCCGGCCGCGGCATCACCCGGTCGGAGCGGTCCGAGGATTCGGTTTGGAACAGCTGCATGCCGCCGACCCGCAGGTAGGGCAGGATCATGATCGCCATGCCGATGATGCCGAAGCCGCCCAGCCACTGCAGCAGGGCGCGCCACAGCAGGATGCCCGGCGGCATAGCGTCCAGGTGCTCGATCACCGTTGATCCCGTGGTGGTCAGCCCCGAAATCGCCTCGAAGAAGGCGTCGGTGTAGCTCGTCACCAGGTGGGAGAAGATGAAGGGCAGGGCGGCAAACGCCGAAACGCCGACCCAGGCGAAAGCAGTGAGCAAAAATGCCTGGCGCAGCTCCAGGCCGCGCACATCGCCGCGGAAGGCAAAGACCAGCATGCCGCCGGTGAAGGCGGTGACCAGCGCGCCCACGGCAAAGGAGCTCCAGTCCGCGCTGCCCATGATCAGGTCGACGGTCATGGGAATCAGCATGGCGGCCGCGAGCCCCAACAGCAGCGTTCCCAGAATGGCGACAACGGGCCTGACGTCGATCAAGGTGGTGTCCGGTTGTGACGGCGACCGCAGCGCAGGTATGGTCACCGTGGCTCAAGAAAGCCCTGCGCGGGGCAATATAGTCCAGAGGAAAGGCCCGTCCCATGATCGATGTCGCACAGGCCCGGGCGCTGACGCCCGGAGCCGAACATCAGGCCTATTTCTACAGCTGCGGCGCGGGTCTGATGCCTTCTCCGGTGCTCGACGCGGTCCACGGCCATCTCGACCGCGAGGCGCTGATCGGCGGTTATGCGGCCGAGGATGAGGCCGCCCCGGCGATCGAGGCGACCTATGACGCCATCGCGCGCCTTCTCAACTGCCACCGCGACGAGGTTGCTGTGGTGGAAAACGCCACGGTCGCCTGGTGTCAGGCCTTCTACGGCCTCGCCCAGGACATGCAGCCCGGCGACCGGGTGCTGACCGTGGTCGCCGAATACGCCTCCAACTTCATCGCCTTTCTGCAGACCGTGCGGCGCCGGGGCATCGTGGTCGACGTCATCCCCAACGACGGCGACGGCCAGGCCGATCTGGAGGCGCTGGAGGGGCTGATCGATGACGATGTGAAGCTGATCGCCGTCACCCATGTGCCGACCAGCGGCGGCCTGGTTTCACCCGCCGCGGAGATCGGCGCCATCGCGCGTCGCCACGGCATTCCCTATCTGCTCGATGCCTGCCAGTCGGCCGGGCAGCTTCCCCTCGATGTCGAGGCGCTGGGCTGCGATTTCCTGTCGGCGACGGGACGCAAGTTCCTGCGCGGGCCGCGCGGCACGGGTTTCCTCTATGCCAGCAAGGCGATCATGGAACGTTGCGAACCGCCGGTGCTGGACCTCCACAGCGCCCGCTGGACCGCGCCCGATGCCTACGAGATGCGCGCCGACGCGCGCCGCTACGAAAACTGGGAAAACTACGTCGCGGGCAAGATCGGCCTGGGCGTTGCGGTCGAACACGCCCTGTCCTGGGGCCTCGACAACATCGCCGCCCGCAACGCCGAACTGGCCGGCGTCCTGCGCGAACGCCTCGCCGCCATCCCCGGCGTCACCCTGCGCGATGCCGGGCGTCACCAGTGCGCCATCGTCACCTTCAGCCACGACCGTATCGCGCCGGAGGTCATGGCTGCCACCATGGCGACGCGGGGCTTCGCCATCGGCACCTCGGGGCCGAGTTCGACTCTGATCGACTTCCAGGCCCGTGCCCTGCCGCCGCTCTGCCGCGCGGCGGTCCACTACCACAACACGGAAGACGAAGTGGCGCGCCTGGCCGACGCCATCGCGGCCCTCTAGGCGGCGCGCAGGGCGGCTTTTTCTGCGTCCTTGAAGCCCACCAGACGGCGGCTGCCGAGGTCGAAAACCGGGCGTTTCATCACGGCGGGGTGGCGCAGGATCAGGGCATGGGCGCGTTTGGCGTCAAGCCCTTCGCGTTCGCTCTCGGGCAGGCCGCGCCAGGTGGTGCCGCGGGTGTTGACCAGCACTTCCCAGCCCAGCTCGTCGATCCAGGCCTTCAGCGCGGCCGGATCGAGGCCGGCGGCGCGCACGTCGCGGAAGCTGTGGGCAATGCCCTCGTCCTTCAGCCAGGCCAGCGCCTTGCGGCAGGTGTCGCAGTTCTTCAGGCCCCAGACCTCGATCATGGCGTGTTCTCCCTTGGCGTCAGGGTGCCGACCATAGGCAGAGCGGTATTACCTTGGCTAGACTGACCCCCGGCAAGCGGGGAGAGGCAGCCATGGCAGAGGTCCATCTGCAGGCGGTGGAGCATCCATCGGCCTGGACTCACCACGAGATCGGCTCGCTGGAGGCGCTGACCCGCCGTTTCGAGCCGCGCCACATCGAAGCCTTCGAGGCGGCCTATGCCGCCATCGAACGCCAGGGCCTCGGCCTCGACGACATCGAGCGCGAACACTTCGCCGTGCCCGAGGTCGCCGACGACCTGGCCGACCTCTACCGCGAGGTCATGCAGGGCCGCGGCATCGTTCTGGTCGACCGCCTGCCGGTCGAGGACTGGCCGCTCAAGAAGACGGAGATCATCTACTGGGGCATCGGCACCCATTTCGGCCGCGGCAACTCCCAGTCGGTGATCGGCGACCGGCTTGGCCATGTCGCCAACGTCGGCGGCAAGGATCACAACGAGCGCGCCTACCGCAATTCCCTGCCGCTGACGCTGCACACCGATGCCTGCGATATCCTCGCCATGCTCTCGATCCGCAAGGCGGTCGAGGGCGGTGAATCGCAGTACTGCAGCGCCCTTGCCGTGCACAACGCGATCCTGGCCGAACGGCCGGAATACCTGGAGCCGCTTTACCGCGGCTTCCGCTACCACCGCTTCGGCGAGCAGGGCCCGGGGGAGGCGCCGGTCACCGATCATCTGGTGCCCGTGCTCTCGGCGGTCGACGGTTATGTTTCCTGCCGCTACGTCGCGGGCTACATCCACATGGCCTATGAGGAACTGGGCACGCCGCTGCCGGACTTCGACAGGGCGGCACTCGACTACTTTGACGAGGTCGCGCGCCGTCCGGAAATGATGGTGGAGTTCACCATGGAGCCCGGGCAGATGCTGATCTGCAACAACCACACCACCCTGCATGCCCGCAGCGGCTTCGAGGATGTCCCCGGGCCCGAGACCGGACGCCTGCTGCTGCGCATGTGGCTCACCGCCCACGAGGGCGACCGCCGTCCGATCGATCCCAACATCGAGATGTACCGCGCCAGGGGCATCGAGAAGCGCGAGGGACGCAGCGACACCTATTTCCGCGGCAAGGCCACCGAGGTTCTCAAGACCGGCGTGCTGCGGTATTGACCGCCATGACCGTCCGCAAGAAGTTCTTCATCATCGCGCCGATCACGCTTGTGCTGATCGCCGTGCTTTCCTTCTTCTGGCAACCGATCGTCTTTGCCTATCTGATCGTTCTGCCCCTGGTCGGTGTCGGCATGTACGACGCCACCCACGGCCGCCACAACGTGCTGCGCAACTACCCCGTGATCGGCCACATCCGCTATTTCGCGGAGTTCATCCGGCCCGAGATCCAGCAGTACTTCATCGCCACCAACCAGTCCGGCCGCCCCTATTCGCGCGAGGCGCGCGATCTCGTGACCGCGCGCGCCCAGGGGATCGACGCCGTGCAGCCCTTCGGCACCCAGCACGACCTGCTGAGCACGGGCGAGGACTTCGCGCTGCATTCCCTGGCGGCCAAGCCGCCGCCCCATGCCGATGCCCGCGTGCGTTTTGGCGGTTCGGCCTGCACGAAGCCCTACGAGGCCTGCCGCCTCAACATCTCGGCGATGAGCTTCGGCGCGCTCTCCTCCAATGCCATCCTGGCGCTCAACACCGGGGCGAAGATGGCCGGCTGCTGCCACGACACCGGCGAGGGCGGGCTTTCCGACCATCACCTGGCCGGCGGCGGCGATCTCGTGTGGCAGATCGGCACGGGCTATTTCGGTTGCCGCACGCAGGACGGCGGCTTCGACCCGAAGCTCTTTGCCGAAAAGGCCGCGGCCGATCAGGTCAAGATGATCGAGATCAAGCTCTCCCAGGGCGCCAAGCCCTCGCACGGCGGCATCCTGCCGGCGGCAAAGATCACGCCGGAGATCGCGCGCATCCGCGGCGTGCCCATGGGCCAGGACTGCATCTCGCCGCCGCTGCACACCGCCTTTGAAGGACCGCGCGGCCTTCTGGAGTTCGTTGCGCAATTGCGCGAGCTTTCCGGCGGCAAGCCGGTCGGCTTCAAGCTGTGCATCGGCTCGCGCCGCGAGTTCCTCTCGATCGTCAAGGCGATGCTGGAAACCGGTATCCGGCCCGATTTCATCACGGTCGACGGCGCCGAGGGCGGCACGGGTGCGGCACCGGTGGAGTTCACCAATCGCCTGGGCACACCGATCAACGAGGGGCTGGCCTTCGTCCACAACGCGCTGATCGGCGCCGGTCTGCGCGACGAGATCCGCATCGTTGCTTCCGGCAAGGTCACCAGCGGCTTTGATCTGGTCGTGAAGACCGCGCTGGGTGCCGATACCTGCAATGCCGCGCGCGCCTTCATGTTCACGGTGGGCTGCATCCAGGCGCTGCGCTGCCACAGCAATTCCTGCCCCACGGGTGTCGCGACCCAGGATCCCTCGCGGGCAAGGGCGGTGATCGTTGCCGACAAGGCGCCGATGGTCGCCAACTACCAGAAGGGCACCGTGGAGATGTTCCTCGACCTGGTCGGCGCCATGGGGCTTTCCTCGGTTTCGGAACTGGGACCGCATCACATCCTGCGGCGCATGGACGATTCCTCGGCACGCAGCTACGACCGCATCTATCCCGCGCCGCCCGCGGGGTGTTTCATCGAGGGCGCGCTGCCGGAAGACTTCGCCCACGACTGGCACGCCGCCAGCGCCGAACGCTTTTAGGACGCCTGTCACTGTTCCGGCGGTGCCGGGGGTCTAATCTCGTCTCCAACACGCAGCTTCGGAGCAGCCATGGACGACCGTCCGATCGATGTCAGGGCCTTCGGCACTTCCCTCCTGGGAAAGCCGTCGCGCAACAAGGGCACGGCCTTCAGCTTCGAGGAGCGTGACGCCTTCGGCCTGCACGGCCTGCTGCCGCCCGATGTCGAAACCCTGGAGACCCAGGTCGCGCGGGCCTATGCGGCCTACAAGCGCAAGGCGACCGACCTTGGTCGCCACATCACCCTGCGTCAGCTTCAGGACAGCAACGAGACGCTGTTCTACGCCCTGCTCGATGCGCACATCGCCGAAATGCTGCCGATCATCTACACGCCCACCGTGGGTGAGGCCTGCCAGATGTTCTCGGAGATCTACCGGCGCCCGCGCGGCCTGTTCATCTCCTATCCCATGAAGGATCGGATCGACGAGATCCTCGGTAACATCGACGCCGACCAGGTCGATGTCATCGTCGTCACCGACGGAGAGCGTATCCTGGGCCTGGGCGACCAGGGCGCCGGCGGCATGGGCATTCCCATCGGCAAGCTGTCGATCTACTCCTGCGTCGGCGGCATCGATCCGGCCAACACCCTGCCGATCCTGCTCGATGTCGGCACCAACGACCCCGACCGGATCGCCGATCCGATCTACCTGGGCTGGCGCCATGACCGCATCACCGGACAGGACTACGACGATTTCGTCGAAGCCTTCGTGACGGCGGTCGACAAGGCCTTCCCCGGCGTCCTGCTGCAGTGGGAGGACTTTGCCCAGCATCACGCCTCGCCCCTGCTGGAGCGCTACCGCGACCGCCTGTGCACCTTCAACGACGATATCCAGGGCACCGCCTCGGTCGCGCTGGGCACGCTGATGGCCGCGGCGG
>CALLQH010000009.1 GCA_938014945.1 uncultured bacterium | reverse complement strand
GGCCAGGGCGGACGAGGCGACCAGTTCGTGCATCTTCAGGTCGTCCTGCCCGAAAAACCCGACAGTGAACTCGAAACCTTTCTCAAGGAGTGGGCGGAGCGCCATCCCTACGATCCCAGGGCTTCGCTCAAACGCACGACATGATGACGCTCGATGAACTCGTCGTTGCCTGCCGGGTCCGCCGGGTCGAGGTCCGGCGCTGGGTTGAGGCGGGCTGGCTGCTCCCCGTGGAAGTCGATGGCGACCTTCAGTTTGCCGAGGTCGACCTGGCCCGCGCCCATCTCATCCGCGACCTGCGCCGCGCCCTGGGGGTCAACGAGGCCGCCGTGCCGGTGATCCTGGACCTGATCGACCAGCGCCAGACCATGGAACAGCGTCTGCGCGGCCTGCTGGAGGCCCTCGCCGAGGAGCCCGAAGACCTGCGCCGCAACCTGATCGCGCGGCTGCGGCGCTAGACGCGCTCAGTCAAAGCGGAGGAAGGCGCGGGCCTCGATGCTTTCGCGCGGCGCGGCATCGGCCGGCGTGTCGGGCAGGTCGAAGGCGGTGTGGGGTGTGAAGCGCGCGCGCCCGTCCGTCTCCGAATCGTAGCCCTTGATCAGGATCGCCTCGTCCGGGGTCATGTCGGGAGCATAGAACCAGCGGTGCCCCGGCCGGTGGACGACGTGATAGATCTCGCCGGTGCGCTCGGGATAGACCAGATCGACGGTCACGATGTCCTCGGGCTTCAGGCTTGATGCATCGGCCAGCGCCAGCGGTGCCTGCTCCACCGGTCCCTTGATCGGCCGCCACAGATTGATCTCGGCCACCCGCCCGGCAAGCCAGCGCTCGGCCTCCTGCGGCCCCACCAGCTCACGCACGCGTTTGGGGCCTGAGTTGTGGGTGTAATCGTTGTGCACCAGCCGCACCGGGGCCCGGTGGATGGTGTCCTGGCCGTCCAGATTGCCCTCGATGCGGATGGTGTGGTCGAAAACGATGGCTTCGCTTGCCCCGGTCGCGGCCTTCACCACGGCGGCGACCTCCGGGTAATAGACCTGCTTCACCTCTTCGGCGTCGTAGAAATCGCTCACGGCGCTGGCATGGCGGATCAGGCGGAAACCCTCGCGGTTCAGCGACAGTTCGCCGGCGATCGGCCGCATGTTGCGCACCCAGGCGGGAAAGAGGCCGTAGTTGCCGTCCCGGCGCGGCGGGCCCGGCTGGTCGTAATAGATCACCGGGCGGGTCTCCAGATTGGCCAGATAGACGAGCTGGGCCTCGATATCGCGGCTGCTGGAAAGCGGGGCGGTGGGGACGACGGGCTGGGCCTGGATGGTCATGGGGCACTCCACGGGGGACGACGCGGCACTCTCGTCGATATGGCGAGGGCGCGGGTTTCCACAAACGACGATAGCTCACCCATGCCCAAGAAAAACTAACCTGTCTTCCGCCGTGCGTCGCGCGTTGGCCGCACGGCGGCTTTTGTGTAGGATCGGTGTCCTGCGGGGCCACGGCGTCTATGGGGTCTGGCGCAACCGAAAACCAACGAGCGATGAGGATGGCATGACCGAGCCGGGCTCTCTCATGACTGGCAAGCGCGGGTTGATCATGGGCGTCGCCAACGACCGCTCGATCGCCTGGGGCATTGCACGCACCCTGGCCCAGCACGGCGCCGAACTGGCCTTCACCTACCAGGGCGAGGCCCTGGGCAAGCGGGTGAAGCCGCTGGCAGAGAGTGTCGGCTCCAACCTGGTGCTGGAATGCGACGTCACCAACGAAGCCAGCATGGATGCCGTCTTCGACGAGGTAGGCAAGACCTGGGGCGGGCTCGACTTCCTGGTCCACGCCATCGCCTTTGCCGACAAGGAGCAGCTCAAGGGCCGCTACGCCGATACGACGCGCGAGAACTTCCTCAATTCGCTCGATATCTCCTGCTACAGCTTCACGGCCTGCGCGCGCCGCGCCGTCGACCTGATGGGCGAGAACGGCGGCAGCCTGATCACGCTCACCTACTACGGCGCCGAACGCTGGATGCCTCATTACAACGTCATGGGTGTCGCCAAGGCCGCGCTGGAGGCTTCCGTGCGCTATCTCGCAGCCGACTTCGGCGAGAAGAAGGTGCGCGTGAACGCCATATCCGCTGGCCCCATCAAGACCCTGGCGGCCTCGGGCATCGGTGACTTCCGCTATATCCTGAAGTGGAACGAATACAACGCGCCGCTCGGCCGCAACGTCACCATCGACGAGGTCGGCGGCTCGGCCCTGTATCTGGCGTCCGACCTCTCGACGGCGGTCACCGGCGAGGTCCATCACGTCGACTGCGGCTACCACATCGTCGGCATGAAGAACCCCAAGGCGCCCGACATCACGGTCGCCTGAAGGCAGCTCATGTCGCACAACACCTTCGGCCATCTCTTCCGGGTCACGACCTGGGGTGAAAGCCACGGGCCGGAGATCGGCTGCGTGGTCGATGGCGTGCCGCCGCTGATCCCCATCGAGGCCGCAGAGATCCAGCACTGGATGGACCGGCGCCGCCCCGGCACCTCGCGCTTCACCACCCAGCGGCGCGAGCCCGATGCGGTGAAGATCGTTTCCGGTGTCTTCGAGGGCAGGACCACCGGCACGCCGGTCGCCATGATCGTCGAGAACGTCGACCAGCGTTCCAAGGACTACGGCGACATCGCGCAGAAGTACCGGCCGGGCCACGCCGACTACACCTACGACGCCAAGTACGGCATCCGCGACCATCGCGGCGGCGGCCGCTCCAGTGCGCGCGAGACCGCGATGCGGGTTGCCGCCGGCGGCCTTGCCCGCAAGGTGCTGGGCGAGGGCATCGTCATCCGCGGCGCCGTGGTCCAGATCGGTCCGCACAAGATTGATCATGACCGCTGGGACTGGGCGGAGACGGAGAACAACCCGTTCTGGAGCCCGGATGCAGAGGCCGCGGCGACCTGGGAGAGCTTCCTCGACGACGTACGCAAGCGCGGCTCCTCGGCGGGCGCGGTGATCGAGGTCCATGCCAGCGGCGTTCCGGCCGGCTGGGGCGCGCCGCTCTACGGCAAGCTCGACACCGACCTTGCCGCCGCGATGATGTCGATCAACGCGGTCAAGGGCGTGGAGATCGGCGACGGCTTTGCCCTTGCCGCCGAACCCGGCGAGACCGCGGCCGACGAGATGCGCCAGGGCAACAACGGCCCGACGTTTCTCTCCAACAAGGCCGGCGGCGTGCTGGGCGGCATCTCCAGCGGCCAGGACGTGGTCGTGCGTTTCGCGGTGAAGCCGACCAGCTCCATCCTCACCGAACGCCAGACCATCGACAGCACCGGTGCGGAGACGACGGTCCAGGTCAAGGGCCGCCACGACCCCTGCGTCGGCATCCGCGCCGTGCCGGTGGGCGAGGCGATGATGGCCTGCGTGCTGGCCGACCACATGCTGCGCCACCGCGCGCAGATCGGCTGACCCGGTGATTGTGCGCCTGTGGCGCGGCTGGGTTCGCCCCGCCGATGCCGATGCCTACGAGCAGCGCCTGAAGACCGTGACCTTCCCGTCCTACGACGCCCGCGGCGTCGCCGGCTACCGCGGCGCCCGCGTCCTGCGCCGCGACGGCGAGGCGGAGGTCGAGTTCCTCACCGTGCTGGAGTTCGACGACATGGCCGCCGTCCGCGCCTTCGGCGGAGAGCACTGGGAGAGACCGACCGTGCCCGAAGCCGCGCGCAAGATCCTGCTGCGCTGGGACGAACGCTCAACCCATTACGATGCGCGTTAAGCCGCCCTCTCCAGGGCGTCTGCCAGATCGCTGCGCCAGTTCGAGGCGTCGGCCACATAGTTGTAGCCCGCCACCAGGCGGGGCCGGTGCTGCTCGACCAGCTCCAGCAGGCGCGGCGCGCGGGCAAGTGTTGCCGCCTTGTCGCCGTAGGGGTTGAGGCGCATCGCGCCACCCGGCGGGAAGGCATAGTCGCAGGCAAACAGCACGTCCTCGAAGAGATAGGCGGTCCAGCCCGGCGTATGGCCGCCGATGTGGAAGGCCCGGATGCCGTCGGCTTCGAAGTCGCCGGTGAAGGCATCGTCCACGGGGAAGGGTATCACCAGCGGATGTTTCGTCTCGGCCTCGTGCAGGTGCACACGCGCGCCCCACAGGGCGCGGTACTGGTTGGAGGCGCCAAGGAAGTCCTTGTGGGTGAAGTAGATGTCGCTGACGGGATCAAGGTCGCGGTTGAAGGCGCTGGGGCAATCGATCCAGACAGCCTTGTCGCCGGTCTCGATGCGATAGGCTGCATGTTCGATGCCCAGGCGCGGCACGGAGCGCAACTGCGTGACCTTGTCGGTGACCGTTTTGGGCGTCACGCGATAGGTCGTCTCCGCCACGTCCCAGGTGACGAAGCGGTCGTGGCGCGCACCGCAGAACGGGCACACCTCGGGCATCTCGCCGATCATGTTGTAGCCGCAGGGGATGCAGACCCACTGGCGGATGGGCAGGGTGTCGGGAAGTTTCACCATGGAGGATCTCCTCAGAGCCGTCCCTGCACTCTAGTCCTGCAGAGGCGATCTGCGAACTCAGGTGGGTTTCCGCGCGGCGATCAGGAATTCCCGGTTGCCGTCGGCGCCGGTGACGGGGCTTTCGACGAGGCCCAGCACCTCCCAGCCCATTTCGTCGGCAAGCCAGGTGCGGATGGTGGCGCAGACGGCCTCGTGGATGGCGGGGTCGCGCACGATGCCGCCCTTGCCGACCTGGTCGGCGCCGGCCTCGAACTGGCTTGATGAGCGAGACCAGCAGCGCGCCGGGTGCCGCCAGGGCCATGGCGGCGGGCAGGGCGAGCATGATGGAGATGAAGGAGAGGTCGGCAACCAGAATTGCCGGGGCTTCCGGGATCTGTTCGCGCTCCAGCGCGCGCACATTGGTCTTTTCCAGCACGATAACCCGGTCGTCCTGGCGCAGGGACCAGGCAAGCTGGCCGTGGCCGACGTCGACCGCATAGACCTTGGCCGCGCCGCGGCTGAGCA
>CALLQH010000008.1 GCA_938014945.1 uncultured bacterium | reverse complement strand
TCACCGGCAGCTTCTTTCCCATCGACGGCGGCGCGCAGCTCGTGGGTCGCAGGCTGGAAGCCTGACGCCTAGCCTGCCAGCGCCGCCATGGTGGCGATGCCCCAGAGCAGGCAGAAGAAGTGCGTCGGCTGCCCATGTTCGCCGAACCAGTAGTAGAACCACTGGCCGCCGATCAGGAAACCGCCCCATACGGACGTGAAGGCAAGCACGGCGATCAGCGCCAGAGCGCGAACCCATGCCCCCTCGACGAGGCCCAGGACGTCGCAGGCAAGCGCCAGCGAGGCAGCCCATAACAGCGCAGTGGCGATCACCTCCGCGGCGACGATCAGGCCGAAACAGAAGCGGACGATCCGGGGATCGTGGATGCGGCGATAGCCGACCAGGGCCTCCACCTTGGGATAGTTCTTGAGCGACTCCATGCGGAGCACTTCCGCCACACCGTCCCGGTTGATGTCGGGGTAACGGATGTTGTCGAAGACGCCGATGCCCAGCCAGGCGGCCTGGCCGGCAACCAGCGCCAGCACGACGATGTCGAGGGTCGTTTCCATTCAAGCCCGCTGTTGCCTATCCGCCGGTTCGCGTCGTCGCTACCCTGCCCTCAACACACGGCCCCATGATGCGTTCCGCACCGTCAGCCGACGCGAGGGAAATCGTCTCTGGCGCCTTCGGTTGCCAGATCGAGCGCACGCCAGCGCAGCATGCCACCGGGCAGATTGGCGACCTGCTCCAGCCCCGCCTTCTTCAGCAGCACCGTCGCCTGGGCCGAACGGCCGCCCGCGCGGCAGACGGCAACCACCGGCTTGTCCGAGGGAAGCTCGCCGACACGCTCGACCAGTTCGCCCAGAGGCACGAGATGCGCCCCCGGAATGTGGCCCAGGGGACCGCAGAATTCCTCGGACTCGCGCACGTCGACCACGGTGACGGAGCCCAGATGCTCCTCCAGCCAGCGCGGCTCGATCTCCCAGATGCCGGCGAAGGTCAGGCGCAGCGGCGCCCAGTCAGGCGTCTCCTGCGTGATGGCGCAGAACTCCGGGCGACCGCACTTGAGGTTGGCGGGAACGGCAATGTCGATCTGTTTGGGATGCGGCAGGCCGAGGTTCGCCATGTAACCGGCGAAATCCGCCTCGCTCAGCTCCCCGCCAAGGCGCGGATTGTAACGCCGCTCCTCGGCCACGCTGCTGACCGTGAGGCCACGATAGTCATGGCCGGGGTAAAGCAGGCAATCGTCGGGCAGCGAAAAGACCTGGTCGTGGACGGAGCGATAGAGCCGCGCCGCATCGCCACCCTGGAAGTCCGTGCGCCCGCAGCCACGGATCAGCAGGCAATCACCGGTGAAGGCCATGCTGCGGTCATCGAGGACATAGGTCAGGCATCCGGAGGTATGGCCGGGCGTGGCGCGCACCACCAGGTGACGGTCGCCGAAGCGGACATGATCATCATGGCGCAGGTAGCGATCGGCACCCTCAGCGCCGCCGTCGGCCGCGAGCAGGATGCGGGAGGACCGCTCCTGCTTGTGCAGACATGCACCCGTGACGTGATCGGCGTGAACATGGGTTTCGAGCGTGGCGAGCAAGGTCAGGCCGAGTTCGGCGATCAATGCGCTGTCGCGCCGGGCCTGCTCGAACACGGGATCGATCAGCACCGCCTCACGGCTGCGCGGATCGGCCAGCAGATAGGTGTAGGTGGACGACTGGGGATCGAAGAGCTGGCGAAAGAGGATCATGCGGCGCGACCTTCCGTTCTGCTTCCATCATAGCCTCCACGCCGGGCGAGCGGCTACAGTCCGCCCAGGGGAGAGAACAGCGCCATGACGTCAGGCACGGAAAAGCTATCGCTTGAGGGGCGCACGGCCCTCGTCACGGGCGCGGGCGCGGGTATCGGCAGGGCCTGCGCCGTGCTGCTCGGACGCCGCGGCGCACGCATCGCACTGGTCGACCGCGATCCCGACGCCCTGGAGCGCACGGCGGCCGATCTGGCGGCAGAGGGCCTGGAGATCTGCGCCAGGGTGACCGGCACCATCGGCATGCGGCAGGCCTGCCACGATGCCTTCGATGCCGTCGCAGAACAGGCCGGGGCCATCGACATCCTGGTCAACAACGCCGGCATCTACCTGCGCACGCCCATGGAGGAGATCGACGACGAGGAGTGGGACCGCATCTTCGACGTCAACGTGCGCGGCCTCTACCACATGTCGATCGCCGCCGTGCGCCACATGCGCGGACGCGGCTGGGGCCGTATCGTCAACATCGCCTCGGTCGACGGCATCGTCCCCTTCCCCGGCATGGCGCACTACGCCGCTTCCAAGGCCGCCGTCATCAGCCTGACCAGGACCTTCGGCCTCGCCTATGTTGCCGAAGGCATCCTGGTGAACGCCGTCGCGCCGGGCGCCATCGACACCGAGCCCATGCGCATCGGCAACCACATCGCCCGTCTGGCCGAAACCGTCATCCCCATGGGCCGCGGCGGTACGCCCGAAGAGATGGCCGAGGCCGTGGCCTTCCTGGCGAGCGATGCCGCAAGTTACTTCGTGGGTGAGACCGTCGTTGCAAGCGGCGGCCTCGCCTTCCGCTGACCCAGGGAACATCCATGGCGCCTGACCAGATCTTTTTCTTCGGTGACAGCATCACGCTGGCCGACAACGACGGCGCCCGCTGCGGCTGGCCCGGCCGCCTGTGCCGCGGCCTTGAAAAGGCCGCCACCGCGCTCACCGCCTACAACCTCGGCATCAACGGCGACACCTCGCGCGATATCGCGGCGCGCTGGCGCGCCGAGGTCGAGGCACGCCGCCTGCGCGGCAACGGCAGAGGGTCCGCAGCCTTCGTCTTCGCCTATGGCTTCAACGACGCCTGCGATCCCGACAGCACCGGCCTGCAGGTGGAGCTTTCGGAATCCCTTGCCCTCTCGCGCGCCATGCTGACGCAGGCTGCCGCGCTGGGCGCGGTGCTGTGGATCGGGCCGACGCCGCTGGATGAGACGGTCAACCCCTTCGTCGGCGGCAGCGGCGTGGTGTGGGATATCCGCAATGCCGACATGGCGCGCTACAGCGCGGCCTTTGCCACCCTGGCGGGCGAAATCGGCGTGCCCTACCTCGACCTCTACACGCCCTTCTCCACCAGCCGGCGTTATGCGGCGGCTCTTGCCGCCTACGACAAGATCCACCCCGACGACGACGGCTACGCCATGATCGCCGAGGCCATCGCCGCCTGGCAGCCCTGGCGCGATCTGATCGCCTGAAGCATCACACAGGGCGTGGCCCAGACCGCCCGAGCGGTTATATTGCGGCGACGGACGGGTGGCCGAGCGGTTGAAGGCGCTGGTCTTGAAAACCAGAGGGCGCGCGAGCGTCTCGTGGGTTCGAATCCCACCCCGTCCGCCATCACTCTCCCGCCAGCATTCTGTGCCATCCCCGAAGGATGAGTGTCCCCGGCTGGCCGCTCATGGCATGCCGCACCGTGGCAAATGACCAGCCGGCCCTTGGCACATTTTTCGATCTTGGCCTTCATGCCCGCAAGGCAGCCTGCAGTTTCGCCGAAGAAGAACTTCTGGCCTAGGCGAGGTCCTGTCCCGTAGGCTGGCAATGTCCGAAGAACGTGATCTTCGGTGATCGGCCGAAAAGCTCCATCAGGACCATCGGCAAGAGCGAACTTGACGATCCCGTTCGCCGGAAGAGCTCACATTTCACCCTTGTGGATTTCAGAAATGGCACACGAACTCGATTTCGCGCAATTCAGCTTCGGCACGCAGGTCCGGAAGTCCCCCTATTCCGACGCAGCGCTGCGCTGGGGCGCCAAGGGGTTTTCC
>CALLQH010000007.1 GCA_938014945.1 uncultured bacterium | reverse complement strand
GATGAAGATCGCGGTCATCACGGAGGCGACCGTGATGCCCACCCCCAGTTCGATCAGCAGGATTCCGAGGTGCTGGCCGTGCACGGGGTCGTGGCTGTCGAGCGCCGAGTAGTCGAGAAAGGTGCCGCCCATGACGAGGCTGGCGATACCGACGCCGGCGTAGAGCAGAAGGCCGCCCGAGACGCCAAACAGCAGAACCCGCAGGGGAAGCGCCTTGATCAGGCGTCCGATCCCGAACACCAGGCCGTAGACGATGAAGCCTGTGGCGAAGATGACGCCCGCCTGGAAGCCGCCGCCCGGGCCGAAGTCGCCATGCATCTGCACATAGATGGCAAACAGCAGGACAAAGGGCACCAGCAGCTTGGTGACGACCCGGACGATCAGGTGTTCGTTCAATGCCCGTCCCTCCGCCAGCGCCATAGCAGGGCCAGCACGGCGACGCCGGCGGTGAAGATCACGGTGGTCTCGCCGAGGGTGTCGTAGCCGCGGTAGCTCGCCAGGATCGAGGTCACCATGTTGGGCACGCCGATCTCTGTGGGAGAGTCCTGGATGTAGCGCGGTGCGACGTGGCCGTGGACGGGGTCGCTGGGATCGCCGAAGGCCGGCATTTCCAGCGATGCATAGAACATGCCCCCGGCCACCAGCAGGCAGGCCGCGACGGCCAGGGCATTGCGCAGCGGAAGGCGGCGGACCCGCTCCCGCCGGGCTGAAAGCGATATGGCCGCCAGCATCAGGGTCAGCGTGATGCCCGCGCCCACCGCGGCCTCGGTAAAGGCAACGTCGACGGCATCCAGAAGCACATAGAGTGCCGCCAGAACCAGACTGTAGACACCGCTGAGGATCGCCACGGCGATCAGGTTGGTCAGGCGCGCCATGGCGATCGCCATGGCGACCAGCAGCAGCAGGAGCAGGAGGTCGATGGTCTGTTCCATGGCTGCTCAGGACCTTCTCGGCGGCGAGGCGCTGGTATCTTCCTCGTCTTCGTCCCCTTCGGCCGTGGCGTCAGGATCGATGCCGCCCAGCAACGCAGCATGAGCCAGCGCGTGGCTCGCGGTGGGGGCGGTGAAGAACAGGAAGATGCCGACCAGGATCAGCTTCACGGTGATGAGCGTCCAGCCGGCCTGCAGCGCCATGCCCAGGATCAGGAGCGCCGCGCCCCCGGTATCGGCCAGACCGCCGGCGTGGATGCGGGCGAACAGGTTGGGCAGGCGCACGAGGCCCAGTCCGCTGGCGGCCATCAGGCACCCGCCGGCCGTCAGCAGCAGCCAGCTCGCAATGTCGACAAGCAGGCTCAACGGTCCTCGCCCAGATGTCCGTGCTTGAAGAACTTCAGTGCGGCCAGCGTGCCGACGAAGTTGAGGAGCGCATAGACCAGAGACAGGTCCATGAAATCCGGCCGGCCGGCAAGAAAGCCGAGCAGGGCGATCAGCATGACCGTCATGGTGCCGTAGACGTTCACCGCCAGGATGCGGTCATAGACCGTGGGGCCGCGCACGGCCCGGATCAGGGTCAGCGCCATGCCCAGCACCACCAGAAGGCTGGCCAGCAGCATCATGGGCG
Source organism: uncultured bacterium (assembly GCA_938014945.1). Lineage (GTDB taxonomy): Bacteria > Pseudomonadota > Alphaproteobacteria > SP197 > SP197 > CALGGB01. The sequence goes on along the minus strand of CALLQH010000007.1, from coordinate 1,862 downwards.
GTTTCCTTCCATCTGGCAGACGCGGCGGTTCATTTCGCCCGCCCGCAGGTCGTCGAGGCCGCCCTGGGTGAGGGCGTGAACATGAATGCGGTCTTCCAGCACCGTCAGCGCCACGGTTCCCGGCGTCAGGGTGATCGAATTGGCAAAGGTGACCAGCCCGACACTGCTCGACTGGCCTGCCGGCACCCAGCCGGCAACCGGCGAGATCGGCAGGCGAGGATGCAGGACAATGCGCAGGACCTGAAGGTTCGAAAGCATGATCTGCCAGAACAGCCAGGGATAGTAGAGGATGGCGCGCCAGGTGAGGTCGATGGGGTGGCCTTCGCCGTCCACCACGTCCATGCGGTGAGCGATGATCACGACAAGCAGGCTGGCGACCGCGCCCGAGATCATCAGGAACGGTTCCCAGATGCCCGAAAGCAGCAACCACGTGCCGTAAAGCACGGCGAACAGGCTTATCGTCCGCGGCGAGAACATCAGGCCTCCAAGGTCCGGCGGTCGGTCATGGGGTGCGCACGGCGTTGGCTGCGTGCTGGCATGGTCCCGACGGCGGCGAGTATGCCGAAGCCTTGTCCCAAGGCCAAGTTCAACCGGCGTCCTGGGGGCGGGATTCGGTCTCCGGGGCTGCATTTTCGCCGGATTCGGCGCCATCGGGCTCTGCGGCGCCGTCCGGGGCGTCATCGTCTGGCGCGCCGGAAACCACCTCATAGGCGACGCGGGCCAGGTCCTCGAGCATGTCGTCGGTATCGATGGGCGCGCCCGTCAGGTCGTCGACGATGTCGCTCATCATGTGCGCGGGGACATCGCGCAGGTTTCCCGCGTCGAGATCGCGGCAGCGCAGGAAGTAGGAGTCTCCGAGGTATCCCGCCGCCTCCAGACGCACGCGATGGCGCGTCACCCGGCCCGAGGGATCGAGCAGGGCGAAGGTCAGCGGCTGGTCCAGCCCTTCGGCGAAGATGTAGAGCTCGTCGAGCAGCAGGTCGGGCGGCACCCTGCTTTCCTCGTGGGCCGGTGCCGGGGCGGGATTCTGGGTGTCCTGGGCCACTGCCGTGGGTTCCCGGCGCGAGGCCGGAGCGGACCTGGCAACCGTCTGCCAGCGGCTGGAGCCGAACTGCAGCCTGCGCAGCCAGGGCGCGATCTCGATCAGGACCAGGCCGATGCCCAGCACCAGCAGGCCGGTGTCATAGGTCGTGGCCTTGAGTACCGGCAGCTTGGAGAGGAGGGCCGAAGGATCGACGTCGGGCGGCAGGACGCCGTTGTACATGTCGATGATCTGCGGAATGGTTAGGCCAAGCATGTCGGTCAACTGGCGCATCAGTCCGACCGACAGGAACAGGACGATCATGATCGCGCAGAAGATCAGCCAGAGATACCGGCGAACCAGGCAGAAGGCGATGGCGAACAGAGCAAAGATCACCACGCCCAGCCCGGCCTCGCCGGTTGCCCCAAGGGGGTCGGCGAGCATTGCGGCGGCATCGAACAGCGGACCCGTGTCGTGGTCCGGCACGCTGAGCTGGGGCATCGCCGCGCCGGCCAGGATGAGCAGTGCGCCCAGGATGCCGGTGACGAATGCGAAGCTGATGCGTGGGCCGCGGTGCGCGCTCATGCTCTTTGGTATCCTGATCGCGGTATTGCTCTCGGCGGCGTCATCGGCCCTTGTCCCTGCGCTGGCCGAGGAGTTTACCTTCGCCAGCGATCATCTGGCCATCGAGACCGCGGATGGAAGAACCCTGGAGTTTTCCATCGAACTGGCCCTGACGCCCCAGCAGCGGGCGCGCGGCCTGATGTTCCGCGAGGAGATGGCCAGTGACGCGGGGATGCTGTTCCTGTTCGACCGCGAGGCGCCGCGCGCGTTCTGGATG
>CALLQH010000006.1 GCA_938014945.1 uncultured bacterium | reverse complement strand
GTGACCCTGGCGGTCATCGAAAGCGGCCTGCAGCAGGTCTGCAACGAGATGGATCTCGCCTTCGTCCGTTCGGCCTTCAGCCCCGTGATCTCCGAGGCGCTGGATCGTTCCGACGGCATCTATGCACGCGAGACCGGCGACCTGATCGCCCAGGGCGATCTCGGCCTGCCGGTCTTCGTCGGCACCATGCAGTTTTCCACCCAGGCCGTGATCGCACAGGCCAAAAACGTGAAGCCGGGCGACGTCTTCATCGTCAACGACCCCTACCTCGGCGGCACGCACCTGATGGACGTGCGCTTCGTGCGGCCCTTCTTCTATCGCGGCAAGCTGTGGTGCTGGCTCGCCAACACCGGTCACTGGCCCGACACGGGCGGCGCCGTGCCCGGCGGCTTTTCGGCCAACGCCACGGAGGTGGAGCAGGAAGGCCTGCGCCTGCCGCCGGTGAAGCTCTACAAGGAGGGCGTGCTGGACGAGGAGATCCTCTCGATCATCCTCTCCAACATCCGCATCGCCGACCAGCGCATCGGCGACATCAAGGCCCAGGCCGCCGCCCTGGTGGTGGGCGAGCGGCGCCTGACCGCCATGCTCGACCGCTACGGCGCCGACACGGTGGATGACGCCATCGCCGAACTGCGTTCGCGCGCCAGCGCGCAGATGCGCGCCAAGATCTCAGGCATCCCGGACGGCATCTACCACGGCGAGGCCACTGTCGATTCCGACGGCGTGGTCGATCAGCCGCTGAAGATCGCCATGGCCGTCACCAAGGCGGGCGACGAACTGACCTTCGACATGACGGGATCGAGCCCGCCCTGCAAGGGTCCGATGAACAGCGTCATCGCCACGACCTGCTCCTCGATCTACCTGGCGGTAAAACATGTCTTCCCCGAGGTACCGATCAACGCCGGCACCTTCGAACCGCTGAAGATCGTGCCGCCCGAGGGCACCTTCCTCTATGCCAAATACCCGCGCCCGGTTTCGGGCTGCGCGGCGGAGGTGAGCCAAAGGATCGCGGAAGCCGTGTTCGACGCGCTGGCCAAGGCCATTCCGGGCGAGCTCTTTGCCGCGCCCGCGGGATCGAGCGGCAACTTCGCGCTGGGCGGCTTCGATCCCGAGCGCGGCCGCGCCTTCGTCATGTACGTCATCTCCGGCGGCGGATACGGCGGCTACGAGGGTTTCGACGGGCTTTCCAACGGCTGCTCGACCATCGGCATCTCCAAGACGACGCCCATCGAGGTCTTCGAGCAGCGTTACCCCGTGCGCTTCGAGGAATATTCCCTGCACGAGGGCTCCGGCGGCGCGGGCCAGTGGCGCGGCGGTTTCGGCGTCAACTACCGCGTCACTCTGCTGCGCGGCGAGGCCCGCGCCAGCATGGTCATGGACCACGGCCGCACCGGCCCCAACGGCGCCCTGGGCGGCAGCGCCGGCGGGGTCAACCGGGTCGTGGTGGAACGCACCGACGGCATCACCTATGTGCCCCCGCACCTCTCCAAGGACCAGGACATCGCCATGGCCCCGGGCGACAGCGTGCGTGTCTCGACCCCCGGCGGCGACGGCTACGGCGATCCCGCGCGGCGCGACCCCGAGGCGGTGAAACGCGACGTGGCGCTGGGCTACTACCGCGAGGACGAGGCCCGCGCGCTGTTCGGCGGGAGCTGACGAATCCGCGTCCCCTTTCCCTGCGACAAGGGGAACAGAGCTACATCACCCGCACCAGCCGCAGCGCGTCGTAGATGGCAGCGTGGATGTTGCGGCTTGCGACGGCGTCGCCCAGGCGGAAGAGCTGGAAGGCGCCATCCGGGTTGGTGGCGATCTCCTGGGGGCGGCCGGCGATGAGAGCGTCGTAGTCGACCTCGCCGCGGTTCACCGATTCCTCCTTCAGGGCGAAATAGAGTTCATCGGCCGGCAGGGTGCCGTGTTCGACGATCACCTGATCGACGATGCGTTCGTCGAAGGGTTTGTCGTCGGTGAAGTCGCTGATCATCGTGACCTTGAGCTTGTTGCCCTGGCGCTCGATGCGCCCGACGCGGCTCATGATCGTCATCTTGACGTTGTGGGTGAGGAAGTACTCCGCGTAGGGCGCCTGGGTGAGTGCGCCCAGTTCCGGGGCGAAGTAACGCTCCGGCGAGATGATCTCCACCTTGGAACCTGCCTTGCGCGCCATGTAGGCGGCCTGCATGCCGGGCTGGTGACCATTGTCGTCATAGACGATGACGTCCTCGGCGGGCGCAATGTCGCCCGAGAGGATGTCCCAGGTGCTCACCGCCAGATCGGCGCCCTCGACGATGTCCTTGTTGGGCAAGCCGCCGGTGCAGATCAGCACCACGTCGGGCTCCAGGGCGCGCACGTCCTCGGCCTCGGCATAGGTGTTGTAGCGGATGTCGGTGCCGAGCTTGCCCAGGCGCGCGGCGCGCCAGTCGACGATGCCGATGAGGTCCTTGCGGTTGTCGGTGCGGCTGGCGAGCAGGACCTGGCCGCCGGGCCGGTCGCCCGCCTCCAGCACGATCGCCTCGTGGCCGCGCTCGCCTGCGACGCGGGCGGCTTCCAGCCCGGCCGGACCGGCGCCGATGATGACGATGCGCTTCTTCTTGCCCTGCGTGCGCTTGATGACATGGGGCTGGGTCGCCTCGCGCCCGGTCGAGGCGTTGTGGACACAGACGACGCCCGCGCCCGAATAGACGCTTTCCAGGCAATAGGTGGCGCCGACACAGGGGCGGATCTCCTCCTCCTGCCCGGCCATGATCTTCTTCACGATGTGGGGATCGGCGATGTGGGCGCGGGTCATGCCGACCATGTCGAGCTTGCCCTCGGCGATGGCGTGACGGGCGGTCGCCACATCGGCGATCTTGGCGGCGTGGAAGACCGGGACCTTCGTCTGCGCGCGCACTTCCCCGGCGAAGTCCAAATGGGGCGAAGCCTGCATGCCCGAGACGGGAATGATGTTGGTGAGCGCGCGGTCGCTGTCGATATGACCCTTGATGACGTTAAGGAAATCGACCTTGCCGGTCGCCATGAAACGCTTGGCGATCTCGACGCCCTCGTCGCGGCCGTAGCCCTTCATCCAGTCCTCGTCGCAGGACATGCGCAGGCCGACGATGAAATCGGGGCCGACATGCTGACGCACGCTGTCGAGCACGCGCATGGCAAAGCGCAGGCGGTTGTCCAGGCTGCCGCCGTACTCGTCGTCGCGCCTGTTGGTGGCGGGCGACCAGAACTGGTCCATGAGATGGCCGTAGGCCTCGAACTCGATGCCGTCCATGCCCGCTTCCTTCATGCGGGCCGCCGCCGTGCCGTAGTCGCGCACGACACGCTCGATATCCCAGTCCTCCATGATCTTCGGGAAGGCGCGGTGGGCCGGCTCGCGCACCATGGAGGGGGCGAGCACGGGCAGCCACTCCTCCTTGTTCCAGTTGGTGCGGCGGCCAAGATGAGTGAGCTGGATCATCACGGCCGCGCCGTGTGCGTGACACGCATCGGTGAGACGCTTCAACGGCGCGACGACCTCGTCCTTCCAGGCCTGCATGTTGGCGAAGGCCTGGGCGGAATCGCGGCTGACCACGGTGGAGCCTGCGATCATGGTCATGGCGAGGCCGCCGCGGGCCTTTTCCTCGTGGTAGCGCAGGTAACGGTCGCCCGGCAGGCCGTCCTCGGTGTAGCCCGGCTCGTGGCTGGTCGACATGATCCGGTTCTTCAGGGTGAGGTGCTTGAGCTGGTAGGGCTGGAGAAGCGGATCGCGGCTCGGCTCGGTCATCAGGGGTTCCCAGGGCAAGGATGGCGTGCTGGGGCGAACCCTTGCGCGGCGACCGCGGGAAAGCAAGGTGCCACCTATGCAAGGAGCGCCGCCGTCATGCTAGAACTTGGCGCCACGGCAACAGGCGCGCCATGAACGAAGTGACCAAGATCGCCATCCTGCCCCAGGACGACCGCACCAACGGCTGGAGCGGCACCCTGCCCCCGCGCACGCCCAAAGCGGCGCTGGAGGGCGAGCAGCGGGCGGACTGGGTGGTGCTGGGCGCCGGCTGGGCGGGTCTGGCGGCGGCGCGGCGCCTGGCGCAGAACCGGCCCAACGAGCGCATCGTCCTGATCGAGGCCGGCACGGCGGGCGAAGGCGCCTCGGGACGCAACAGCGGCTTTGCCATCGACCTGCCGCACAACGTCGGCTCCTCGCTCGACGAGCTGGCGCATTCCCAGCGTTTCATGGGGCTGGCGCGCACGGCCATCGCGCACCTGCAGGAGGCGGTCGATGCCCACGGCATCGCCTGTGACTGGAGCAAGCGGGGCAAGTACCACGCCGCCCATTCCGCGCGCGGCACCGAGGAGGTGCTGCAGGCCTTCGCCAAGGAGCTGACCGCGCTGGGCGAGCCCTTCCGCTGGCTCGATGCGGGCGAACTACAGAAGGAAATCGGCACGCCCTATTACCACGCGGCGATCCACACGCCGGGCGGCGCGCTGATGAACCCGGCGGCCCTGTGCCGGGGTCTTGCCGACAGCCTGCCCGAGAACGTGACGCTCTTCGAAAACACGCCGGTGACGGCGATGGAGCAGGCCAACGGCATCCGCCTGACGACACCCCGGGGCAGCGTCTTTGCGCCGCGTTTGATCCTGGCGACCAACGGCTTTTCCAACCAGTTCGGCTTCTACACGCGCCACCTGCTGCCCTTTGCGGCGCACGCCAGCCTGACCCGGCCTTTGACGCCGCAGGAGCGCCAGGCGCTGGGCGGCGTCGATGACTGGGGCCTCACCCCGGCCAATGCCTTTGCCGGCGCGACGATGCGCTTCACCAGGGATCACCGCATCCTGATCCGCCAGAAGTTCCGCTATGCCCCGGAGATGCGCGCCGACGATGCCGAACGCGCCGCCGCGCGCGTCGACCACATGGACCGCTTCCGCAGACGCTTTCCCATGCTGCCCGACGTCACCATGGACTTCACCTGGACCGGTTTCATCTGCCTGTCGAAGAACAACGCGCCGGGCTTCGGGCGCATCGCGCCCAACATCCATGCCGCCGTCTGCCAGAACGCCGTGGGCGTCACCAAGGGCACGATCGGCGGCCTGCTGGCGGCCGACATGGCCTGCGGCGTCGACAACCCGCTGATCGCCGACATGGAAAGCCTGGGCGCGCCGGATGTGCTGCCGCCCAAGCTGCTGCTGAAACTGGGCGTGCCCGCGCGCATGGCCTGGGACATCTGGCGCGCGCGCCACGAGACCTGAGACGAGGACCCGAGACCCATGGCACGCTCCAAGTACGATTGCACGAAGTGTCCGGCCTATTGCTGCAGCTATGCCCGCATCATCGTGGAGGACAGCGATATCGAGCGCCTGGCCCAGCACCACGGCATGGACTTCAAGAAGGCTCGCAAGGCCTTCACCAAGAAGGGCGAGGAAAAGGGCGAGCGCATCCTGCGCCATCAGCTCGACGAGCACTTCACCACCATCTGCGCCTTCCTCGACACGGAGACGCGCGGCTGCACGGTCTATGAGGCGCGCCCGGAGATCTGCCGCGACTTCCCCGGCAAGGGGCGCTGCGGCTACTGGGACTTCCTCACCTTCGAGCGCACGGCCCAGGAAGACCCGGACTGGGTGGCGACCACGGGTTGAGCGTATCCGTGTCGCGGCCGCCTGCCGGGTTGTGCCCTGACGGAGTCCGCGCGACAATTCGCCGCCACATCCTTTCGAGCCATCAGCCGCGAACAGGATCTCCGACGTGCACTGTTTGAATGTCTTCGCCGAACGCCTGCCCTTTGGACAGGCGATTCAGCGCCTGCTTGCGCTCCACGCCCGCTTCCGGGCCCCGCTCGCCGCCCTTGTCCTGTCGTTGCTCGTTGCCCTGGCAGCCGGCGCGAAGGCCCAGGAG
>CALLQH010000005.1 GCA_938014945.1 uncultured bacterium | reverse complement strand
AGCGCGCCCCATCCCCGCATCATCGAGCGGGAGGCGGAGCGCTTTGCCCTCCACGTCATGAGCTTCGAGGAGACCCTCTCCTACATGGAGCGCGCCATGGCCCTGCTGCGCAGCCACTGCCGCGAGGGCCAGCAGATCCTGGTCTCGGTCTCGCCGGTGCCCATGATGTCGACGCTGCGTTCGACCGACGTGATGATCGCCAACACCTACTCCAAGTCGTGCCTGCGCAGCGTCGCCGAGCACATCTGCGCCAGCCACGACAACGTCCACTACTACCCTTCCTATGAGTCGGTGACGCTGTCGGACCGCAAGATCGCCTGGCTGGACGACCTGGTGCACGTCTCGCCCAGGATGATCGAGCTCAACGTGACGCGCATGATCGATGCGTTCTCGCCTGAGAACGAATCGGTCGACGCGACCGGCGCGGCGATCGCGGGCGGCAACGAACTGGTCGCGATCGAGCGTGCGCGGCAGGCCGTGCTGGGCGACATGAACGAGGGCCAGGCGTTCTTCCGCCGTCATGCCGCGCAGAGCGAGAGCAACCCACACTTCGCCACCATGGCGGTGCAGTTCTATCTGCGCTGTCGCATGTGCGAGGAGGCCGAACGGCACTTCGCCCACTGCCGGGAGGAACTCAACCCCCAGCTCTACGCCCTGCAGGCCGCCCAGATTCTCGACATGAAGGGGGAATATGCCCAGATCCCCGAACTGATCCGGCCGACGCTGGATCTGGGCGGGGCCCAGCCCTGGCTCTGGCGCCTGCTGATCGAGTCCCTTGTCCGCTCGGGACGCGTGGAGGAGGCGCGGATCGCAGCCTTCGAGAGCACCAGCGTGGCGCACAATCCGGCCCAGTGGTCGCTCGCCGTCTTCGCTTCCGCCGTGGCCAAGACCGATCCCGAGCGCGCGGCAGGAGCCTTCGAGGAGGCCTTCGCCCTGGGAGAGACGACCTGGCAGGACAAGGCGCTCTATGCCGAAACGCTGATCCGCCTGGGCCGCGGAGCGGATGCCGTGCGGTTTCTCGAGGAGGCCCCGGCGCTCAACAGCCAGGAGCGTGAAAGCAAGGAGCGCCTGCTCGCCTTCGCCCGCGCCTGAGATTCAGTCGCGGGGCGTCAGCAGGAGCGGCACGGGCTCCTGTGGGCGCAGGGTGATCAGGAAGCGCGGTGGGATTTGGCGGCCGTGGGCCGGCGCAAGGCGAAAGCGCCGGACAATAGTCGCAAGGGCGACCGTCATCTGGGCGACGGCGATCGACGAGCCGACGCAGATGTGGGGGCCTGCACTGAAGGGCAGGAAGGCGAAGCGATGCCGCGAGATGGCATCCTCATCGTCCAGGAATCGACGTGCCCGGAATGTATCGGGTGCATGCCACAGTCGCCTGTGTCGGTGCAGCGCATAGAAGCAGACCAGTATGACATCGCCGGCCTCCAGGTCCGTCCCCGCGAGCGTCACCTGCGCGGAGGCTTGGCGGGCGATGATCGGGGCGGTGGGAAACAGCCGCATCGTCTCATCGAGCGCCGCGTTCAGTCCCGGCAAACGCTGTAGGTCGTCGAGGGTCAGGATGTCACCGACTCCGGCCGCGTGGATCTCGTCATACAGCGCCTCCTGCGCCCCGGTATCGTGGGCCAGCAGCCAAAGCGCCCACGCCAGGGTGAGTGCAGAGGTTTCATGCCCCGCCGTCATGAAAAGCAACGCATTGTGAACGAGCTCGGCGCGAGAAAGCTCCGAAGACCGGCTCGTGTCGGCAAGAGCGGCAAACGGATTGTCGTCGTCCACGGCCACCACAGGGCTGGACAAAGACAGGCGGTCGATCAGGCGCAGCAACGCAGCAGCGATATCGTTGATCGCTCCGGCGCGCGCGTGGCTGTCGATCTCCGCGGCAACTGCCTCAACATCGACCATGCATGCCGCATCCTCCGCGCCGAAGCCGAACAGCAGGTGGCAGATGTTCGTGAGGGTGACACGCAGGGCGCCCGCGACCGCGTCGACCGGACCGGCCGGGGCCTCCGCGGCCCATCGCTCGACCAGCCGTCCGGCGGATTCATTCATCACGGCAAGGCCCGCCGCCATGCGGCGCGGATGCCAGAACGGAGCAAGCGCGCGTCGATGACGCTCCCGGTTCGGACCGCGCGCCAGGACAAGATTGTCTTCGGCAACCTGCCGACCGACGATCCGGTCGTAGAGGCGCGGCCGCTGGAAGACGCCCTCGCGCGCCGTCAGTACCGCCTGAAGCGCGTCGGGATCGGCCAGCAACATCACCTGGCGGCGCCCGACGTGTCGCGTGATGGCCGGCTGCTCCAGCAATTCCCGTGGCCAGCAGTGGCCCGGATCGCTGAGCACCCTCGCCGCCGACGGCCAGTGCGCCCGAGCAAGCTCCGGCAGCTCAAGTCCGCTCGGTGTGAAATCGTTCATGCTCGCGACAGCTCCGGGATTGCCGGCTTCCTTGTCTTGGCCCGTTTGCATCAGATCATTTGCACGCCCGGGGATGCAGCGCCACCCGCAACGTGCTATCGGCCGCTCCGGTGATCGGGAACGGACCCTTGGACCAAGGAAGCTACGCAGACCTCTATGACCGGTGGATCCTGAGCGACCGCGCCAGGGCAATCCATGGCGATGCGGGCTTCTACAACGTGGGCGACTGGACCGGCGACACAAACCTCGAGTCCGGGTCGCTCCAGGCTGCGGCCCAACGGCTGCTGCGACGTCACTGCGCGGCCGACCCCGAGCCCGACGCGGCACGTGCCGTCCTCGATGTCGGCTGCGGTCTTGGTGCAACGACCGCCACACTGCACCAGCACTATCCCGGCGCGCTTCTCGTCGGGCTCAACATTTCGCGCGAGCAGATCGCCGTGGCCGCCGACAATGCTCCCGGGGCGCGTTTCGTCGCTGCCGATGCTGCAACCCTGCCCTTTGCCGGTGCCAGCTTCGATCGCATCCATTGCGTCGAGGCGGCCTTCCACTTCGACACGCGCCAGGCTTTCCTGAAGGAGGCGTTTCGCGTTCTCCGGCCGGGAGGCCTCTGCGTCCTCTCGGACCTTCTGCTCAAGGGACGCCTGAGCGCTGTCGCCACCCCGGCCGACAACGTCTGTGCGACCATCAAGGAATACCGGCGGCGATGCGGAGCCGCGGGGTTTGACGTGGAGCGCAGCGATGAGATCGGCGCGGTCACCCTCTGGCCGTTCTGCGATCACCTCGAGAGGCACGGCGAACGCGCCATGGCGCTCGCCTTGAGGCGCAACGCCGTGGGTTATGTCCTTGCCGCGCTGCGCAAGCCGCAAGGTACACCATGACGGCCCTATGTTACGGTGGAGCATGAACGAGCCCGAGAACAAGCTTGCGCAGGAAGGCGGACGCCGAGCGATGATCGGGCGCCTGCGGGCGCTTCTTGGAACCGCGCCCGACCTGTTGCATCGATACGAAGCTGCCAAGGACGTCGTGCGCTGTTTTCGCCGTCCGGCATTCTATGAGGTCGCGACCCGCTGCAACCTCTTCTGCGAGGGCTGCTACTACTTCTCTGACAGCAGGGTCGAAGTCGCCGAGGAAACCTCACTGGAAGCCTGGGAACGCTTCTTCCGGGCCGAGGCTGCCCGCGGCGTCACCATGGCCTATTTCGTCGGCGCCGAACCTGCACTGGAGCAGGAGCGCCTGATCGCGGCCAGCGCCTGCTTCCCCTATGGCAACATCGGCACCAACGGCACCATCCGCATCGATCCGGCCGTTCCCTACCGCATCGGGCTTTCGGTCTGGGCAGGCGACGACGCTACAGACACACTGCTGCGTGGCGGCAGCACCTTCCGCAAGGCCATCGCGAACTACCGCGGCGACCCGCGAGCGATCGTGCTCTACACCTTCACCAGGAGGAATCTCGCCGGAGCCAGGCGTGTTGCAGAGATATGCCGCGACAACGGGCTGGAGTTGACCTTCAACATGTACTCGCCAACCTCGACCTACCTTTCGCGGCTGGAGCACTGGCAGGGCAACGACAGGCGCTATTTCCGCTTCAGCCGCCCCCAGGACACGCTGATCTTCGATGACGACTCCCTGGCTGCCGTGCGTCGCGAGGCAAACCGCCTGATCGAGGACTTCCCCGGCACCGTGGTCTACAGCCGGGCATACAACGACTGGGTCACGCGGCCTGGACCGCTGCACCGCCTCGATCCCGTCACCGGCATCGCATCGGACTGCCGTTCGCGCATCCTTGCGCCGATGACCTATCACCGGACCGACCTCAGCCGTGCCGACGAGAAGTGTTGCACCTCCGATGTCGACTGCTCGCAGTGCCGAATGTACAGCGGCGGATGGTCGTCGCGTTTCGAGCCTCGCGCCGAGGATCTCCGCGATCGCGCCTCGTTCGAGGACTGGCTCGACATGATGGAGACCCTGGGCCGCATCTTCATTCGCGAACGTCCCGCCGCCGTCGCGGCTGCGGAGTAACCGGGCCTCCAGCTATCGCCGTCTTGTGCCGGGGCACTCAGACGGCACGCGGCAGGGGCTTCACGCCACTTTCGTGATCTGCTGCCAGAAGCCTCCGGCCAGGCCGGCGTTTTCGGGGCCCTTGGCGATCACGGCTCTCACCCGCTCGAAGTACCAGTCGTTCCATCGCGCGATCCAGTGATCCATGGGCTCTTCCTCCATGGGCATGATGCTCTCGTGCAGCACGAATTCGACAGCCTCGTTGTTCCATGTCGCCTCCGCCCAGAAAACCGGCACGCGGTGACGCTGGATCAGGCGCGGAACGAAGGCTGACATCGAGAACGTCCTGCCGCCCAGTTGATGGTTCACGTGGCTGCTGCCCTGCTGCCCGTCGGCGGCAAGAGCCACGACGCCACCGTCCCCGAGGGTTCTAACGATCCGCCTGGCGACAACCGGGGGGTCGAAACTGGGCGCCGGCGAGATCGTGACGTGGCCATAGGGGTAGCCGAGGTTCGGCCTGTTCGTGACGGTCAGCACCGGCAGGCAGCTCTTGCGCAGCAGAACCTCGAATGCAGCAGCAAGGATTCCGGTGTGGGCGGCCACGACAAGCACGCCACGGCCCTCCTGGTGGCGCGCGCGAAGAGGCGAGAAGTCGGGCAGGTCCGTCGCCAGTTCGGCAATGGCGTTGCCGTCCGCGCCGCTTTCCAGCCAGTCGCGCAGCAAGCGATTGGCCTCGAAGCCCCACAGGGCCCGTTCGCGCCAGGTCTCGAAATCGAGCACCTGCCCCGACAGCTTCCAGGCCCAGTCGAGGCGTGCCGTCGGCACGAAGGCGGCATCGGGCGAGCGCTGTCGCAGATCGGCCAGACCCGCGGCCAGGTCCGCGGGCAACCGGCTACGTCGATGAGCCATGTCTGCCGCGACCAGCGAACGAGCGTGGTTGTCGAGCCCCTTCGTCGCCAGGCGCCGCGCCATGTCGATTGCGCTGTCGCGCATCAGAAGCCCACGGTCGCAGGCCTCCATGGCCGTGACGCCGGCATCGCCGAAGCGGCCGTCGGCCCACTGGACATCCATCAGGGACTGCACGACGACAGGCGAGTCCGGGCGGATTGCCAGGCATCGCTCCAAGGCCTGCTCTGCCCGATCCATGCGGCCGCAGCGTTGCGCCATGGTCGCCAGCCAGTGGTGCAGCACGAAGCTTTCAGGGTCTTCCTCGACGAGCCGTTCGAGCAGGTCGGCCGCCTCTTCGAAGCGCTCGAGCAGCTCAAGCTGGCGCACCGCCGCGCGGTCGAGCAAGGGCGCGTCGGCGTGGGCCCTTTTGCCGGCCTGCACCGCTTCGAGAGCCGCCTCGGGTCGTCCGAGGGAATCGAGCAGGTCAACCAAGCGCTGGTGCACATAGAGCGGCGCCTCCGGATGGCGCGCCGCCATCTCGAAGTGATCGAGCGCATCGGCGGCGCGGCCACCGTCTGCGAGCAGGCCGGCGAGCGCCATGCGCAGCATCAGGTCACCGGGAAAGCGCTCGCAGGCCGCCTGCAGTGTGACGACCGCCCTGTCGTGACTGCCCGCGTCACGCCAGCGATGGGAAAGCACCAGATGATGGACCGG
>CALLQH010000004.1 GCA_938014945.1 uncultured bacterium | reverse complement strand
CGCGCCCTTGTGACATCTTCACAGCGGCCTTGAAAGTGCCGCACTCGCGCGCAAGGTTCGGTCATGCCCGCAGCCGGGCGAAAGCTGCCGATCGAAACACCCGCCCATGGACCGCATCAGGAAACTGCTCGATCCCGTCCGCCTGCTCGACGGGCTGGACTGGCTTGAGGAATGGAACCGGCGACAGTCGCCGTTCCTGCGCATTCCTCTGGGCCTGCTCTTCTGCCTGGGCGGGGTCTTTTCGATCCTGCCGTTGCTCGGCCTGTGGATGCTGCCCGTGGGCCTGTTGATGCTGTCGGAGGACATCCCCTGGCTGCGCGACCGGCGCGAGCGTTTCGAGGGCTGGCTGCGCCGCCAGCTGGGCGAGAGCAAGGCGCGTCGCCAGGCCCGCCTGGAGCGCAAGAAGGGCTACTGAACCGGGCTCGGCCTCAGGCGACCTTGGGCGGCGGCGGCACCTTGCGGTTCTTGCGCGCGCGGCAGCGCTCCAGGAAGGCGAGGAATTCGCGGTCGAGCAGGCCCCGGCCATAGGCGATCTGCGGCAGGTTGTAGTCGCCCACGCCGTTGACCTCGATCAGGCGCGGCCCCTGGTCTGTGAGCGCGATATCCCAGCCCTGCATCTGCATGCCCGGAAAGGCCCCGGTCGCCTCGCGCGCCAGATAGGCAAGTTCCGCCCAGTCCGGCAGGACGGTGCCGGTGATCGCCGCGCCGGTGTCGGGATGGTGGGTCAGGCGTTCCTGCTCCAGGCCCGTGCCGCGCAGCGCCTCGCCGACCTGGCCGGTGGTGACGTCGATGGGCGCGAGCAGGTTGCCCTTGCGCCAGAAGTTGTCGGCCTGGTTCTCGCCCGCCGGAATCTTCCAGCAGGCACGGAAGAGGCTCGCCTCGCCCTCGTCGATCAGCAGCACGACACGCAGCGTCGGCAGCGTCGCGCTGCCGGTAATGGCGGCGATTTCGGGATGGGGGCGCAGCAGCGCCTGGAAGAGGAAGCCGTCGACATTGTAGCGCGTCTTCTGCTCATAGGCCTCGAACAGGCGCTCGACATAGGTCGCAAGGCCGATGTGGCGACCGTTGGCCAGCAGCAGGCGATCACCATCCGGCTCATAGGCCTCCACCCCCAGCACACCGACGCTGTAGGAACCGCCGATCGGCTTGCCGAAGAAGGGATAGGCGATTTCCTCGCGCAGGTGGCGTGCCAGACTCTCGCGGTCGCGCAGAGCGGGCAGGCTGGGGCCTCCGCGGCTTGCATGCAGAATGGCAAGGATCGGCGGTACCGGCAGGCCGAGCCCCTCCAGCACCGCACCCGCCGCCAGCTTGTCCTGGCCCAGGGCATACCAGGACGGATCGTTGACCAGCGCGGCATCCTCCTGCTGGCGCGCCCGGCCGGCAAAGGCCAGCGCCTCCTTCAGGCTGAAGCGTGAGCGGTCCCACAGGCGAAAGGCATAGTATTCATCGGCATCGAGCTTGCCCGGCCCGCGCCGCAGGCGCAGCAGGTCGGCGGCCTGGCCGAAGGGGCTGCGTCCGTTGGCACGCGCCACGGCCATGGCGGCGTCCACCACACTGAAGGCCTGGCTGGGTCGTTCCAGATGAAAGACGAACTCGTCCTGGGTCATGCGATCTCCCGGCGCGCGCCGCCTGCACGCCATTGTAGCGCCTTAACGCCATCGTGGTGGATTCCCAAGCAGCCGATCACCACAATGCGACTGCCGTCACAGGGGGCCGCGTGACCGACCAGACCCGACTCGCACAGACCAAGGAGGTGGCAACCGTCGCGCTGCCCCAGGCGATGGCCCGCGCCCAGCGCGAGACCGGCAAGCCGGTCTTTGCCCAGGCGCGCGAGATGCTGGTGCTGCGCCGGGGCCTGGGCGGCATCACGCCGCAGGAATACATCGCCAATCGCCTGTTCGACGACGCCTGTTTCACCATGGCCGACAAACGCGCCTTTCTGGGCGTGGTGGGCGAACATGCCGTCGACCGCATCTGCAACGCCGATCACCGCTGGCGCGCGCCGGTGCGCGACAAGATCGTCTTTGCCGCGATGATGCGCGGCCTGGGCTTTCCCGTGCCGGAGCTGATCGCCTTCCACCATGCCCGCCGCCGCTGCTTCATGGGTGAGGATCTCAAGACGCGCGAGGACCTGCTGGCCTTCCTGCGCAGGCTCGACCGCCCGGTCTTCGGCAAGCCGCTGGGCGGGCGCTGGAGCCTGGGCGCCGCAAGCCTGGAGGGCTACGACGCCGCGCGCGATGCGGTCCGCACCCTGGGCGGATCATCGATCGGCGTGGAGGCGCTGGCCGACCAGATCGCGGGTTTTGCCGCCGAGGGTTATCTCTTCCAGGAACGACTGATACCCCACCCAACGCTCGCCGAAATCTGCGGCCCGGCGGTCGGCACCGTGCGCCTGCTGACGGCCATGACGAAAGACGGCCCCGAACTGATGGCCGCCGTCTGGAAGGTGATCGGCGGCGGCAACATCGCCGACAACTTCTGGCGCAAGGGCAACATGCTGGCCGCCATCGACGGCGAGAGCGGCGCCGTGACACGCGTCGCCTCGGGCCTGGGCCACGAAGCCGTCACCCACGAGACCCATCCCGACAGCGGCCTGCCCCTGCCCGGCCTGGCATTGCCCCACTGGCAGGAGGCGCGCGCGCTGTGCCTGTCGGCAGCGACGGCGCTGGCCGGCCTGCGCCTGATCGGCTGGGACATCGCGCTGACCGGAAACGGCCCGGTGATCGTGGAGGCCAACACCCTGCCCGCCTTCAACCTGCACCAGATCGCCACGGGACGCGGCCTTCACGAGGGGCGCTTTGCCGCCTTCGTCGCGGCGTGCCGGCGATAGAGAAGGCGCGGCCAAGACTGTTATAGTGGCGGCCTGACCAGCGTCACGAGGGGGCTCATGCACGCCATCATCGCAGCCATCATTGCCGTCCTGCTTTCGCTTCTCCTGCTCAAGATGGCGCGCAAGCGGCGTCTGCTGGGCAAGCCCGGCGGCGTCTCCGCCACGCTGCAGATGATCGCGCTGGTCCTGGCGCTGGCCGGCCTGGTGGTGATCGTCGTGGGCTGGCTTGGTGTCGCCGGTCTCGCCTGGGGACCCTGGCTGGTCTGGGCCGGTGTCGCCGTCTATCTCATCACCGCCGTCATGCGCGCGACCAAACGCGCGGTCTGAAGCACGGCCCCGGCCGGGAACGCCGGCCGGGGCGTCGACAGAACCGGTCAGCCGCCGTAGATGCGGCTGCGGAAGGTTTCGGCCAGCGCATAGGCGCGCGGTCCATGGGGGTGGCGGTCGCCCAGTTCGGGATAGGCCGCGCGGATATCCTCGACCAGGCCGGCGAGCTTGGCTGGCGCCTTGCGCTTCGTCACATCCAGCGCACGCACCGAGATCGGCGCCAGGGTGGCCAGCGCCATGTCGAGGCAGCGCGCCGCCTTTTCCTGCTTGCTCCAGGCCAGGAACACGGGGCTCGCCACGTCGTTCTGGCCGAAGCCGCCGGATTCGCTGCCGGGCAGCAGGGTCGCCTGGGCGTACATGCGCGCCTCCTCCTCATAACCCGTCTGCGCCATCGGCAGGCAGCCCATGTAGCCCCTGTGCATGCCCTCGGTGTCGTCGGGGTCGATCAGCTGATCGGGCAGCAGGGAGACGTTGCCGTCGAGCGTCTTGGCGCCGTGCCGCTCCGCGATGACGCAGAGGTTGGCGTAGGAGGCGGTCAGGCTGTCCATGGCGAGCACGGCATGGGGATTGTGGTAGCCGCCCGTGGAGACGAACTGGCCGTAAGGGTGGGCCGGATCGGTGCTGCTGACCCAGACCGGATTGTCCGTGATCGCCTGCAGGGATTCCTCGGCCACCTCGCGCGCCATCGCCAGCGAGCGGTTTGCCTGGCCCAGCATGCGCGGCAGGATGCGGAAGCTGACCGGCGCCTGGTAGGAGCGTCGCGCCCCGCCGTGGCCGCCATCGATCAGATCGCGCAGCGCCGACAGCGCCGCGGCATCGAAGCGGTTGTTCCAGTAGCCTTCCAGTTCGGCATCGAGATGGCCGAGAGGAGCATTGAAGGCCTCGAACGAGAGCGCCAGCACCTGGGTCGCCAGTTCGAGGCGCGCCTGGCCGGCCAGCGCCGCATCGGTCACCAGGGCGGTTGCCGAGGGCGAGCCGTTGATCAGGCACATGACGTCCTTTTCTTCCGGCTCGCTGCGCTCGACCAGGTCGGTGAAGAGATGGGATAGCGACAGGATCTCGCCTGCCCCGCCCTGGCCCATGGCCGGAACCTGCGGCATCGGGCCGCCCGAAAGCATGGCCGCGACACCCAGCGCAATCTCCGTGGAAACCG
Organism: uncultured bacterium; assembly: GCA_938014945.1. Lineage (GTDB taxonomy): Bacteria > Pseudomonadota > Alphaproteobacteria > SP197 > SP197 > CALGGB01. Next base: position 17,949 of record CALLQH010000004.1, on the reverse strand, counting down.
CGGCATGGCCGTCGACGAAGTTGGCGAGACGGGCAAGGCAGATGCCCCGCACCACACGCTCGGGCAGCAGATCGCCCCAGGAGGAGGCCGCGCCCACCGGCGACATCTTCGCCCAGCCCTTGCGCTCCTCGGGCTTCAGCTTGCGCTTGGCGAGCTGGCCCGCGCCGGTGGTGACGCCGTAGATCACGATCTCCGGGTCGTGCTCGAGAATGCGCACCAGGCGCTGGCGCCCCTCGGCCAGGGCCTTGCGGGCCGTTTGCCCCAGTTCCACGCCTTCGCCCTGCCATGCGACGCGGCGGGCGACCTCAAGGTCGATGTCGCTGCGTTTCTCGATCACCACGGTCATGCTGGGGTCTCCTGCCTGTTCTTCTTGGTTGGATGCGGCGGTCTGGCGCCTGCGGCGAATCTATTGTGTCGGGTATCACAGGGAAGCCGCATGTTGGCCACGCTGCGGACAAATTTCCAAAGCCCTAACCCTTTCTTAAGAATTGGCGGCGATATTTCATGCCGACCGGGTGCCCGGCCAGCCATCGCGGCGGGCCGGAACCAGTATGGGGACCGCCCCGCCCCGGCATCACAGTTTCGCTAACCCACCAAAGGAGGGATTAGAGATGAAGGGTATCGTCAATTTCGTGCACCGCCACGTCGCCAAGTTCCGCAAGGACGACGAGGGCGTGACCGCCATCGAATACGGCCTGATCGCCGGCGCCATCGCCGTTGCGATCATTGCCGTGCTGCTGATCCTCGGTGAGGACATCAACACGCTGTTCGAGAACACCTCGGACGCGCTGCAGCAGGCTTCCGGCGGCGGCGATTGATCTGTCATCGGACCGGCCTGGCCGGTTCGTTACGGCACGAGGGTGCGTGGCGACACGCACCCTCGTTTCCGTTCCGACCCCAAAACGGCCCCCGGCTGCGAGCCGCCGATGAATCTCCTCGCCTTCATCCTGTGCCTGGGATTTCCCGCGCTGCTGGCCGCTGCCGCCGTGGGAGACCTTGTGCGCTACCGGATTCCCAACGCCATCCCGATCGCACTCGCCCTGCTTTATCTGCCCGCAGCGCTGCTCGTGGGCACCGGGCTGGAGGAGATTGCCTGGCACCTGGGCGCCGGCCTGGTCGTGCTGCTGGTCGGCATGGCGCTGTTCTTTGCCCGCCTGTTCGGCGGTGCCGATGCCAAGATGCTGGCCGCCGCGGCCTGCTGGACCGGATTTGCGCTGCTGCCGCCGTTCCTGATCGTCATGGCCCTGGCCGGCGGGGTCCTGGCCCTGATCCTGATGGCCCTGCGATTCGTCCTGGCCAGAACGCATCGGGGCGATCCCACGGCGCGCCCGGCCTGGATCACCCGCCAGTTGGCGCGGCCCAAGGCAGTGCCCTACGGATTGGCGATCGCCGTCGGTGGCATCGCCGTGTTCGGGCGGCTCCCGACTGTGGTTGGGGCAATTCACGTGCCATGACCACAACATATAGTATTAAAGTTGGGGATAAGTGCTGAATTCTTTACAATTTGGGATTGCGGCCAGCCCTTGTTGTGTCGAGGTGACGCTGTGTGCCAAATGTCACAGTATTGAGGAAAGCCTTGGGGCAGTTGGTTGACGTTTTCCTTCAATAGGGGCAGAGTAACCCACTGGCACATTGGGAAAATTCGCTTTCCCAATTTGAACCGGGGGGCGGTTCTGGGGATCACATGCGGATCGTGACCATCATCCTGATCGTGGTCGCACTGGCTGTTGCCGGAACCGTTGCGTATCTGGTCAACAACTGGATGCAGCAGACCGAGGCCGAGGCCAACAAGCCGCCCGAGATCATCGAGGAGGCCAAGGTCGAGGTGCTGGTGGCGGCCACCGATCTGCCCGTGGGCAAGATCATCCGCAGCGAGGATCTGCGCTGGCAGAGCTGGCCCGAGGATTCGATCGGCCCCGATTACATCGTGCGCGGCGTGAACGAGGGCAACAATGGCGACGAGCCCCGCGCCTCCATCGACGATGTCGAGGGTGCGGCGGTGCGTGTCGAGATGGTCGCGGGCGAACCCATCCTGTCCTTCAAGCTCTTCCAGCGCGGCGATTCCGGCTTCCTGTCGGGCGTCCTGGCGCCGGGCATGCGCGCCGTCACCGTATCGGTGAACCCGGAGACCGGCGCGGCCGGCTTCGTCCTGCCGGGCGACCATGTCGACATCATCGTCATCTTCGACGTGCTCGACACCGACGACATCACCGGCGACACGACCAGCCGCACGGTGAGCGAAACCATCATGGAGAACATCCGCGTGCTGGCGACCGACCAGTCGGTCGCGGCCCGCTCCAAGCCCGGCGAGGAGGGCGGCGGCAGCGAGACGCTGGCCGACCTTTCCGACACCGTGACCCTGGAAGTCACACCCAACCAGGCCCAGGCGATCGCGGTGGCCGATGCGCTGGGCCGTATCCGTCTGATCCTGCGCAGCGCCATCGAGGGCGAGCTCGCCGAGAACCGCAACCGCTACAGCCCCGATTACGCCGTCAGCGCCTTCCTCGGCCGCCGCGTGCCCGACTCCGCGCGCATCCTGGTCGCCAACCGCGATCTGGAACCGGGCACGGTGCTGACCGACCGCGACTGGATCTGGCTCGACATGCCGGCCGAACTGATCGAGCGCAACTGGGTGCGCGAGGGCAGCTTCGATCTCAACAACCTGCGCGGCGCGCTGTCGGCAGCCGGCCTGGAAGCCGGCCAGCCGATCGTGCCGGAACGGCTGATCCTGGCGGGCCAGGACGGTTACATCACCAGCCTGCTCCGCCCCGGCATGCGCGCCATCACCATTGATCTGGACGAGGCGCGCACGGTCTCGGCCTTCATCGCGCCGGGCGACCATGTCGACGTCATCTACAACTACGAGATGGAAGATCAGGCCGACGATCCCATCAAGGACCCGCGCCGCTTCAGCGAGGCGCTTCTCGAAGACGTACGCGTGCTGCAGATCGACCGCACCTTCGACGAGGACACCGGCCTGCCCAGCATGGACACCGGCGCGGCCACGGTGACTCTGGAGGTGACCCCGGAACAGGCCGAGAAGATCATCGTCGCGCAGAACGAGGGGGCGCTGAGCCTGATCCTGCGCGGCAACGACGCCGGCGACGATACCCGCCTTGCCGACTACACCTCCGACTTCGAGACCAGCCGGTCGATGGTCGACCTGATCTATGGCCTGACCCTGCCGCCGCCGCCCGAGGGCATCGCCGATGTCAGCGATGCCGGCGCGGCCGATCAGACCGACGATCTGAGCTCCGACGAGATGCTCGACCTCAGCGAATATCTCGAAGGGCTGGAATCGGACGGCGACTCCGGTGACGGCTCCGGCCGATCCGACGGCCAGGTGCGGGTCTACCGCTCCACCGTGCCCCAGGATCTCGACTTCTCGTCGCAATAGGCCATGGGAACGGTAACCATCATGCACCGCGTGTTACGCACCCTGTTCCGGCCTTTGCTGGCCGTGCTCCTTGTGGGCGCGGCGCTGCAGGCCTCGGCCGATCAGGTGGGCGCACCCACGACCGACCCCATCGAGGTGACCTCCGCCGACGGCCAGATGCTGACGGTAACCCTGCCGCTGAACAAGGCGCGCGTGGTCCGCCTGCCCGCCGATGTGCGCGACGTGCTGGCGACCAACGAGGGCATCGCCGACGTCATCGTGAAGTCGCCGCGCCTGGTCTATCTGCTGGGCAATGCTGTCGGCTCGACCAACGTGCTGTTCCTGGATGCCAGCGGACGCGAGATCGTGCGTCTGGACGTGCGCGTCGAGGTCGATCTCTCCGCGCTCGACCAGATGTTCGACCTGCTGATGCCCGACGAGGACATCGACGTCGTCTCGATCAACGAGAACCTGGCGTTGACCGGCACGGTCTCCACGCCGCAGGTTTCGGCCAACGCGCTGACCATCGCCGCACGCTTTGCACCGCTGGAAAACATCGTCAACCTGCTCAACGTCCGGAACGAACAGCAGGTGCTGCTGAAGGTGCGCTTCACGGAGATGAACCGTCAGGCCTCCAAGGAATTCGGCATCGACACCAGCTGGACGCCCGGCTTCGAGCCGTTCGGCGCCGCCATCGGCCTGGTCACCGGCACGGGCCCGACGGCCAACACCTTCGGCACCCTGACCACGACCACGGACCGCCTGACCACGGCGACCAACGTCCTGGAGCGCAACAACCTGATCAAGGTGCTGGCCGAACCGACCGTGACTGCGATCTCGGGCGAACTGGCCACGGTCCTGGTGGGCGGCGAGTTCCCGATTCCCGTGCCCGGCGACAACGGCGCCGTGACGATCGAGTTCCGCCGCTTCGGCGTGGTGCTGGAGTTCACCCCCGTGGTGCTGTCCGACGACCGCATCAGCCTGCACATCAACACCGAAGTCTCTGCGATCTCGACGCAGAACCAGATCAACATCCAGGGCTTCCAGATCCCCAGCCTCACCGTGCGCCGTGCGACCACCTCGGTCGACCTGCCATCGGGCGGGTCGCTGGTCATCGCCGGCCTGCTGCAGAACGACATCGTCGAAAGCCTGGACGGCTTCCCCGGGTTGAAGGACATCCCGGTGCTGGGCACCCTGTTCCGCAGCACCACCTTCGCCAGTCAGGAGACCGAGCTGGTGGTGCTGGTGACGCCCTACGTGGTGCGCCCGATCACCCCGGACAACGCGGCCTCGCCCGTCGACGGCTTCATGCCGCCCTCCGATATCGAGCTATACTTCATGGGCCGCCTGACCGGTGTCTACGGCACCCGCCGCACCCTGCCCGCGCCGGGCGAGGTGCCCGCCGACGTCGGCTTCATCGTGGAGTAGGCCATGACCGCGCACCGATACATTCCCACCCTGCGCCTGACCGCCGCGCTGCTGCTGGCCGGTGTCCTGGCGGCCTGCCAGTATCCGGACTCCACGACGACCCAGGAGCAGACCGACTACCGCGCCCGTTATCCCATCGGCGTCGAGAGCGAGGTTGTCCAGACGGTGATCCACGGCACCGGCAGCGGCACGATGACTTCGGCCGAAAACGCCCTGCTCAACGACTTCGTCGATGCCTACATCAAGCGCGGCCAGGCGCCGCTGCTGGTGACCATGGGCGGCGGCGGCGGTGCGGGCAGCGAGGATTTCGCGGCCATGGTGCAGAAGGCCGCCATCGACCGCGGCCTTGCCCGCAGCGAGGTCCTGGTCGGCCTCGACCCGACCCTGCCGGATGACGGCGTGATCCTCAGCTTCGTCAGCTATACCGCCGTCGTGCCCGAGTGCGGCTACTGGTACGAGGAATCGGCGCACAACTTCGCCAACGCCAATTCGGTGAACTTCGGCTGCGCCACCCAGCACAACCTGGGCCTGATGCTGGCCGATCCTTCCGATCTCTACGGCAAGACCCAGATGGATCCGCGCGACGGCCAGCGCACCGCCATCATCATCGACCTCTACCGCCGGGGCGAGATCACGGGCGCCGAATACAACGAGTCCGACACGTCGATCGTCGACGTCGGCCAGTAACATCAGGCACGTTTCAGGGAGGCTGCGTCATTCTCCGCATTTCGATCAACGCATTCGCGACCTCGCCCGATACGCGCGAAGCCTTCGAAAAGGCCGCGGGCGACCGGCGTCTGCACCACAGCCATGTCGAGATCTTCGACGGCGACCTGCCGGCCGCCATCGAGCGCTACACACAGGTGCCCACGCCCCAGCTGATCGTGATCGAGACGCAGAAGTCGGGCGACGAGCTGCTGGCCGCGCTCGATTCGCTCGCCGAGAACTGCGATGCGGGAACCCATGTCCTGCTGGTGGGCAGCGACAACGACATCGTGCAGTACCGCGCCCTGATCAGCCGCGGCATTTCCGACTATCTGCTGATGCCGCTGACCATCGGGGCGCTGATCGAGGCGGCCGAGCGCATCTTCATCGACCCCGATGCGCCCCAGCTGGCCCGCGTCTTTGCCTTCTACGGCGCCGAGGGCGGCGTCGGCACGTCGACCGTCGCCGAGAACGTCGCCTGGGCGATCGGCACGGTGCTCGACGAGGACGTCACCCTGGTCGATCTCGACCTGTGCTTCGGCACGGCCGCCTTTGCCTACAACATGGAAGTCACCCAGGGGATCGAGGACATCCTCGCGGCCCCCGACCGCATCGACGAGCAGCTCTATCAGCGCTTCCTGCTGCGCTACAACGAGCGCGTCGCCATCCTGGGCAGCCGCGCCAACCTGGGCAACGACGCCAACATCGACCCCGACGCCCTGACCGAGGCGATGACCTTCATCCGCCAGCAGACCGCCAATGTGGTGCTGGACCTGCCCCATATCTGGAGCGAATGGGTTCGCCAGGTCTTGGTCGAGGCCGACGAAGCCGTTATCGTGGGCGTTCAGGATCTTGCCGCCCTGCGCGACATCAAGAGCATCGTCGAGACACTGAACGGCGAGCGCGGCGAGGAGAGCAAGGTCAAGGTGGTGCTCAACCACGCCGGCCTTTCCAAGAAGACCGAAGTGCCGGTGCGGGAATTCGAAGGTGCGGTGGGCGTGGCGCCGGTTGCCGTGGTGCCCCATGATGTCACCGTCTTCGGTCAGGCCGCCAACAACGGCCAGATGCTTGGCGACATCAATCGCAAGCACAAGGCGGTGGAGGCCTATATCGAGATTGCCAAGCTGCTCACCGGGCGCAAGGAAGCTCCGCTCAAGGGCCGCAAGAAGGGCAAGATCGGTCTGAACTTGTTCAAGAAGAAGCCCTGAGCGCAGGGATCGAGAGGGCAAGGTGTTCGGTCGCAGGCAAGGTCCGCCGGAGAAGAAGGCTCCTCCTCCGCCGCCGCGCGAGGAAGCGCCCTCCGACGCGCCCGCACGCCGGCCTGACGCCGCGCCCGAAGCGCCACGGACCGAGACCCCGTCCCCCGCGCTGCGGCCGGAGACTCCTGCTTCGGAATCGCCCCGGCCCGCGCCCCAGGAACGCGACGACGACGACGAGCGGCCGGCCGTAGCCGCGCCCGCAGCCCAGTCGGCGCCCGCAGAGTCCGCGCCGGCCCAGGCTGCACCCGCCCAGGCCGCTCCCGCCCAGTCTGCCCCCCCGCAGGAAGCCGCGCCGCGCCCCGATGCCCGCGCCCGCGCCGAGGCCGCCGACATGCGCCAGGCCGAGGCGCGCCAGGTCAAGGCGCGCGCCAAGGAGGCCAAGGTCAAGGAGGGCAAGGAGAACGACCTGCCCCCGATGACGCCCGAGCAGGAGGCGCGTTACAACGACACCAAGATCAGCGTCTTCAACACGCTGATCGAATCGGTCGATCTCACCGAACTCTCCAAGATGCCGTCGGCCACGGTGCGCGAGGAGATTTCCGACGTCGTCTCCGAGATCATCTCGATGAAGGCGCTGGTGCTCTCGAGCGTCGAGCAGCAGCGCCTGATCGTCGACATCTGCAACGACATCCTGGGCCTGGGTCCGCTCGAACCCCTGCTCGAGCGCGACGACATCGCCGACATCATGGTGAACGGCCCGCACAAGGTCTACATCGAGACCGGCGGCAAGATTCAGCTGACACCCATCAAGTTCCGCGACAACGCGCAGCTCATGAACATCTGCCAGCGCATCGTCTCGGCGGTGGGTCGCCGTGTCGACGAGGCAAGCCCGATCTGCGACGCGCGTCTGCTCGACGGCAGCCGCGTCAACGTCATCGCGCCACCGCTGGCGATCGACGGCGCCGCGCTGACCATCCGAAAGTTCAAGAAGGACAAGCTGCAGCTGCAGAACCTGGTCGACTTCAAGTCGATCTCGCCCGCCGGCGCCGAGCTCGTGAAGCTGATCGGCCACTGCCGCCTCAACGTGCTGGTCTCGGGCGGCACGGGTTCGGGCAAGACGACCCTGCTGAACTGCCTGACCGCCTTCATCGACAAGGGCGAGCGTGTCATCACCTGCGAGGACTCCGCAGAGCTGCAGCTGCAGCAGCCCCATGTCGTGCGTCTGGAAACCCGCCCGCCCAACCTGGAAGGCGTCGGCGCAGTGACCATGACCGATCTCGTGAAGAACTGCCTGCGCATGCGGCCCGAGCGCATCATCGTGGGCGAGGTGCGCGGCAAGGAAGCCTTCGACCTGCTGCAGGCCATGAACACGGGCCATGACGGCTCCATGGGCACGATTCACGCCAACAACCCGCGCGAATGCATCAGCCGCGTGGAGAACATGATCGCCATGGGCGGTTACGGCCTGCCGACCAAGACCGTGCGCGAGCAGATCGCCGGCGCGGTCAACGTCATCGTCCAGGCCGCCCGCCTGCGCGACGGCTCGCGCAAGATCACCCATGTCACCGAGGTGGTCGGCATGGAGGGTGACGTCATCACCCTGCAGGACATCCTGCTCTTCGATTTCGAGGGCGAGGGACCCGACGGCAAGATCGTGGGGCGCCACAAGTACACCGGCCTGCGGCCCAACTTCTATGACCGGATGCGTTATTTCGGCAAGGAGAAGGAGCTCGTGACGGCCCTGCAGGCGCTGGCAAACGGTGAGTGAATCCGTCCTCATGGCCATGGTGGCCGGCGCGATGCTGATGACCTTCGCCCTGGTCGGGCTGGGCATCTACATGATGCGCGCAACCAACGCGCGCTACCGCAAGCGCCTGCAGACCGTGACCGGAGAGGCAGCCCGGCGCACCAGCCGTGGCGGCGGCGGCAGCAGCAGAGGCGACGGCTCCAGCGCCCGGCGCCGGCAGATCCAGGGCAAGCTCAAGGAACTGGAGGAGCAGCGCAAGAAGGTCGAGAACAAGAAGACCCTGCAGGACCTCCTGCTGCAGGCCAACGTCAAGATGACCTCCAAGAAGTTCTACATCATCAGTCTGATCGTCGGCGTTGTGGCGACCGTGGCCTACACGGCCATGGGCTACCCCTGGTACGGCATGATTCCGGTCTTCATCGTCGGCACGCTGGGTCTGCCGCGCTGGTGGCTGAAACGCCGCGCCAAGAAGCGCCAGGCCCAGTTCACCAAGAATTTCGCCAACGCCGTCGACGTCATCGTGCGCGGCGTGCAGTCCGGCCTGCCGGTCAACGAATGCCTCAACATGCTGGCGCGCGAGGCGCCCGAACCGATCAACACCGAGTTCCAGCAGATCGTCGAGGGCATCAAGATCGGCCAGACGCTGGATGAGGTGCTCGACCGCGGCCTCAAGCGCATCCCGACCACCGAATACAAGTTCTTCGCCATCGTCATGGCGATCCAGCAGCAGACCGGCGGCAACCTGGCCGAAACCCTCTCGGGCCTCTCGGGCGTGCTGCGCGAGCGCAAGAAGATGGCCGACCAGATCAAGTCGATGACCGCCGAGGCGCGCACCACGGCCATGATCATCGGCTCGCTGCCCTTCTGCATGACCCTGCTGATGACCCTGACGAGCTACGAGTACATCAGCCTTCTCTGGCAGAGCGAGATGGGCCACTGGATGATCGCCGGCGGCGTGACGCTGATCTCCACGGGCACCCTGATCATGAACAACATGATCAAGTTCGAGATCTAGCCGAATGCTCAACACCCAGAACATCATCCTGGTGCTCTCGACCCTCGGCGCGTTCCTGGCGATCATCGCCGTCGCCATGCCCTTCCTGCAGAGCGACGGCCGCGGCAACCGGGTGAAGTACCTCGCCCGCCGCCGCGAGGAGCTGCAGAACCAGCAGAAGCAGAAGTTCGAGGCCAGCCGGCAGGCCAGCCTGCGGCGCCGCGAGACGCGCTCGCAGAATCTGATGACGACCGTGCTGAACCGCCTGAACCTGATGGAGAAGGCGCGCTCGCCCGAACTGCGCACGAAGATGAATCAGGCTGGCTTCCGCGGCCAGGGCCCGGCGATCGCCTATGTCTTTGCCCGCCTGGTGCTGCCGCTGGTCTTCGCCAGCGTCCTGGCGCTGATCCTGTTCTCGGCCAAGAAGCTGGATTTCGATCCCCTGCTGAAGCTGCTGATCTGCGCGGGTGCGGCGGGTCTTGGTTACCTGGTGCCCGACCTCGTGGTCGCCAACACCGCCAAGAAGCGCCAGCAGGTGATGATCAAGGGCTTCCCCGATGCGCTGGACCTGATCGTGATCTGTGTCGAGGCGGGTATCTCGCTGGAGCAGGCCTTCGTGCGCGTCTCCCACGAACTGGCGGAAATGAGCCCGATCCTGGCCGAGGAGTTCGGCATCACGACCGCCGAACTCGCCTACCTGGGCGACCGGCGCATGGCGCTCGACAACCTGGCGACACGCACCGGCGCCGAGCCGATCAAGGCGCTGACCACCTCGCTCATCCAGTCGGAGAAATACGGCACGCCGCTGGGCGTGGCGCTGCGCGTGCTTTCCCGCGAGAACCGCGACGACCGCATGGCGCGCGCCGAACAGAAGGCAGGCTCGCTGCCGGCCGCGCTCACCGTGCCGATGATCCTGTTCTTCCTGCCGGTGCTGTTCATCGTGCTGATCGGCCCGGCCATCATCCAGGTGATCGCCACCTTCCAGGAATAGCCGCCGGCCTGCAGGCTCAGCCGCCGCTGTCCTTCATCACGAAGCAGTCGCCGCCCTGCGTCTTGATCGCAGCGCACAGCGCGTTGGCATCGGACTTGTCGGCAAAGCGCCCGGCCAGGACGCGCCAGGTGGTGTTGCCGTTGTCGAGCTCGGCCGCAACGATGTCGACCGGCTGGGTTGCCAGCAGGCCGGGATGGGCCGCCAGCGCGCGGCTGCGGCCGACCTCCGCACTCTTCTCATCGGCCAGCGAAGCCAGCTGGACGCGCCAGGCGGGACCGGCGGCCACGGCGGCGGGTGCGGCTTCCGGCTCGGGCAGGGGTTCGGTGACAGGCTCCATCACCACTGCCGGTGCCAGTTCGGCCTCCGGCTCGGGCAGGGGTTCTGCGATTTCAGCCGCCGCGGGTTCCGCGACGGACGTCTCGAGCGGCGGCGTCGACGGCTCCTCGACGGCCATGACGATGGGCTCGGGCGCGGGTTCCGGCTCGGGCGCAAGCGGCTCGGCTTCGGGTGCCGGCTGCCCTGCGGTGTTCTGATCCAGCGCGTCGGCGAGGCTCGCCGAAAGGGCCGCGGATTGTTCCGCCAGGGTCTGACCCGTCGCGGCGTCTCCGGCCGCACTCTGCTCCTGAGCCGCCACAGCCTGCTCGGCGGGCGCCTCGGCGGCCGGCTGGGCAAGGTTCGGCGCAACGAGCATCTCCTCCTCGACCACCACGACCCCGGGCTGATCCTCCAGGAAACCGGCATCTTCGGCCCCGGTATTGGTCAGGTCGACGACACTGCCGCCGTCGGGCGGCGGCAGGGCCGCGCCATCGATGACCAGTTCTGAGTTTTCGACGAGGTCGCCGAGGTTGACGAGATCGCTCGAGGAAAGCGTGCGCAGGAACGCCATCTGGCGGTCGGCGGAATCGCGCGGCAGTTCGGCACGCACGATCTCCTCGGCGCGCACGATGTCGCCGTTGACCGCCAGCAGCAGGGCCAGGTTCTCGCGGATCTGGCTGGTGGCGCCGGGCGTATGGGCCGCCTGTTCCATCATCGCAAGCCCGGCATCGAGGCGGCCGTTGATCGCCAGATGCAGGGCGTAGTTGTTGAGCACCACCGGATTGTCCGGCGAAAGGGCCAGCGCCTGGCGATAATGCTGGTCGGCAAGGTCTGCCTTTCCGGTCATGCCGTAGGCGACCGCCAGAGCCGACTGCACCGTCCAGTCGCTGGGGTCCATGGCCGCGGCCTGGTTCAGCGTCGCAACCGCCTCGTCGCGCTGGCCGGCGGCCAGCAGGGCCTTGCCGAGTTCGGCGACGAGCGGCGCGGAATCCGGATTCTGGTTGACGCCCTGGCGCAGCACCTGCACCGCATCGCCGTAGTTGGCGGTGCGCCGCAGCGCCTCGCCCAGGCCGCGGGCATACTGTTCGTTGTCGGGATTGCGCTGCAGCAGGCTGCCCCAGTACTGGGCGGCGGCGAGCCAGTCGCCCGACGCCTCCGACGCCTGGGCGGCAAGCACCAGGGAATCGACGATCTGGTCTTCCTGACCGGTGACGCCGCCGTCGTCGCCGCCGTTGTCGGGACCGCCCCCGCCCTGGCACCCGGCCGCCGCAAGCAGACCGGCGATGGCCAGCATGCGCGGCAGACGGACAACGGCGCGGCGGAACCGTCTGGATGTCGGAAAGGTTTGAATCTGGCTGGCCCCGGAGACGTTTCAGCTTGGGAAAACGCACGGTCAGTATACCGCTTCGCTCGCGCGGCACGCAAAGTGAAACCATGACGCCATGGCAAGAAGCGACTATAATTGACTGGTATTGCGCCGATTAATGTTGGCGCGCGCACGCAGCGCACGGAAAGGACGACGGCAGCATGATCACGTCGATGTGCCGGCCCCTGGCTCTTCTGGCCGCCCTGGTTCTGGGCAGCCTCATCACCACGAACGCCAGCGCCGAAAATCTGGTGGTGGAGATCAACCACGCCGTCCTGCTGCATCTCGACAAGGATGCCGACATCGTCCACATCGCCAACCCGAACATCGCCGACGTGGCGCTAGAATCGCCCCGGCTGATCTTCGTGGTCGGGCTCTCCCTGGGCCAGACCGGCGTCTATGTTCTGGACCGCGACGGCAACGAGATGCTCTCGGGCTCGATCCTGGTAACGGCCAGCCAGTCCGCAGAAGTCACGGTCAACCGCAATTCCAGCGAATTCACCTACAGCTGCACACCTCGCTGCAGCGAGGTGTCGGTCGAGGGCGGCAGTTCGGCGGGCGCCGTCGACACCAGTGTTTCCGGCAGCGGCGACGATCTGGGCATGCCCGAATAGCCGTTCGCGGCGCCGGAAAGAGGAGACGAGACCTTGAAGGTCCTGGTCGTCGAAAACGATGAGCTCTCGGCGCGTATCCTGGCCAAGAAGCTCGACAACTGGGGTCATGTCGCGCAGGTCGCGCGCGGCCTTGCCGAAGCGCGCCGCCTGATCCAGCGCGACAGCTTCCGGCTCATCGTGACCGAGATCAACCTGCCCGACGGCAGCGGCACGGAGCTTGTCCGCTACATTCGCGGCATGCGGCGGCCGCGTTACACCTACATCACCATTCTGACGGACGTCACCGATTCCAACCTGCTTCTGGAAGCCCTGGAAGCCGGCGCCGACGATCTGCTGCGCAAGCCGCTCAACGTCTTCGAGATGCGCCTGCGCATCAAGGCGGCCAAGCGCATGCTGAACATGGAGGACGAGCTGCGCGAGGGCGGCGGCACCGACAGCACCACGGGCCTGGTGAACAACGAAAGCTTCCGCCAGTTCTTCCGCGTCATCGTCTCGGAGAACCGGCGCACCAAGGCCACCGGCACCCTGCTTTATGTCCATCTCGACAACTATTTCGACATTCGCGAGGCCTCGGGCTACCAGGCCGCCGAGCACGTCATGCATGTCGTCTCGCAGGCGCTGGGCGAGATCGTGCGCGCCGCCGATCTGGTGGTGCGCCTGAGCGACGACAGCTTCTGCCTGTGCCTGCAGAACACCGACTGGCCGACCTGCAAGATCGTCGGCGACAAGGTGATGGCCCGCCTGCGCGGCACCCAGCTTGTCTACGAGGAGCACGACCTGCGCCCCAATGTCTCGATCGAGGCGGTCAATTTTCCCGAGGGCGATACGCCGGCCGACGAGCTGCTGGAACAGGCGCTGCGCTACCCCTATCCCGAGGGCGATCCGGTAAGGCCCGCCGCCGCCGATCCGCGCGCCGACCACAGCAGCGATCTTGCGGGCGCCGATCCGGTCCAGCCGGCGCCGCCACCGGTGGCGCCCGCGCCGGCGAGAACCGCGCCGCCGGCCGCACCCCGCCCGGACATGAGCGAACTTCTGGAGCGCGCAGGCATCGATCTCGCCTCCTTCAGCCGTCTTTCGGAGTTCGAGCAGAAGCAGGTTCTGAAGCTCGCCGAACAGCTCGACGATGCCGCGCAGGAGGCCGAAGGCACCCGCTGAGCGCGCCGCTAGCCGCCTCAGCCGCCGATGCGCAGGTTCGAGAGTTCCTTGCCGATGGCGCGGAAGGTCTGGGTCAGCGTCTCCGCATTGGGCGAGTCGAAATACTTGCTGGTGTCTGTCGCGCAGTTGCGCATGAGGTTGCGCGACGTGTTGGAACTGACCTGGAAGGTGATGGTGTAGATCAGGATGCCTTCGGCCTTGATCGCGTTGCAGACCTCCGTGGTCCGTGAGTCCAGCGTGCTTTCAGCCGTGCTCGACCGTGTCGTGCCCAGGCGGCTCTCGCCGAGATAACCATAGGCGCCGAAGGACGAGCTGGAGAACGTGTTCTCGCCGTCCGTCATCAGCACGATGGCCTTGTTGTAGTCCTCGTTGTCGTAAGCCACGCCCTGGGTGAAGGGTTCGCTCGGCGACAGCACGCGCCAGCCCCAGACCAGGCCGACGTTGATGTGGGTGATGCCGTCGGAGAACATCTCGTCGATCTTCGCCGCCACGGTGGCCTTTGCCGCGGTCAGCGGCAGCAGCTCCACCGGACAGTCCTCGTTGGGGCCCTTGTAGCTGCGCACCGGCGGCCAGTTGTTGTTGCGGTCGCTCGGCCAGAGATAGCCGTCCCACCTGGTGACATCGTTGACCGGCTCGGCATCGTTGCGGTCGCGCACGCTGCCCCGCGCCATGACGCAACCTCCCCAGTCCGTGGGACTCCAGTCGTCGTTGTCGAAGGTCGACTTGAGGAATGCGAAGTCGGTGCCGACGTTGACCGTGCCTGCAAAGGGCACCACCGCGACCTTCAGCAGGTCGTTCTCTTCCTCACGGCCGTAGAGGATATCGAGGAAGATACGCGCCGCCTCCTTCAGGTTGTTCATCTTGGTCGTGCCCATCGAACCGGTGTTGTCGAGGACCAGGGCCACCTCCAGACCCTTGGTCTCGCGGATCACCAGGGTCTCGGCGGAAACGGTGAGCGTCGTGACATGGGCGATGCTCATCAGCGTCGTCGACACCTCGGCCGTCGCATAGATCGTCACCTCGCTCTCGTTGATCCGCATGACGGGCGTTGCCGGCACACCAAGCTCGCTGGCCGGATAGTTGGCGGCAAAGAACGAGAGCATGATCTGCTCGAGTTCGGCGCGGTCGGTTGTCGTCGCCGCGCCGACCGCCAGGGCCGCGGCATCGATCGCGTAACCCAGGCGCGACTTCACCATGTAGGCCCGGCCCAGATCGATCGCCGCTCCCGCGCCCAGCAGCAGGGGGATCAGCGCCAGCGCGAAGATGATCGCCACGGCGCCCTGGCGGTCGCGCGCGAAACGCGCCAGGGCATGAGGCGGCAGGGCGGTGGTGGAGGACATGGCGTGTCTCCTTGGGCAGGCAGGCGCGGGTGTCATCGCAGTTCGACCTGCTCGACCGTGCGCGGGCGCAGGTAGGCGACGTCGCTGATGTCGTAGGAACCGAAGATCAGGTCGCCGAAGACGGGCACGTAGCTGTAGGTGATCTGGGCGACGATCACGCTCTCGTTGGGGGTCGCCAGCCCCGCGGGCAGCGACAGCCGTTCGAGCGCGCCCGCACCGCGGCTCTGCTGCCAGTCGATGGTGACGTTGCCGTCCGCATCGGCGACCATCGAAAGCAGGCGATAGCTGGTACCCGCGGTGTTGAAGGGCGCGATGATGTTGTCGATGGCGCGCCAGATGTTGGCGACGTCGCCGGCCGTCACGGTCTTCTGCTGGGCAACCAGGTCGGCGGCGGTCTGGGCCGCGGCGGTCACCTTGCGATCCAGAAGCAGGGCGTTGCCGATCTCGACGGTGCCGAACAGCAGCAGCACCAGCACAGGCAGGACCAGGGCAAACTCCAGCGCGGCGACGGCACGGCAATCGCGGGCGAAGAGCCCCAGGCAGCGGATCGGGGCGCGCGGCCGGATCATCAGAAGGCGTTCTGGAAGGGCTCGTTCTTGAACGCCGCGCCCGAGTAGAGGATCACCGAATCCACGCCCGCCGGCGGCAGGATCTCCGCCAGATAGGGCGTGACGATGGCGTAGGCATAGGCGACGCGCACCAGAACGATCTCGTCGGCGTCGCCCGGCAGGAACTGATTGCCGCTGGCGTTGCCGTCGTCATCGACAAAGTCGGGGAAGATCATCTCGCCGAAGTCGGGAAAGGTGCGGACATCGACGATGACCGCATCGCAGTTCAGGACATTGTCGAGGTTGCTGCACAGGATCTCGCGGAATGCGGCGCGCGGATCGGCTTCCTGCTGCAACTGCCCGGTGCGGATCGAACGCGAGGCCTGGGCGACCTCGCCCTCCATGACCGTGGCGATGGTGTAGAGGATGGCGGTTTCGAAGAGGGCGAAGATGAGGAACAGGAAGATCGGCGCGACCAGCACGAACTCCACCGCAACCGCTCCGCTCTCGTGATCGCGGAAGCGTCGCAGCGCGCTGCCTGTCCTTGCCAGTATACCCATGGTCGCGATCCGCCCGCCTTCCGGCGCTGTGCCGATCCCAAGATGCCGGGCAAATGTTAACGAAGCCTTACGTTTATGTGTGACGTCTTTCACCGTTTCGGTCAATTACCGAGGTGAAGCACAGATTGTGACCTGAATCACACAATACGATATCAGGGCAGGACGACACCAAACACCAGGAAATCCGTCAGTCGGTGATCGTTTTCGCCCAGGCGCACGAGCCAGGCTGGCTCCTGGCCGGCAGCGAGATGCGCATAAAGGGCGTCGGGCGCACCGGCCCCAAGATACCAGGCATGGCCGCCGCGACCCGGTGATTGCGGGCAAAGCACGATCAGCCCCAGGTTGCGTTCACGGGCGATGGCCAGGGCCTCCGCCTCGCCGGCGCGGAACAGCCGGTCGACATCCAGGATGCCGTCGGCATTGCGATGATAGGGCGCCGAGACGACGCCCCGGCCGGTCGCCCAGGCAAGCCAGGGTCCGGGAAAGACATAGGTGGCGACCGGACCGGGCGGCGTATCGGCCGTGTTCAGCCAGGCGTGAAGCGCAGGCCAGTCGCAGCGGTCGTGCAGCGCCTGGGAGGCCGCGCGGCCCGCCGGGTCGAGCAGCAGGCCACCGCCCACCACCGGCGTGGCCATCAGGGCGATCACCGCCATGGCAGCCGCGGGCGCGCGCCAGGGCCGGCGCATGCGCGCCATGATGGCCCCCGCCGCGGCCAGCACCGCACCGGCCCAGGGCAGGACAAGGGCCGTCTGGACATAGGGCAGCACGCGCATCTGATGCAGGGTGGCGGCGGTATAGACCGCCATGGCGATCACCAGCAGCAGCCAGCCCAGACGGCGCGGATCCGCCAGGCGCCAGGCCATGGCCGCGGCATAGGGCGCAGCGACCAGCAAGGCGCCGAGGGCAAAGAACGCATCGGCCCAGGTTGTCGCGCCGCGCGCCAGCATCGGTTCGGCCTCGCGCACGCTGTCGAGGAAAACCGCCTGCACGGCGGGATCGATTTCTCCATAGGGTCCGGCAAGGAACTGCGGAAAGAGCAGCGCCAGGGGCGCCAGCACCAGCAGCCCGCCCGCCCCCGCAATGCCGAGCCGCACCGGCAGCGTGCGCGGCATCGTTCGTTCGGCAAGGAAGACCAGACCCGCCGCCGCCGCCAGAAGGACGACCAGCACGGCATGGACAAGAGAAAGGCGGTCGAGCGCGACATCGCTCCACTCGCCCGGAGGCCGTTCCAGCGCCAGTGCCGCCAGGGTCGCCAGCAGCAGGCCCAGGGCGAAGCGCCACAGCGCGCGGGCGGCATCGCGCTCGCCCAGCAGCCAGCCGATCGCCAGACCGCCGCCCGCGACGGCGATGGTCATCAGCGCTTCCGCCCCGACCCACAGGCCGGCCGCCGCGGCAAACCCGGCCAGCAGGGGCAGGCGCAGGTTTTCCCCGCGCCGCTGCGCCCAGACGAGCAGCAGCGTGAGCACCGCCACGGCAAGGGTGAGATGCAGGCTGTGATGATCGGCCCGGCCGATCTGATAGACGCCGTAGATGCCGGGCTGCGCCAGGAACAACAGCACCGCCAGCAAGGCGCCACGGCGGCCGATGTAGCCCAGCGCCGCCCAGGCGATG
>CALLQH010000003.1 GCA_938014945.1 uncultured bacterium | reverse complement strand
TGCCATTCCCGGCGTTCCGGGCTGATCGCCGACAGCTCGCCGCCGGGCGCGCCCTTTGACGATTACTATCTGTTGAGCGTGCTGGACCCGGGTCTCTATTTCGCGGACGGGCAACCCGACGCCGAGGTCTATGTCTACGGCTCCTTCCTGCAATCGCCCATGGCGCGCGCCGGGGTGACCTGCAGCAACTGCCACGATCCGCACACCGCGGAGCTCGTCGCCACGGGCAACGCGGTCTGCACGCAGTGCCACAATCCTGCCGGCAATACGGCGTTCCCCTCGGCTCCTGCCGCGGACTTCGACAGCGCCGACCATCACCACCACGATCCCGCAAGCGAGGCGGGGCAGTGCGTGTCCTGCCACATGCCGGAGCGCACCTACATGATGGTCGATCCCCGGCGCGATCACGGTTTCCGTGTGCCGCGCCCGGATGTCTCGGCCGCCGTGGGCGCCCCGGACGCCTGCACCGCCTGCCATGACGATCGCACGCAGACCTGGGCGGCCGATGTCCTGACGCAATGGTACCCCGGCGGGCGCAACAGCGAGCCGCATCCCGGCCTGGTGATCGCTGCCGGGCGCAGCGATCCGGCGGCGGAGGTCACGGGTGAACTGCTCCGGCTGGCAAACGATCCGGCGGTCTCGGGCATCATGCGCGCCACGGCGGTTTCGCTCCTGGGCCTGCGGCTAGATGTGGAGGGCATGGCGCAGCTTTATCCCATGCTCGACGATCCCGATCCCCTGGTCCGCCGTGCCGCCGTCGACGCCCTTCGCTTCGTGCCGTACGAGGTGCGTGTTGCGCTGCTGGTGCCACGCACCGCTGATCCGGTGCGCTCCGTCCGGGTTGCCGCAGCCCTGGTGACCATGGGACTTCCCGAGGATGCCATCCCCGAGGAATATCGCGACGCGGTCGCTGCCGCGCGCGGCGAGGCGTCCCGGATGCTGTTCGCCGTTGCGGATTTCCCCGAGGGGCAGATGCAGGCGGGCGGCGTTGCCCAGTCCATGCGCCAGTTCGATGCGGCCTATGCGGCGTTCACCGAAGCGGCGCGCCTGGATCCCCAGCTTGAAGGGGCCTGGGTCGCAGGTGCTCGCCTGCTGCTGTCGGGCGGATACTTCGGCGAGGCCGAGGCCCGGCTGTCGGAGGGGTTGGAGCACAACCCTGATTCGATCGCCCTCAATCTGGCAAGCGCCGAGACCCTGCTTTCCATGGGGCGTCCGCGGGAGGCGGTCGAGAGGGTGCTCACGGCCGCACGGCAGAATCCCGAGGATCCGGGCCTGCGCCTCGATCTTGCCGCCGTGCAGAGCGCCAGCGGCAACTTCGCCGGCGCCATGCAGGCGCTGGAAGCAGCGAGGATCCTGGGGGCCGATCCGGCAACGGTGCTGGAGTCGCGTGCCTATGTGCAACTGGCATCGGGCGACACGGCTGCGGCTGCGGCAACGGTGCGTGAACTCAAGGCCCTGGTGCCGGATCGTGAACTCGGCGCCGAGCTCGAGGCGCTTCTGACGCCCTGACCCCGAGGTCACGGTTTTCACACAGCACGGTGCGCAACGCGGTACCCTGAACCACGTTTTTTCCACCAGACACGCCGGCACCGCCGGCCCAGCCTGGAGGAAACCGACATGATCCGTTCGCTGACCATTCCGCTTTCTGCCGCTGTCCTGGCCCTGTCCCTGGCCGCCTGCGGCGCCAATCAGGGCGACCGTGCGCTGAGCGGCGCGGGCCTTGGCGCTGCCGCGGGCGCCGGTGCGGCAGCCATCACCGGCGGCAATGTCCTCACCGGCACGGTGATCGGCGGTGCGGCGGGTGCGGTCGCAGGCGCCCTGACCGATCAGGATGACGTCGATCTGGGCGAGCCCGCCTGGGAATAAGACGGAGTGTTCCCCGCGGGGAAGAGCAGCGCCGCCGGTCTTCGGGCCGGCGGCGTTTTCCTGTGCGTCGTGCGGCACGCAATGGCATGGTTGCCGCGCACCACGGCTGCAAACGGAGCTGACCTTCCATGATGGATTATCTGCTGGAACTGGCGGCAAGCCCGCAGGCCTGGGCCGCACTGGCGACGCTGGCGGTGATGGAGGTCGTGCTCGGCATCGACAACCTGATCTTCATTTCCGTGCTGACCAACAAGCTGCCCGCCGAAATCCGTCCCCGTGCGCGCAAGCTGGGCATCGGCCTCGCCCTGGGGATGCGCCTGGTGCTGCTCTCGGGCATCGCCTTCATCGTGCAGCTCACCGACCCGCTCTTCGAACTGTTCGATCATGGCTTCTCGTGGCGCGACCTGATCCTGATCGCCGGCGGCCTGTTCCTGGTGTGGAAGGCGACCCGCGAGATTCACCACCATGTCGATCCCGAGCCTGTTGATGCCGCCGCCAACGTGGTGGTGGCGACCTTCGGCGCAGCGATCGTGCAGATCATCCTTCTCGACCTCGTCTTTTCCATCGACAGCATCATCACCGCCGTCGGCATGTCCGACGATCTGCCCGTGATGGTGCTGGCGGTGCTGTTCGCCGTGGGCGTGATGCTCTGGGCATCGGGCCCCCTGGCGCGCTTCATCGAGGCCAACCCCACCGTGGTGATGCTCGCCCTGGGCTTCCTGCTGATGATCGGCATGACCCTGATTGCCGACGGCTTCGGCATGCATGTGCCCAAGGGCTACATCTATGCCGCCATGGCCTTTTCGGCCCTGGTCGAGGGGCTCAACATGCTCGCGCGCAGGAAGCGCCGGAGCAGGGAGCAGAAACAAGCCTAGCGTTAGCCGGAACCCGGATCAGGCCGCCGGCAATATCTCCACCCGGATGGGACTGGGCATCCCGTCGTTGCAGGGATTGTTGACCTGCGGGCAGTTCGAGATCACCGCGAGCGCATCCATGTCGGCACGCAGTTCGACGTAGCCGCCCGCGACCGCGCCCTGCGGCAGGGCCTCGAACGTACGCTCGGCCAGGACATTGTCGGCCTGGACCGTGACGTTGCAGAAGAAGTTGACGTTGGGAACGATATCGCGCCGCCCAAGGCCGTGGTCGGCCAGTGCCGCCAGGAAGTTCTCGCGGCAGCCGGGGCAGTCGGCGACGCCATAAAGCAGGGCGTTGCTGTGGGCGCTGCAGCAACCCCCGATCGTGTCGTGATAGCCCACCGTGTCGGCCACGATGGTGAAGATCGGCCGCGCCTCGTCGGAATAGAGGCTGTGGCCGGTGGTCAGGCGCAGGGTGCGCGCGGCCTTCAGGGTGTTGGGCGCGTGGTAGCGCTCCAGCGGCTCGGCGGCGTTGTAGCAGAGGAAGTCGACGCCCTGGTTGCCCTCCAGGTCGGTGATGCGCAGGCGCTGGCCGCGCGCGACGATGCCCGACCAGCGGCCGCCTGCAGCCACCACATCGTCGCGTTGCGGGGCCATGGTTTCAGTGAACCTCGATCTCAAGCTCGGTGACACGGTCGCCGGCGTTGATCTCCCAGCCCTGGCGGCGCATGTCGAAGGGGCAGGAGGAGACGACGCAGATCAGGTCCATCAGCGCCTCCATGGTCACCTCAGCGCCGGGCGGAACGGTGTTCTTCGGGCCGGAGAGACCGCCGTTGGCGTCGACCGGAATGTTGGTGAAGAAGTTGATCGGCTGGGGGATGACGCCGACCTCGTAGCCCATGCGCCGCATCGCGGTCTGCAGGTTGTCCGAGCAGCTGGCGTGCGGACCCTCGTGGCCGAAGAACTCGTAGCGGAACTGGTCGCAGGCGGCGAGCAGCATGTCGTGAATGCCGCCCGCCGTGTCATGCGTCATCATCAGCATCGGGCGGCGGAAGCGAGAGATGAAGGTGTCGCCGACGCGCGGTTTCAGGCTGAAGGTCGTGACCCAGGTGTGAGGCGCCGAAAGCCATTCACCGACATTGGCCGCATTGTAAGCAAAGAAGTCGGCGGCCTGGCCGCCCTGGGGCGTGCGCACCGTGACCTTCTGGCCCTTGGCGACATGAACCGCACGGCCTTCTGCGGCCGGCACCAGCGTTACAGCCATCGCACTCTCCCTGTGTTGTCCGGCAACGATAGGCAAAGGCGATGGCGCTGGAAAGCGGTTACGCGCTGCTCAGGCCTTTCCGGCGGCGATGCCCTTGATGATCATGTCGCGCGCCTCGTCGACGCCGCGCCAGCCGAGGATCTTGACCCACTTGTCGGGCTCCAGGTCCTTGTAGTGCTGGAAGAAGTGCGCGATCTGATCGAGCAGGATCTGCGGCAGCTCGTTGTAGTTCTTCACATGCATGTAATAGGGATGCGTGGAATTGGCCGGCACCGCGAGCAGCTTCTCGTCCATCCCGGCCTCGTCCTCCATCAGCAGCACGCCCACGGGACGCGCGCGTACCACGGCGCCGGGCACCACGGAGGTGCGGGCGGCAACCAGCACGTCCACGGGATCGCCGTCGTCCGACAGGGTGTGGGGGATGAAGCCGTAGTTGCAGGGATAGCGCATGGAAGTGTGCAGGAAGCGGTCGACGAACATGGCGCCCGAGGCCTTGTCCAGCTCGTACTTCACCGGCTCGCCGCCCAGCGGCACCTCGATGATGACGTTGATTTCCTCGGGCGGGTTCACGCCGGCGGGAATCTTGGAGACATCCATGGTTGTTCTTATGCCTTTCTGTTGAGGCCTTGCAGTTCGGCCACCACCTGATCGGTCGAGACGATCCGGCAGTAACCCTTGTAGAAGTCCAGGGAACGGTCGTGCCGCTCCTGGGTGTGGGTGCCGCAGGCGTCCTCCGGCACGGTCACGAGATAGCCCAGGTCACAGGCATCGCGCACCGCGGATTCGACACACTGGTCGGTCAACAGGCCGCAGCAGATGAGCTGTTCGATCTCGAGATTGCGCAACACATAATCGATGTTCGTCGACATGAAAACGCTCGAGGAGGTCTTCGGGATGATGATCTCGTCGGGGGTTGCCGGGATCTCGACGGGAAGCTGCGCCCAGGGCGAACCCTTGGGCACGCCGATGCCCGAAATCTTGTAGTCGAGGCTGAGGTCGCGCATGTCGGTCGTGGCCGCCTCGATGACCGTATAGATCACCTCCGTGCCAGCGCCGCGGCAGGCCGCCTGCAGCCGGGCGATGTTGGGCAGCACCTTGGAGTTGATCCGCTCGAAGTAGTAGCGGTGCTTCTCGGGGATGCTGTCGGGAGTCATCCCGGGGAACTCACCGTCACCGGGGATCGTGCAGTACTGCTGCACGTCGATCACGAGAAGGGCGGTATGGCGCGATGTACGCAGGGGAACATGGCGGCTGAGACCGCCTTTGCCGTCGTCGGCGAATCGGGTGCGGGACATGGCTTGGCTCCGGCTGGGGAACGCCAATCTAGCCGACTGGTCCGTCCTCACAACCGTTCATGCTGCACCTGCTGCCAACCGTGGCGAATCCCTGCGCGCGGCGGTGGTGCGGCTCAGCGCAAGGCGCCGCTGTCGCGTGTTCCGCCCTGGGTCGGAATGCCTGCGGTCGCGACATCGCTGGCCTGTGCGGCCTGGGCGCCGCTTTCGGGCTTTGCATAGATGTCGAAGAGCAGGCCCAGGGCGCGTCCCGTCTCGAAGCCCGATCCCGGATCGGGCGGCTCCGGCGTCTGGAAGTCGATGGCCGTTTCCGGAGAGTTGTTCAGGCTGACCGCAATCACGGGTCCGTAGTAGTAGTCCAGGGTTGCCTTTTCATCATCCAGGCGCCCGCCCTTTTCGACCCAGAGCGTGGCTTCCGTGCCGTCGTCGTTCCAGTCGATATCAAAGGCGGAATCGTCCCAGATATCGTTATCGAATTCCGGGCCGCCATCCTCTGCCCGGTCGCCATTCCCGGCAACCGCCAGCTGCTTGTCACTGAAGCTGCGGATGATGAAATTGTCCTCCACCGTTGCCGTGTCCATCGGTTGGGAGAACGTCAGGACGAAGCTGGTTGCCGGATTGGTACCGGATGCGTTGCGCCCCGGCGTGACCTTGGTGACTTCCGGCAGGCTGTTCTGATCAACGAACACGCCGCCCGCATCCGGACCGAAGTCGTAGAGGGAATAGTCGCCGAGCGGCTTGACCGGATAGCTGATGACATAGCTGAAGGTATTGCCGCCGGCCTGCGATGGCTGGATCGGCTGCGTCAGCAGGAAGCTGTCGACGGCACCGGGAATCGAGAATGCGCCCTGGACACCGGCGCCGGTCGTGCCGCTGAGATTGCTCTTCGTGCCCCCGGCAACGATCGCGTTGGCGTTGGAGACATGCTGCACGAACAGGCCCCTGAGATCGGTGAAACGGTTCGCGCCGGGAAGGCGCGGGCCAGCCGTGGCACCGATCACGGTGACGCCGTTGGTGCCGGTCACGACGTAGTTCGTCTCGAACTCAGGTATGCCGAGCGTGCTCTCAGGCGTGAAGACGAAGGCATCACCTTTGTCATCGACAACCATTGCGCAACTCGCCGGCGACGACGCACTGCACGAACTGAAGTCCTGCGCGAGATCCTCGGGCAGCACGGCGATGTCGAGGTAGAAATCGTCAAAGCCGGTGCCGTGAATGGTGATGTCACTGCCCAGAGGTGCGGCCGTGACGCCGCTGCCGGGTTCCGCCCCCGTGATCGCCGGCCCGAAGCGGAAGGATGGATCACAGGACGCGCCCGTCGGCATGACATCGCAGGCGGTGGCGTTGAGGTCGGCAACCTCGACACCCTGGAAGCCGGTGGTGGTCGGCCCGAAGTATTCGGTGACGGTCGGCAGGATGAAGCCGCCGGCGGCACCGCCACCCGTCGGGGCCGTGAGATTCGACGCCGTCCTGAACTTTGGATCGCTGCCCGGGCACGTCAGGCCGCCTGCACCGCAGGCGCCCGCTCCCGCCAGACCGAGCAGGGCCGGCCCCTGCAGGACCGTCGTGCCGCCGATGCCGTTGCGCAGGTTGTAATCACCCGAAAGGAAGATGAACTGCACGTTGCCGTTCGCGTCCTGGAAGGTCCACTGCTGGTGCGTCGGATCCGTGCCGTTCAGCACGCCCAGAAGCTGGGAGCCGTTCGGCACACCGCCCGGGCCCTGGGACACCGCGCCCGGGAATGTGAGAACCGTGCTGAAGGGGCATGTCACCGCCGTGCCGGGGGCGACGCCGTCGATGGTTGCGGCGGTCTCGCACGTCTGTGCCTGGGCTGCGGTCGGCAGGCCCCAGGCAGCCGAAAGGGCGACCAGCGAGACGCCGCCGCGGAGCAGGTTGGTCATGACGCGGGATGACTGCATGACGTGCCCTCCTCAGAACGATGCGGTGATGCCGGCGACCGTTTCGATACGGTCGTAGGCGAAGGCTGGGATGTTGGAGCCGTTGTGCGTCACGATGGCGCGGCCGAACAGCGTGATGTTCTCCCAGATCGGCTTGCTGAGCTGCAGCGTGAAGTAGCGTGTGTGATCGGAGCGCTTGAAGGAGCCCGGTGGCGTCGCGCGGGTATCGAGGTTGGTGTAGTCGGTGTTGATCATGACATAGGAAACGTCGACGGTGACCTCGTCGGCCAGTTCCTTGGACAATCCGAACACGGCCGACCAGCTGTGATTGTCGAAGTTCGTGCCATCGGTCCGGCTGCTGCCATAGGCGCCGCCCGCGCGCAGGTCTGCCTCGATCAGATCCCAGGTCCAGTAGCCGTTGGCGCCCAGGCCCAGGGTCGCGCCGTTGCGGTTGTCTGCGGGAGCGACGAAACCGATTTCGTTGTATTCGATGTAGGTGTAGCTGACCCATGGCTCCCAGAGCACGTCGAAGCTCTCGAACTGGACCGAGCCGCGCCCGCCGACATAGCGGTTGCTTGCATCGCCATGGCTGGTGTTGCCGCCCAGATAGGCCTGAACGCGCCCGACAAGATCCCTGCGGATCAGGCCCTGATAATCGGCGCCCAGAGACCAGAACTCGCTGTCGACCACGGTCAGGTTGTCGCCGTAGCGACGCAGGCCGAGCGCGCCCGACACATCCAGCCGATCGACCCCCGGGCGGGCAAACACGGTGTACTGGCCCGCGACGGCGGTTTCGAAGAAGGCTCCCGACTGGTTGGTGATGCCAGTGGGCAGGGGCGAGGCATCGCCCAGGGCGATGGCGTTGCTGTCATGCCCGACGGCAAAGCTGGCGACCACGGACCAGACCTTTGGCGGTCCGGCTCTTTCCTGGGTGGAAGCCAGCTGGGTCAGCTCCTGGCTCAGATACTGGCCGAGGGGAGAGGAGGGATCGTTGGCGACAATGCTGTCGAGGAAGGCCGCGGCCTGTTCGGGATTGCCCTGACTGGCCTCGATCGTTGCCATCTGGACAGAGACGGAGGAGGACAGCGCGGGATCACGCGCCACGGCCTCGCGGAACAGTTCCTGGGCGCGCTGGGTGTCGCCCTTGGCGAGCCAGGCGCGGCCGAGGAACTCGCTGGTCTTGCCGTTGCCGGGATGGGCGGCCTCGTAAGCCTCCAGGTGCGCAATGGCGCTGTCGTACTGACCCACCGCCAGAAGGGCCCAACCCATTTCGAAATCGAGCTCGTCGCTCTGGAAGCCCAGCCGCTCGGCTTCGTCGAAGGCAGCCAGCGCCTGCACGAAATCGCCGATGCGGTTCATGCCCACGCCGACATAGAAGGCGGCCTGCGCATCGCCTGGATCGGCGTCGTAGGCATCGATGAAGAGATTGGTCGCGCCAAGCAGGTCGCCCGTCTGCAGCGTGGCGAGGCCGTCCTCGATCAGCAGGGTGGACTGTTCGTTGGCAAGTGCTGCCGTGGCGGCAAGGCCAGCGGCAAGTGTCGTCAGCAACGACCCGATCCGCAGCGCACGGCCTGCGGACTTCCCGACATTGGCTTGCATCTCGCCCCCAAAACTGAATGCACAAGCTCAAATTCAGGACCCCGAAGCCGCCCCCCGACGACAATGGGCCACATCAACACGAAAACCACACCAAGGTCTTCGTCATGTATCGCTAACTAGACAGCAGGGGCGCTTCGAGATCAATTCGGTTATTGTAACAATTGATTGACAATAACATCTTCAAGAGCCCTCGTTCTGGCCGTGCTGTTGAACAGACGGCTGTCGCGCACTTTATCCATGCTTGTGCGCAGGGCGCGGAGCCTGTTGCGGTCGTGTCCCAATGCGACGGCAAGGTCGCGGTAGGCCGCACGGTCGGCACAGCACAGATCGGAGAGGCCCGCCGCCCGAAGCAGGCTGGCCGCGACCCTGTTGGCAAAGCGCGATCCGGCCACGGTGATCAGCGGCAAACCTGCCCAAAGCGCATCGGTCGCTGTGGTGTGGGCGTTGACGCGCAGGCTGTCGAGAAAGACGTCGGCCAGGGCGATGCGGGCCAGATGCTGGTCCTTGGGCAGAAACGGGGCAAAGTGCAGGCGGGCCGGATCGATACCCTGGGCCGCCGCCTCGCCCTGCAGGTTGGTGCGCGCCTGTTCGCCGCCGTCGCGCAGCCACAGGACGGCGCCGGGAACCTCCTTCAGCACGGCGCACCACAGGCCGAAGCTTTCGCTGTCGATCTTCCACAGCTCGTTGAAGCAGGCATAGACCACGGCGTCATCGGCCAGGCCGACCTCGCTGCGGCTGGCCGGCCGGTCTGCGATCGGCGCGCGGTTGTCGTTGATCTGATAGCAGTCGGGCAGGTGTACCGTGCGTTCGCTGAAAAAAGCGGCGATCTCCGGGGGCGCCACGGTGGCATCGGCCACCAGCAGGTCCATCCAGGGGGCGCCGGTCGTGCCGGGAAAACCCAGATAGGTGATCTGCAGGGGCGCAGGCCGTCGCGCGAGGATCGCAAGGCGGTTGTTCAGGGTGTGGCCCTTCAGGTCGATGACCGCATCGATGCCGGCGGCTGCGATGGCCTGTGCCGCCTCGTCATGGCCCATCGCGGCAATGTCGAGAAAGCGGTCGACGCTGGCTTCGATGCGCTGCCGGTAGGCATCGCCCGACGGGCCCGTGTGGGAGAGCGCGGTGATCTCGAAGCGGTCCCGGTCGTGGTTCTCGAACAGGCCGATGGCGAGATGCGCGGTGGCCTGATCGCGGAAGTCGTCGGAAAGATAACCGATGCGGATGCGCTCGCCCTTGTTGCGGCGCGCCGCGGGGCCCTTGCGCCACAGGGCGTTTTCCGGTCCGCAGTCCCGTGCCAGGGCGCTTGCGGTGGCGCGCGCCAGGATCGCGTCCTGCTCGCCGGTGAGCGCGCATGCCATGGCGGTGAAGGGTGTCAGGTGAGGCCGCCTGTTGCGCGCCGCGTTCAGCATGGCCTGCGCCACCACCTCGGCTTCCAGGCGGTCTGCGCCGGTGAGGTCGCCGGTGGCATGCAGCGCGGTGAACAGAGCCGCGCGCGCGGCCTGGTCGGCGGGATCGAGCTCCAGGGCGCGGCGGAAACAGATGGCGGCGGAATCGAGGTCGGCCGCAGCCTGCAGGGCTTCGCCCAGATAGTGATGGGCCTGCGACATTTCCGGGTGGGCCGAGGCGACATGGCGGGCAACCTCGACCGCCTTTGCCGCTTCGCCGGCGGCCGCCAGGCAGCGGGAGAGATTGAGCCCCGCACCGGCATGGCTGCCTGCGATGAAGGCGGCGGTGAAACTTTCGCTGGCATCGTGGATGCGGCCCTGGGCCATCAGCGCCAGCCCCAGGTTGTTGCGCGCATCGCCGTGGCGCGGGTCCTGCTTCAGCACCGTGTTGTAGTGCGTGACGGCTTCATCCTGGCGTCCGGCCCGGTCGCAGGCCAGGGCCCGGTTGTAGCTGTGGTCGGGATTATCGGGTTCGGCTTCCGCCGCGCGCGCAAAGGCGGCCTCCGCGCGGCTCCAAT
>CALLQH010000002.1 GCA_938014945.1 uncultured bacterium | reverse complement strand
CCCATCAACCTCGCCTACACGCCGATGGGTCTTTCTGTGCATACCGACAACCCCTACCGCGATCCCGTGCCGGGGCTGCAACTGCTCCACTGCCTCGTCGCCGACAACGATGGCGGCGAATCGGTGGTGGTCGACGGCTTCCGCGCCGCCCAGATGCTCCAGGCCGAATCGGCGACCGACTTCGACCTGCTGACGCGCCATGCCGTGCCCTTCCGCTTCGCCAGCCCCGATGCGGTGCTGGAGGCGCGCGCCAGGCTCATCACGCTCGACGACCGGGGCGAGGTCGCCGAGATCCGTTTCAACAACCGCTCCATCGCTGCCTTCGATCTCGATGTGGAGGTCATGGGCGCGTTCTACGGCGCCTACCGTCGCTTTGCCGAAATCCTGCGCCGCCCGGCGCTGGAGGTGTCCTTCAAGCTTGCCCCGGGCGAACTCTTCATCGTCGACAACCGCCGCGTCCTCCACGGCCGCCGCGCCATCGCCGCCTCCGGCCGGCGCCACCTGCAGGGCTGCTACGCCGACATGGACGGCCTGCGCTCCACCCTCGCTCTTCTGGAGCGTCAGGCGTGAGCAAGCCGCTGCTCGCGGGGTTGACGCCCGGCAATCTGGTGGACCGGCTGGAGGCGCTGTTTGCCGTCATCGTGCGCGACAGCTACCTCGGCGAAAACGTCACCATCGGCGACCACATGCTGCAATGCGCCGCCCTGGCGCGGCAGGAGGGCGCGGAGGAGGCGCTGGTCGCCGCCGCCCTGCTGCACGACGTCGGCTACTATCTCGATGCCGCGCCCGACAACGAAAACGAGACGCGCCCGGCCAAGCGCCACGATGCCGCCGCGGGCCGCGCTCTGGCTGGCCTGCTGCCGGAGTCGGCCGTGGCGCCGATCCGCCTCCATGTCGATGCCAAGCGTTACCTCTGCGCCGTGGAGGCGGACTATCGCGCGCGGCTTTCTCCGGCCTCGATCCACACCATGGCCCTGCAGGGCGGCATCATGGATGGGCAGGCCGCGCAGACTTTCGCGGCGCTGCCCCACGCGCAGGAAGCCTGCCGCGTGCGCCGCTGGGACGATGCGGGCAAGGTCGCGGGCGCCGATGTGCCGGGTTTTGCCGCCTATCGGCCCCTGCTGGAGCGGCTTGTGGCGCGCGCGCAGCAGGGTGGTTGACCGCGAAGGCCGCCACCGCGAGACTCTGCCCAACAGGTCGAGCCCCGTTTCCTTCATGCCCATGCCGGGCGGGTTCTTGTCCCGGCGGCCGTCAGCGCGCTGCTGAGGCCGCCCGGGCGGCATCCTCACTGTGCTTGTGGTCCGCCACGCCGGCTCGTACCGGCCATCGGGAGTTTACGTATGAGTAGCTGGATACCCGTGTTCGTGATCATCGCAGCCGTGGCGACGCTGGGGGTGCTGTTCCTCGGCATCGGCGGCTTCGTGGCCGGGGGCAAGTTCAACAGCAGGTGGGGCAACAAGCTGATGCAGCTGCGCGTCGGCCTCCAACTCATCGCCGTGCTGCTGCTGATGCTGATGTTCTTCCTGGCCGGACGGGGCTGAACCATGGTCAAGCTCGACAAGATCTACACCCGCGGTGGCGATGCCGGTGAAACCTCGCTGGGCGACGGCCGCCGCGTCGCCAAGCACGACCTGCGCGTCGTCGCCTACGGCACGGTGGACGAGGCCAATGCCGTGATCGGGCTGGTCCGCCTGCACACCACGGGTGAGGACGACGCCGTGCTGGCGCGCATCCAGAACGACCTCTTCGATCTGGGCGCCGACCTCTGCACGCCCCACGACGGCCGCCACGCCAAGGGCGCGCTGCGCGTCAGCGAGGAGCAGGTCAAGCGCCTGGAGGCCGAGATCGACGCGATGAATGCCGAGATCGCCCCGCTGACCAGCTTCATCCTGCCCGGCGGCAGCCCGGCCGCGGCGCATCTGCATCTGGCGCGCACCGTGATCCGGCGCGCCGAGCGCATGATGACGGGCCTGGCCGAGGTCGAAGAGGTGAACCCCGAGGCGGTGAAATACGCCAACCGCCTCTCCGACCACCTGTTCGTCCTGGCCCGCCGCATGAACGACAACGGCAAGGCCGACGTGCTCTGGACCCCCGGCGCCAACCGCTGAAGCAGGGCAGGACCGAAGGCTCCGCTTCAGCCGGAGACGCGCCCGCCCAGCATGCGGCGCAGGGTGCCGTCGCGGTCGATCACCTGATGCTTCAGCACGGCGGCGACATGGAGGGCGATCAGCACGATCAGGATCCAGGCGATGGTGCCGTGGGCTTCGCCGATGGCCTTGATGGTCTCCTGCTGGGCGTTGCCGTCCTCGACCAGGGTCAGGCCGAAGAAGGGCAGGCCGTGGCCGCCGCCCAGGGAGATCATGATGCCGGTCAGCGGCATCGCCAGCGTGGCGAGCAGCAGGAGGCCGTGAACGGCGTGGGCCGCGGCCAACTGCCAGCGCGGCGCCTGGCCCAGCATGACGGGAAAGCCGTTGCGCCAGCGCCACAGGATGCGCAGGCAGACCAGCGCCAGGATCGCCACGCCGAACGACTTGTGGAGGTTCATCATGTCGCCGCGCTCGGTGCTGCGCTCCATGCCGTCGATGTAGAGACCGAAGGCCAGCATGCCGATGATCGCCACGGCGACCAGCCAGTGCAGGCCGACCGAGAGCTTCGAGAGCTGTTCGCGGGTGTCCTTCATGGCGTTCTCCCCCTTGCGGTGCCGTGTTCCGGCGCCCCAGGGGTGCCCGTGGGCGG
>CALLQH010000001.1 GCA_938014945.1 uncultured bacterium | reverse complement strand
ATCGACCCACGCCGCCTGTTCGGCACGACGGCCCCCGCCGCCGCCCGCTGAAACGCTTGCCTTCCTGACTGAGGCCCCGGCGCCCGCCAGCGCCGGGGCCTTTTTTCTGCCGCCATGGACGATCGCGGGCCGCCGTCCTAAACAGGGCACCTCCCTTCCAGAGGCCCCGAGGCAACCGTGACCCGACCCCAGACCATCGACGCCCTGCTCGCCACCGGCGCTGCCGACGCCCCCGCCATCGGCGCGCCGGGCCGCCCGACGCTGACCTACGGCGGCCTGCGCGATCACGTCGCCGCCACCGTCACCGCGCTCAACGCCATGGGCATCGGCCGTGGCGACCGTGTCGCCATCGTGCTCGACAACGGCCCGGAAATGGCGAGCGCCTTCGTCGCCGTCGCCGCGGCGGCCACCACCGCGCCGCTCAATCCGGCCTATCGCGCCGACGAATTCCGTTTCTACCTGGAGGATCTGGGCGCCCGCCTGCTGATGGTCGAGGCCGGCAGCGAGTCCCCCGCGGTTGCCGTCGCCCGCGAACTGGGCATGGCCGTCGCCGAGGTGAGCGTGGCGGACGACGCTCCCGCAGGCGCCTTCACCCTGGCGCTTGGCGAGGGCAGCAGCCTTTCGAGCAGCCCCAGGACCGGTCCGGTCGCCGCCGACGATACCGCCCTGGTGCTCCACACCTCCGGTACCACCTCGCGGCCCAAGATCGTGCCGCTGTCCCAGGCCAACATCTGCGCCTCGGCGGCCCATATCGCAGCAAGCCTGGAACTGGTGCCCGGCGACCGCTGCCTCAACATCATGCCGCTGTTCCACATCCACGGCCTGATCGCCGCCGTGCTTTCCAGCCTGGGCGCGGGCGCCAGCGTCCATTGCACCCCCGGCTTCAATGCGCTGAAGGTCTTCGGCTGGTTCGATGAGATCAAGCCGACCTGGTACACGGCGGTGCCGACCATGCACCAGGCGATCCTCGCCCGCGCGCCGCGCAACGAAGCGAGCGTCAAGGCCGCCAAGCTGCGCTTCATCCGCTCGTCCTCGTCCTCCCTGCCGCCCCAGGTGATGACCGAACTGGAAGCCACCTTCGGCTGCCCCGTGATCGAGGCCTACGGCATGACCGAGGCGGCCCATCAGATGGCCTCCAACCCCCTGCCGCCCGCACCGCGTTACCCCGGCTCCGTCGGCATCGCGGCTGGGCCCGAGGTTTCCATCATGTCGGAGGACGGCAAACTGCTGGAAGCCGGCCAGATCGGCGAGATCGTCATCCGCGGCCCCAATGTCACCGCCGGTTACGAGGCCAACGACAAGGCCAATGCCGAGGCCTTCACGGACGGCTGGTTCCGCACCGGCGACCAGGGCGTGCTCGACGAGAGCGGCTACCTGCGCCTGACCGGCCGCCTGAAGGAGATCATCAACCGCGGCGGCGAGAAGATCAGCCCGCGCGAGGTCGACGAGATCCTCATGGATCATCCCGCCGTCGCCCAGGTCGTCACCTTCGCCGTGCCCCACCCGAAGCTGGGCGAGGAGGTCGCCGCCGTCGTCGTGCTGAAGGAAGGCGCATCGGCCGAGGAGAAGGAGCTGCGCGCCTTCGCCGCCGAGCGTTTGGCCGACTTCAAGGTGCCGCGCACCATCCTCTTCATGGACGAAATCCCCAAGGGTGCGACCGGCAAGCTGCAGCGCATCGGCCTTGCCCAGAAGCTCGGCCTGGTCCCGGCCTCGTGACCATGAAGATCGCCATCTACGGCGCCGGCGCCATCGGCGGTTATCTCGGCGCCCTGCTTGCCGATGCCGGGGCGGAGGTCACGCTGATTGCGCGCGGCCCCCACCTTGCCGCCCTGCGCGACAAGGGCCTGTCGCTGGAGATGAACGGGGAGACGACCACCCGCCCGGTCGCCGCCACCGACGATCCCGCCGAGGCAGGTCCGCAGGACTACGTCATCGTCGCCCTGAAGGCCCATTCGGTGCCGGCGGTGGTCGATGCCATGCAGCCCCTGCTCGGGCCCGACACCGCCGTCGTCACCGCCGTCAACGGCGTGCCCTGGTGGTACTTCCACGCCCTGGAGGGCCCCTGGAAGGACCAGCGCCTGGAAAGCGTCGATCCGGGCGGTCGCCAGTGGGAAAGAATCGGCCCGGAGCGCGCCATCGGCTGCGTCGTCTATCCGGCCTGCGACGTGCCCGAGCCGGGCCTGGTGCGCCATATCGAAGGCGATCGTTTCGTGCTCGGCGAACCCTCCGGCGAAAAGACCGAACGTGTCATGGCGCTGGCCGAGATCATGCGCCAGGCCGGATTCAAGACGCCGGTGAAACCCGGCATCCGCGACGAGATCTGGATCAAGCTGTGGGGCAACCTCTGCTTCAATCCGGTCTCCGCGCTGACCGGCGCGACCCTGGAGCAGATCGGCACCGATCCCGGCACCCGCGCGGTCTGCCGTGCCATGATGCTGGAAGCCAAGGCGATCGGCGAAAAGCTCGGCGTACGTTTCGCCATCGACGTCGAGAAGCGCATGGACGGCGCCGTTGCCGTGGGCGCGCACAAGACCTCCATGCTGCAGGACTTCGAGAAGGGCCGGCCCATGGAGATCGACGCGCTGGTCACGGTTGTCGCCGAGCTCGGCCGCATCGTGGATGAGCCGACCCCGGCCATCGACATGGTACTGGCGTTGATCCAGCAAAAGGCGGAACTTGCCGGTCTCTACCAACGCTCCTGAGCGGTACAAGGCCATGAATCAGACCGTATCGACGACCCGTTTCGAAGCCGAGGTGGCGCGACGCCACACGCCCGACATCGCCTGGCCGACCATCGCCCTGCTGGCCGGCTGCCTCATCCTCTGGCTGGGTGCCAGCGCCATGGCGCTGGCGGGCATCCTGCCGCTGTGGATCGCCATGATCTGCAACACGGTCGCGATGTTCGCCATCTACACACCGCTGCACGATGCCTCCCACAGCGCCGTCGTGCCGCGCAACAAGCAGCTGCGCTGGGTCAACACCGTTGTCGGCACGCTGGCCGCCTTTCCCATTTTCATGACCTTCCATCCCCACCGGAAGTCGCACTTCATCCATCACGCCAAGACCAATGCGCCGGGCGATCCCGATACCTTCCTGATGGGCAACTTCTGGGCGGTGGTCCTGGTCAAGACCCCCTGGACCCTGATCAACCAGCTCAACGGCGTGAAGGTCTGGCGCTCCTGCAGCGAACTGAAGCTGACCGCATCCGAACGGCGCCAGACTCTGATCGCGTTCGGCCTGACGCTTGCCGTGCTGATCGGTCTGGTCGCCGCGGGCCTGGGCTGGGAACTGCTCACCCTGTGGCTCATCCCGTGGTTCATCGGCGAGCATGTCATGGAGGTCACCTTCGGCTGGTTCCCCCACCACGACCATTCCGAGACCGGCCGCTACCGCGACACCCGCATCAGCCTCTTCCCCGGCGCGGACATCCTCTACCTGCAGCAGAACCTGCACCTCATTCACCACATGCTCCCCGTGGTGCCGTTTTATCGCTACCGCGCCGTCTTCGACGAACTGCGCCCGAC
The DNA here is from genome assembly GCA_938014945.1 of uncultured bacterium. Taxonomy (GTDB): domain Bacteria; phylum Pseudomonadota; class Alphaproteobacteria; order SP197; family SP197; genus CALGGB01. Next base: position 798 of record CALLQH010000001.1, on the reverse strand, counting down.
GCTGGAGCAGCATGGCGCGCGCATCGAGGGTTTCTGGCCGGGATCGCGACCGACCGCACGCTAGACGGAGACGAGCATGGCAAGCTGGCTGAAGGCCGCGCTGGACTATGTGCCAGCCTGGATCGACCACCAGATGGCCCTGACCGAACAACCCGGCTGCGCCATCGCCATTGCCCACAAGGGCAAGGTGGTCCTGGAGCAGGCCTTTGGCGTGGCGAGCGAAAGGACGGGCGAGAAGCTGACGCCGCGCCACCGCTTCCGCGTCGCCTCCCACTCCAAGACCTTCACCGCCACGGCGATCATGCTGCTGCGCGAGCAGGGCCTGCTTTCGCTCGACGACCCGGCAGGCCTTTATGTCGAGGGCCTGCATCCCGACGTCGCCGGCGCCACCCTGGAGCAACTGCTTTCCCACAGCTCTGGCCTCGTCCGCGACGGCGCCGATTCCGGCCAGTGGCAGAACGAACGCCCGTTTCTCGATGAGACCGAACTGCGCGCCGACCTGGCCCAGGCGCCCATCATCCCGGCCGCCAGCCGCTTCAAGTATTCCAACCATGCCTTCGGCCTGCTGGGTCTTGTCATCGAGGCGGTGAGCGGAGAGCCCTATGGCGATTTCGTCACCCGCGCGATCCTCAAGCCGCGCAGGCTGAGCGAGGTCGCACCCGACATGCCGTTGCCTGCGGGCACGCCCTTCGTTGCCGGCCACGGGCGCAAGCTGCCGCTGGGCAAACGCCCCATCGTGCCCGGCGACAACCCGACCCGTGCGCTGGCCTCGGCGACCGGTTTTGTCGCCAGCGCCGG